>JBGPOW010000001.1:0-64893 GCA_041488235.1 Binatia bacterium
ATGCGACGCCTCGATGTCGGAGAGGCGTCGGCTCGCGCCGCCCACCGTCTCTTCGACCTCGGGCTCGCCGTGACGAAACGCCGGCGGCAGATCGCGCGACTCGATCGGGCGACCTTGCGCGGTTACTTGCGCAGCCTCGAGTGTGGCGCGCAGCTCGTCGATGTTCCCCGGCCACTCGTGACGCGTCAGTGCCTCGGCGACACCGCGACCGAGGCGCACGCCGTCGCCCGTGCCGCTGCCGTGGAGGATCTCGTAGGCGATCGGCAGGACGTCCTCCGGACGCTCGCGGAGCGGCGGTACGTTGAGGAGCGCAGAGGAGAGTCGCAGATACAAATCCTCTTGCAACGTACCCGGGCTGCAACGACGGCCCCCGTCTTCGCGGCAGGCGGCGATCACGCGCGGCGCCCCCTTCTGCTCGCGCGTACCCGAATCGAGCAGCGCGACGAGCGCCGCCGATACCTGCGGCGCGAGCGCCAGCACGTCGTCGACGTACAGCGTGCCGCCGGCCGCCTCGGCGACGGCGCGATCGAACGACTCGACGGTCGTCGCCGTCGCCTCGATCGCGACGAAGGGCGTCGAGCCGCGGGCGAGCTCGTGGATGGCACGCGCCAAGCTCTCCTTGCCGGTTCCCGCCTCGCCCGCGATCAGCATCGGGGTCTCGTAGCGCGCGAGACGCCGCGCAGCCGTGAAGAGCGCGATCATCCGCGGGCTCTGCGAGACGAGACGGCCGAGCCGCGCCGGACGCTCCACTTGCTGCGCCAGCAGGCTGCTGTGCTCGCGCGCCTCGGCTGCGTCGCTGATGTGACGCAGGACGACGTCGAAGCGCTCGAAGTCGACGGGCTCGAGAAAGAAGTCGTACGCGCCTTCCGCGAGCGCCGCCCGGCCGCGCTCGGCGTTGTCGACGATCGCGATCACCTCGATCTCATCGTCGAACGAACGCACGCCGGCGACGACGCCGCTTTCGCGCAACACGTCCGGTCCGACGACGACGAGGTCGACAGGCCGACGGTGCAGCACGGCGAGACCGCGCGTCGCGCTCTCGGACTCCCAAATCTCCGTCTGACGGCTCGTGAAGAACTCGCGCAGCGCCGCACGCGCCGCACTGTCTCCGCTGACGATCAGCACTCCGATCTTTTGCATGTGCGTGTTCTCCGGCGCTGCCACCATCGGAAGTTCTCCTTTCCCCTTATTGTCCAGAAGGGCTCGTTCTGCGCCAGGGGGGGCAGAAAAATCTTGGAATCACCTATGCGGGTGAAGGAGATCGGCGAGGGCGGTCGCGAGCTCCGAGTGACCGAAGCGAAATTCGCGAGCAAGCGCGGCCCGCGGCACGACGCGCTGACTGGCGAGAAGGAGCGTCGCCATCTCGCCGAGCGCGAGCCGCAGCGCGAACGCCGGAGCCGGAAAGATCGCGGGTCGCGCGAGCGCGGTCGCGAGCGTGCGCGTGAAGTCGGCGTTCGTGACCGGCCGCGGCGCGGCGCCGTTCAGCACGCCCGCAACGTTCGCGTCGTCGAGCGCGCGCACGAACAGCGCAACGAGATCGTCGACGTGGATCCAGCTCATCCATTGTCGTCCGCTGCCGAGCCGGCCGCCGAGGCCGCGTCGAAAGAGCGGCAACATCTTGCCGAGCGCACCGCCGTCGCGTCCGAGCACGATGCCGATGCGCACGATCGCGATGCGGATGCCGAGGTCGGCGGCGGCGCGCGTCGCCGCCTCCCATGCGCTGCACACCTCGGCGAGGAAGTCGTCGCCCGGCAGCGCGGTCTCGTCGAGCTCGACGTCGCCGCGATCCCCGTAGATGCCGATCGCCGACGCGGCGATGAGCGCGCGCGGCCGCGTCGCCGCGGGCAACTCGCCGAGCGCACGCACGAGCGCGCGCGTGCCGAGGACGCGCGAATCGCGGATCGCACGCTTGCGCGCCGCCGTCCACCGCCCGCCGGCGACGCTTTCGCCCGCCAGATGCACGACCGCGTCGATCTCGCGCAGCGCCGCGGAATCGACGGCGCCCGCGTCCGGATCCCAACGGACGGCGCGGCACGCGGGTAGCAGCGCGGCTTGGGCGCGCGTCGCGTCGCGCGTGAGCGCGACGACGTCACGACCGTCCGCCAGCAGGCGGTCGACGAGGCGGCGCCCGATGAATCCCGTCGCGCCGGTGATCGCCACGCGCATGTGTGTCGCCTCGCGCGCGTACGCGTCATAGTCAAGGCGGCGTGTGCCGCGGCGACGACGAGCACAGATGCGCCGCTCCGCTGGAGCACGCGCCGTCGAGGATGCTACGCTCGCCGGCCGTGACGATCGGACCTGCGAGGTGACGCGTTTCCTCCTCGTCTGCCTCGGCGGCGCGATCGGTACCGGGGCGCGCTTCCTGGTGTCGGGTTGGGCGCTCGCCCTCCTCGGAGCCGACTTTCCCTACGGCACGCTCGCGGTGAACGTGATCGGATCGCTGCTCCTCGGCACGATCATGCACATCGGGCTCACGACGGATCTCTTGTCGCCGACGCTGCGCCTCACGCTGGCAACGGGAGTCATGGGTGGCTTCACGACGTACTCGACGTTCAACTACGAGACGCTGCGCTATCTCGAGGAAGGCGCCTGGATGCGCGCCGCGTTGAACGTGCTCGCGACGCTCGTCCTCTGCCTCGCGGCCGGTGTCGCCGGAGTCGCGCTGGCGCGTCGGGTCGCCGGCGGCTGACCGTCAATCGAGGTCGAGGCGCACGTACGTCAGCGCGAAGCGCCACGGCGTTCCCGCAGCGTCGGTGATCTCGAATCGCACCTCGTTCCGTCCCGCGCGTAACATCCTGCGCGGCACGAGCAGCCGGTACTCTCGCCAGCCGACGAACGGCACGAACCGCGGCAGCTCCCCTCCATTGATCATCACGCGTGCCGAGAGACAGCGGCGTTCGCGCAGATCGGGACGTCCGGCGAACGCGAGCGTGGCTGTCGGAAGGGCCGGATCGTCGACGCCGCGCGCCGGCAGCTCCGGCACGGTGACCGTGACCACGCCCGGTCCGTCCAGCCAAAGAAACGTGCCGCGCCGGAAATGCTCGGCGGAGCGATTCCAGCTGCCTTCGAGCGCGCCCGTCGCGAGCGCGTCGGCGATCTGCACCTCGACGCCGTCCTGCTCGTGGACGCTGAGCGGCGACGGCAAAGGGATCTTGAGCGTCGGTACCCGCGTCACCAGCGCGAGGACGGCAGTGATCGTGGCCGCGAGCGCCGCGGGCGCGACGAGTGGTCGGCGGCGCACCGCCGGCAGCGCGAGGCCGTTCAGCGCGACCGCCGCGAGCAGCCCGCCGATTGCATCGAGCATCCAATGGTGCGCGAGCAGCAGCCGTCCGAAGAAGATGATGGCCACCATCAGGCAGGACGCCGCCCACCACCGCCGCGGGTGGCGGAACGCCGCCGCGAGCGCGATGACCGCGATCGCCGCGAGCGCCGTGTTCATGACGTGGGCGCTCGGAAAGCTGTGGCCGACGATCGGACCCGGAAGCATGCTGGGGCGCTCGCGCATGAACACGTTCTTCAAGAGCTTCCCGGCGTAGAGGCCGACGAGACACACCGCAACCGACGGCCACACGCGCCGCACGCCGTCGATGCGCGCGCGCAAGAACGCCGCCGCGACCAACAGGGCGATCGCACCGCGCGTCGTGAGCTCGACGACGTGGTCGACCGCGCGATCGACGCCGCATTGCCGCCAGTAGAGAATCGCCCGCCAGAGTGCCGCGTCGAGACCCACGAGGCGCGGCATCAGCAGCACCTCGCCCACGAGCGCAACCAATGCGACGGCGCCGATCGTCCGCAGAAAGGGCGGTGTGAGAAAAGCGGGGAGCCGCTCTCGGCCATTCTCGCCCGCGCGCGCGCCCGCCATCATCGACCCGCCGCGATCTACCTCATCGAAGAGGCGCCCGAAAGTGCCGTGAAGCCGCGACGGGGTCTACGCGCGGTTGAAAGTTCTGCGCATGCGTGACCGCGAAACACACGACGATGCGAGCGCGAATGGCCACCACCGTATCGATTGTGGGGCGGCTGCGTGAGGTGGGCAAATGCCGGCGTAGCGATGGTCGCACCTGGACTCGAACCAGGGACCTCCTGCATGTGAGGCAGGCGCTCTAACCAGCTGAGCTATGCGACCGTGATGAGCGCCTCGTACCACAGAGGTCTCGCACGCGCCACGTTCCTGCGCGGTGACAACCGACGTGAGCCGACGCACCGCCGCGAAACGCGCGTCAACGTCGAGGCGGCTGACCGCCGCGAGACGCGCGTCAATCGGCGTCGTGTCCCCCGAGCTTTCGGACGCGTTCCTCGAGCTTACCGGTCCGCGTGTCGAGCACGACGTAGCACCACCGCCGGTTGTTCGATTCCGTCGCCGACTGGCACGGAACGTCGTCCTTGACGAGCACGTATCGTCCCGCCTCGCGGTGCGACTGCCCGGACGTCACCCAGAGAACGAGCAGGACGAACACGATGCCGCCGACGAGCGCCCAATGCTCGCGGATCCACGCCAACGGATCGTCCGCGACCTTCACGGGATCAGGCAACGATCGGTACCTCCTCGGTGAAGATCAGAGTCGTGCGATCGAGGTCGATGAAGCGGGCCTCGTCGGTGCGGGCGGCGGCGTACTCCGGCGACGCCACGGCGCGACGCACCGCTTCCATGTCGTCGAACCACGCCTCCGCGGCACCGTCGTATTCAGCAGTGTCATCCATCGCATGGCACTGCACATACCGACGCATGCCCGGAATGCGTGCCGCAATGCTTCCGTGAACCTCGCGCCAGTAGCGGTGAAAGTCGGCCGCGGCCATGCCGGGTTTCCGGCGGATGAGATAGATCGCCTTCACCATCGTCAATGAGGGCATCCTACCGGAGCAGTCACGAGCGCTCAAATGACGCGCGGAGCAACAGCTTGCGCGTCGCGCCGGTGACGCGGCGCACGGAGTTGCGCGATGAATTACTGGGCAGCGCTGTCCACTCGCGCGGCACTCGGTACTCCCGCGACGCACGCTTGGTAAGATTTGCCACACTTTCTTTGCTGCGGCACGCGAACGAAAGGGTACTTTCTCCGGCATGGGATTTGCGATCGGCCGTGGGTGGGAGGCACGCACGTGATCAATCGCATCTTCTCGGGGACCCGCTGCCGTGTCGTGCGCCAGGTGCACTATCCCGGCGGCGCCATCCATCGGTTCACTCTCGGTACCATCCGATACGCGATGGAGAACCTCGGCCGCGAGCTCGTGATGGTGGATTGGGACACCGGACAGGCAACAGTCGTGTTTCCGACGGACATCGAACTCGTTGCGAGCGAGCAGAGCGCGACTGCTTGATCGGTGCCACTCGCGGGCCGGTCATGACGCGAGAACGTCGCGCCGTAACGTGAGCCCGCCGTCGACGACGAGCACCTGACCCGTCACGTAGCCGTCCGGTTCGAGAAAGAAGCGAATTGCCCGCGCGACGTCCTCGGGACGTCCGAAGCGCGAGATCACCCCGCCCTTCACGTATCGATCGTACTTGCCGCCGCGGATGCTTGCCTCCGCCATGCCGGCCGCGGTGACCCCCGGGGCGACGACGTTCACGCGGACGTCGGCGCGACCACCCCACTCCTTCGCCAGGACACGCGCCGCGTGCACGAGCGCCGCTTTCGGCACCGCGTACGCGAGGCTTCCCTCGAACGCGGCGACGGCTTGCATCGTCGACAATAGGACGATCGCACCTCCCGCGTCGCCGAGCGCGGGACGGAAGTCGCGCGCCAAGAGCACCGGGCCGAGATAGTTGTCCTGCATCGAGCGCTGCATCTCTTCGGCCGTGGGCGCGCCTGATTTCGGACGCGCCGGATCGCCGGCGAGGACGACGAGGCCGTACGGCCGCCCGAGCGCGAGCGCGGCATCGACGAGCGCGCGTCGCGTCGCCGCGTCGCACAGATCGCCGCCGACGACGCTCACCGGCGCCGTACCGCTCGTTCGTAGCGCGGCGGCAACGCGCTCTGCACGCTCATGATCGGCGCGGTAGCCGAGGACGAGCGGCGCACCTTCGTCGTGCAACATGCGCGCGACGACGGCACCGATGCCGCCCGTTCCGCCGGCGAGGATGCAGACCCGCCCGGCGAGCGTCGTCGCGTTCACGGGCTCGGCTCCGGATGTGTCACGGAGCGCGCAAATCGGAGAAAGCGTGCGGCCGGGGATTCCCGCGGCGCCGCCTGGGGGCGCGTCGGCCGTTCGGCCGTCCTCGGCAGCGCGGCATACACGAGGCTGCTCTCGCGGCGATAGAATCCTTCGGTGTGAAACGACCGATCGAGCTTCAGGTACTCGTAGTCGAGATGGTGACACAGCTCGTGCAACAGCGTGCGCAGAAACGTCTTGAAGGCAACGACCTGGAGACGGCGCGCGGTCCGCATCCAGACCTGCACGCGATCGCGCGTCGCCTTGCCGTTGGCCGGCGTGTAGAGACCGTGCAGCTCGCCGTAATGGTTGGTGGGACGCTTGCCGCAGACCTCGACGCGTAACGGCGGAACGCGCAGCAGCTCACAGAAGACGTCGACCAGCTGCTGACTCACGCCCTCGACACGCCGTCGGTCCTCGGTCGCGAGGGCGCCCGCGAGTGCCGCGACACGGACGCGGACGAGCGGGCTCGGCGGAACACGAATCGCCGTGACCGCGTTGCTGCGCGCGTACGCGCGCTCGTCGGACCGACTGAAGCTGCGACGACCGTACAGCATGAGCTGACGCACCCCTCCGACACGCGCCGCGTGTCACGTCCCCGCCGGACGCGTCCGGCACACTAGGAAGGTTCCGGTTGCGATGCAACGACCGCGTCACTCTCATTGCCTGCCTGGGCCCCCTTTGGTAAGCACTGGCGGCCAACGTACAGGAGGACCCTGATGATCCGAATCGTTCCATCCGTGTTCACCGTTCTCGCACTGATGGTGCTGCTGGCGGCGTGTACCCGTGACGAGCACAAGGCCGCCGCTGTGCCGACGGCGACGCCCGCCAAACTCGCTGTGCCCGCCGCCGCGCCGCAGCCGCAGGCGTCGGGCGAAGAGGTCGACGAACTATACGTCGATCTCGATGCCGATCCCGACGAGGGCGCCCCGCCGCTCACGGTGAAGTTCACGAGCACCGTCGAGGACGCCACGCCGCCGCTCACCTACAAGTGGGATTTCGGCGATGGCTCGGCGCCTGGGACGGAGGCGAATCCAACGCACGTTTATCAAAAGGCCGGCGAGTACACGGCGACGCTGACGGTGAAGGATTCCAAAAACATCAGCGGCTCCGAAGAAGTCGACGTCCTCGTCGAGGGGGAGTGACTCGCACGCGAACGCCATAGAGTTGACAATCTTGACGCGCCGTGTTAAATCGCACTCACTCTCGCAGTTGAAAGGGGTGAGTCCACATGGCCGAAACGAAATCCGATGGCCTCCGCGCCCGGTTGCAACAGGTGCAGAGCACGATTCAGCGCGCGCAAAAAGAGGGTGAGCGCCTCGTCGGCAGGTTCCGCAAGGACGCCAGAGACCTGCTCGGGAAGGATCGCGAAAAGGCGGTCCGAGATCTCCTCGCGCAGGCGCAGAAGCTCCGTGCCGACATTCAGCGGCGCGCCGAGCGTGCGGTGAAGGACATCGAGGAGCGCGGGCAAAAGATCGTGAGCGCGCTCGAGAAGCAGGCGGAGCGAGGTCTCGAGCCGCTCGTGCGCAGCCTCAATCTTCCCACGCGCGATGAAATCGAGAAGCTGAAGAAGCGCGTGGCGCACGTCGAGAAACGTCTGGAAGAAATCGCTGGCAGCAAAGCTGCCTGAGTCGCGCGTGACGCGATCTCGTCGCGTCGGCGCAAGAAAACGTTTCAACCTTGCTCACCGGCAGGGGGAGGAACTTCGTTCGGAAGAGATCGGCCGCTGACGAGCGGCTGCCGGTGAGCAAGAACCTATCGCAACGACCGTCGTGAGCGCCGCGGCCGCGATCCCCAGCCACCGCCTCCTGGCGTCTCGATCCGCAGCACGTCTCCGCGTCGCACCCGCACGTTGACCTTCCCGGGGAGCGCTCGCCAACGGCCGGCGTGGGCGAGGAAGTTTCGGCCCGCGCTACCCGTCGCGCCGCCGGCGAGGCCGTACGGGCCTCGTCTTCGGCGCTCGGTCAGGAGCGTCAGATCGGCGTCGGTGAGAAACCGCAGCTCGCGGACGATGCCATCGCCGCCCGGATTTCGACCCCCGCCACCGCTGCGCCGACGGATCGCGTAGCGCTCGACGCGCAACGGGTAGTAGCTCTCCAACGCTTCGATGGGTGTGTTGAGGGTGTTCGTCATATGCGTGTGCACCGCCGACGCGCCGCTGCCGCTCGGCCCGCCGCCGGCACCGCCCGCGAGCGTCTCGTAATACGAGAAGGCGCGACCGCGAACGTCGTCGAAGCCGCCGACCGCGACGTTGTTCATCGATCCGGCGCTCGCAGCCGGAATCCGTTCGGGCGCCGCCTTCGCGAGCGCGCGTAACAAGACGTCGACGATGCGTTGCGAGGTCTCGACGTTGCCGCCGGCGACGGCGGCGGGAAACTCGGCGTTCACCACGGTCCCGCTGGGGGCGACGACCCGGATGCGCTCGAGCAAGCCTTCGTTCGCCGGAATCGGGTCCTGTGCGAGGGCGGTGAAGACGTAGAACACCGCCGACAGCGTGATCGCGTAGTTGGCGTTCAGGCTTCCCTGCACCTGCGGCGCTGTGCCCGTGAAATCGACGAGCGCCCGCCCGTCGCGGATCGTGATCGCAACGCGAATCGGAACGTCGCGCGCGTCGAGACCGTCGTCGTCGAGGACATCGACCGCGGTGTAACGCCCCGGAGGCAACGTACGGAGCGTCGTCGCGATCAATCGCGCGGTGTACCGTTGCAGCGCCGCCATGCCGCGATGGAGACGCGCCGCGCCGAACGTGGACGCGAGATCGCGGACGCGGCGGGCACCGATCGCGAGTGCGGCGCGTTGCGCGTCGAGATCGCCACGACGCTCCTCTGGCACGCGCGTGTTGGCGAGAAAGAGCGTGAGAATGTCGCGCTCGAGTACGCCACGCCGGACGAGCCGCACCGGCGGCATGCGAAATCCTTCTTGGTGGATCTCGCGCGCGAGCGGCATCGAGCCGGGACTCATGCCGCCGATGTCGGCATGGTGCGCACGGTCGGCGACGAATCCGAGGAGCCGCCCGCGCGCGTCGTGCGCCGGCGCGACGAGCGTCACGTCCGGCAGGTGGGTGCCGCCCGCATACGGGTCGTTCAGCACGACGACGTCTCCTTGCGCCAAGCGGAAAGCGGCGAGCGCCGCGCGCACCGACAGCGGCGTCGAGCCGAGATGCACCGGCACGTGGGCCGCGTGGGCGACCATTCGTCCTGCGGGATCGAAGACGGCGCATGAGAAGTCGTACCGCTCCTTGATGTTCGGAGAGAAGCCGCTGCGCCCGAGGACGACGCCCATCTCGTCGGCGATCGCGGCGAGTCGGTGATGGAGCACCGCGAGCGCGATCGCATCGAACCCGCGCACGCTCATCGCGTGATCCTCAGGTTGGACTCCGCGTCGACGATCGCGCGCCACCCGGGCGGAATGAGAATCGTCGAGCTGTACTCGAGGAGTAGCGCCGGACCACGGAGGAACGTACCCGGCGGTAGGAGATCGCGGGCGTAGCGCGGGAACCGCATCCGACGCCGTTGCCACACGACCTTCTCGTGCGAGAGCGGCGCCGACACCGGTCGCCGTCGCATGGGACGCCGAGGTCGAGACGCAACGTCGCGCTCGCTGACGGTGACCCGCAGGCCGATCACTTCCACCGGTCGCGCCGGCGACGCATGACCGTAGAAGCGCGCGTGCGCGGCATCGAAGCGGCGCCGGTAGTCACGAGCAAACGGGATCTCGATCTCGTGCGACTGACCCGCGTACCGTACACGCGCAAAGCCGAAAGCGAGAAGACGGCCCTCGCCAACGCTGTCGGCGCGGAGCTCCGCCCGCACGCCGGCCGCGAGGGCGTCGAGCCGCCGCGCCAGCGCCGCTGGGTCGGGATCGATCGCGCGCACGGTCTCGACACGGTCGCGCGCAATGGGGGCCGTCGCCATGCCGAACGCGGAGAGCAGACCCGGGTGGCACGGCACGAGGACGTCGCGGATCGCGAGCTCCGCGGCCAGCTCGCACGCATGTACCCCGGCGGCGCCGCCGAACGCGAGCAGCGCGAAGCGCCGCGGATCGTGGCCGCGCTCGACGGAGATGACGCGCAACGCGCGCGCCATCGCCGCGTTGGCGACGCGCACGATGCCTTCGGCGGCGGCGAGGACGTCGACGCCGAGGCGCTGCGCGACAGTCGCGACGGCGTCGTGCGCGCGGCGGACGTCGAGCCGCATGCGGCCGCCGAGAAACGATGTCGGATCGAGGCGTCCGAGAACGAGGTTGGCGTCGGTCACCGTCGGCCGCGTCCCGCGCCCGTAGCATGCGGGACCGGGATCGGCGCCCGCGCTCTCCGGGCCGACACAGAGCACGCCGCCGGCGTCGACGCGGGCGAGCGAGCCGCCGCCGGCGCCTACGGTATGAATGTCGACGACCGGCACTCGCACCGCCATACCGTCCAGCTCCCACTCGCTGCGGCGTGGAACCCCACCGTCGACGAGTGCGACGTCCGTCGACGTTCCTCCCATGTCGAGGGTGAGGACATGGCGCACGCCGGCGCGTCGTGCCACGCCCGCCGCGCCTACGACCCCTCCCGCGGGACCCGAGAGAACCGTCCGCACGGGCTCCGCCGCGGCCCGGCGCGGCGCCACTGCGCCACCGTTCGATTGCATGACGAGCAGTCGGCCGCCGCGTTTCGCGGCCGCGAGCCGCGTGAGGTGCCGCGCCATCAGCGGCGCGACATACGCATTGACGACGGCCGTGCTCGTGCGTTCGTACTCGCGCGGCTCACGGACGAGCGCGTGCGAGAGCGAGATCGGAACGCCGAGCGCACGCAGCGCCGCTCCGACAGCGCGCTCGTGTCGCGGCGTCGCGTACGCGTGCAACAGCGCTACCGCGATCGCCTGCGGCCGCCGCGCGCGTACGCGGCGCACCAGCTCGCGCAGCGTGCGTGTCGTCAGCGGAACGGAAATCGTACCGTCGAAGTCGACACGCTCGCGCACCGGAATCCGATCTACGCGCGCGACGAGCGGCGCCGGACGCCGCGGCTCGAGCGCGTAGAGCTCCGGGCGCGCTTGGCGGCCGATCTCGACGACGTCCTCGAACCCCGCCGTCGCCACGAGGCAGACGCGCGCGCCACGCCGCTGCAGCAGCGCGTTCGTCGCAACCGTGCTGCCGTACGTGATCCGTCCCGCCCCGCCGTCCGGGAAGAGCTCGGCGAGCCCGGCGAGAACGGCACGCGCCGGGTCGTCGGGTGTCGATAATACCTTGTGGACGAACACCCGTCCTCCACGCCGGACGACGAAGTCGGTGAACGTGCCGCCGGTGTCGATTCCTGTTCGCGCCCGTGCGCGCGGCGGCTGCGCCGCCGTGCTCCGATGCGCGTCGGCCCGCGAAGTCAATTCGCGGGCCTCCCCTGTTCGCGCCCGTGCACGTCTTGTTTGCGGCCGTGCACGCGGTACGGGGCGAGCAAAAAAAGACCCCGGGAGCTCTCGGCTCGCGGGGTCTCTTGGGAACGACGATTCGGGTCGACGGCGCGTCAGGCGGCGGCGGCTTTCGCGCTGCCGTTCTTCGACTTGCTGGTGCTCGTCGTTTTCGTTTCCGCGGATTTCGTCTCTGTCGATTTCGTCTCTCCGGATTTCGTCTCTCCGGATTTGGCTGCGCCTTCATCCGTCTTGGTGCTCGATGGTCCTTTGCTCTCGCTGCCGGAGCTGCCCTTGCGCGCGTAATCGGTGACGTACCAGCCGCTTCCTTTCAGCTGGAACGACGTCGACGAGATGAGCTTCGTCACCTTGCGGCGACACGTCGGACACGTAGTGAGCGGCTTGTCGCTCATCTTCTGCATGGTCTCGAAGTCGCCGCACTTCCCACAGCGGTACTCGTAAATAGGCATAATTTCTCCGGATTCGCTCCGTCAGAACTAGCCATGCCTCCGCGATTTGTCAACGCGGGAAACGACTTCTTGCAAACCGCGCGTCAATCTCCGCAGCCGACGCGCCCTCGACCGCAACCACCTTGTCGCGACCGCGCTCACCACGCAGCAGCGCGAACGCGCGTTTCGGCAATCCGAGGCGGTCCGCCAAGAGCGCTACGAGCGCGCGGTTCGCGGCACCGTCGACGGGCGGCGCGGTCAGATGCGCGCGCCAGCCGCCCGCCGCATCACGCGTCAGCGCATCGCGCGCAGCCCGCGGCACGACGCGCACGTACAGAACGGTGCGGTTCGTGTCGCCGGCCGGCTTCATCGCAGCCGCATTGCCAGGTCGACGAGGCTCTGCACCAAGAAGATCTGCAGAAAGTAGATGCCCGCGAACACGACGAGCGGCGAGAAGTCGATGCCGCCGCCGAAGACCGGCAGCGAGCGCCGGATCCGGTACAAGAGCGGCTCGGTCATGTTGATGATCGCGCGCACGATCGGATTGTAGGGATCGGCGCTCACCCACGAAATGACGATGCGGGCGATCAGCACCCACATGTAGAACCACAGCACCATGTCGAGGACCTTGGCGATCCCGAGCAGCAGATTTGCGGCGACGAACATGCCCCCTCCGTTTCTCGATCCGCGCTCAGCGGCCGAGCTCACGCGAGCGTCGCGTCGCGGCCCGGACGCCGTCGGCGACGACGGTCGCGAATGCCCGCGCTTCGAGCGCCTGCAGCCCCGCCAGCGTCGTTCCGCCCGGTGACGTGACCATCGCCCGCAGCTCCTCGGGCGAGCGCCCGGTTTCTTGCAACATCATCGCGGCGCCGCGGATCGTCTGGTAGGCGAGCTGCCTCGCGGTGCGCTCCGGCAGCCCTTCAGCGACGGCGCCTTCGATCAGTCCTTCCGCGAACCGGTACACGTAGGCAGGACCACTTCCGGAAAGTCCAGTCACCGCATCCATCAACGCCTCGTCCCTAACACGTACCACGTCGCCCACTCCACCGAAGAGGACGGTCGCAACGCGCTCGTCGGCGGCAGTTGCCTTCTTTCCGCGCACCACGACGGTGATGCCGGCGCCGACGAGCGCCGGCGTGTTCGGCATGGCACGGACGACGCGCGCGCGTCCGCCGAGCCCCGCTTCGAGGCGCGCCGTCGGCACGCCGGCCGCGATCGACACGAACAGTTGCCGGCGTACGTGCGGCCGGATCTCCGCGAGCACCGCGTCCATCACCTGCGGCTTCACCGCAAGCACGATGACGGCCGTGTCGGCAACGAGCGTCGAGTTGTCGACAGCGGTACCGATCCCGTACGCGCGCGCCAGTCGGCGGCACTGTCGTGGCTCGGCGTCGGACGCCCAAACGTCTCGGGCGCGATAGCGCTTCGTATCGAGCAAGCCGCGCACGAGCGCGCCGGCCATGTTGCCGGCGCCGATGAACCCAAGCTTCTTCATGCACCCTCCTTCGGCGGCCGCGGCCCGAAGATCGCCGTGCCGACGCGTACGAGCGTCGCGCCCTCTTCGATTGCGACCTCGAAATCGGCGCTCATCCCCATCGACAGATGTGACAACTGCCGCGCGTCCTCCTGCCGGTTTCGCAGCTCGCGAAGCGCAGCGAAGAGCGGGCGGACCGCCTCGGGCGGGAGCGGTGGCGGAATCGTCATCAGCCCCACGACGCGCAGCGCGGAAAGCCGCCGCGTCGAGTCGAGGAGGGGGGGCAGGTCGGCGGGCGCGATGCCGCTCTTCGTCGCCTCCGTGGCGACGTTCACCTGCAAAAGCACAGGCAACGGCTCCCCGCGGCGCCGAGCGGCGGCGTCGAGCGCGGCCGCGATACGCTCGTCGGCGACCGAGTGCACGAGACGGAACTCAGCGATCGCCGCCGCCTTGTTGCGCTGCGCACGGCCGATGAAATGCCACGTGACTGCGGCGACGTCCGCCACCGCCGCGCGTTTCGTCTCCCATTCCTGAACGTAATTCTCTCCGAAATCGCGCGCGCCCGCGTCGGCGGCGGCGCGCACCGCCGCCGCAGCCATCCCCTTGCTCACGGCGACCAGCGTCACCTCGGTCGAATCACGTCGTGCGCGGCGGCACGCGTCGGCGACGCGATCGCGGACCGCGCGGTAATTCACGGTCACATCAAGCGGTGCGCGCGCAGCCACGTGGCGACCTCCGGGAGCGGCAGCCCGATGACGTTGGTGTACGAGCCCACGACGCGGTCGATGAGGTGCGCGCCGTCGCCTTGGATCGCGTACGCTCCGGCCTTGCCGAGCGGCTCGCCGGTCGCGACGTACGCCGCGATGGCGGCGGCATCGAGCGGTCGAAACGAGACCTCGGTCGCGACCACGGCATTTTCGGCGGTGGCGCCGCTCGGCGCGAGCAACGCGACCGCCGTCCGCACGACGTGCGCACGGCCCGCGAGGCGCGCCAGCATCACGGCGGCGTCCGCGCCGTCGAGCGGCTTGCCGAAGATCGTGCCGTCGAGCTCGACGATCGTGTCGGCGCCGAGCACCCATTCCGGGCGAAGGCGAGAGGCGGCGCGCGCCTTCTCGTCCGCCATGCGCCGCGCAAACGCGACGGGCTCCTCGCCGGCGTGCGGGCGCTCGTCGACGTCGACCGGCAGCACGGTGAACGAGACGCCGAGCGCGGCGAGGAGGTGGCGGCGGCGTGGCGACGCCGAGGCGAGAATGAGTGACGCCGCGGCCGCAAACTCCGCCATCGGCGGTTCGTGCCGCACGCACCTCGAGGAGTCAAGTTGGCGGTCGGACGGACGCGTGGTAGCCGAAGACGATGCGCCGACGCCGCGTGACCGCGCTCGCCGTCGCGTTGCTCGTGGCGTTCTGCCCCGGCTGCGTGCGCGAGCGCGCGACGGTTCCGGCGCCGACGGTCGTCCGCGAGACACCCGCGTCCGCAGCCGAGCCGCGCCTGCGCTTCGCCGAGGCGATGGCGCGCGTCGAGCGCGGCGACGACGCGAGCGCGCGCCCGATTTTTGCCGAGCTGCTGCGCACGTACCCCGAGCTGGAGGACTACCATCTCGCCAACCTCGCGGCGATCGACGAGCGCGCCGGGCGCTTCGCGGACGCGGCGGCGCTGATCGATCGTCTGCTCGTCGCGCATCCGGCGAGCGTGTGGGTCGCGCGCGGGCTCGTGCGGCGCGCCCGCGTCGCGGCCGCGCTCGGCGACGCCGATCCGGACGCGTACGTCGCGCGCGCCCTCGAGACACCGCACCTGGATGATGCGACGCGTGCCGGCGCGCTTCTCGTGCGAGCCGATTTGCGAGCGCCACTCGCGCCGCGCGAAGCGCTCGCGCTGTATCACGAGGTGCGGCGAACGCCGGGTGCGAGCGCGACTGCCGCCCGCGCTCGCAGCGACGCCCTCCTCGCCGCCCATCCCGAGCTCCTCGAGGATCCGGCGTTGCTCCTCGCGGAAGGCACGCAGCTCCTGAGCGAAGCGCGACTGGACGCCGCAGCGGCACGTCTCGAAGCTGCGTCGGGAGCCGGCGTCGACCGCGGCGACCGCGCCGCGGCGCTGCGGGCACTGGCGCGTGTCCGTCAGCGACAGGGCCGGCTCGCGGACGCGATCGATACGTACCGCGCGGCCGCGGACGTCGAGCCCGCACCCGCGGTGCTCGCGCGCTACGATCTCGCGACGCTCCTCTGGAATCGCGACCGCGACGCCGAGGCGGAGGCCATCTTCACCGCGATCGCTCACGAGGCGCCGCGCAGCTCGAAGGCGGATGACGTGCAGTATGCGCTCGGCAGAATCGCCGAGCAGCAGGGACGCGCCGCCGAGGCCGATGCCCACTACCGTCGTGTGATCGCAACCGGCGCGGACACGGCGCTCATCCGCGAGGCGCGCTGGCGGATCGCCTGGCAAGCGTACGACGGCCGCCGGTTCGGGGACGCGATCGCCGCGTTCGCCGGCGTCGCCGCTGCGAGCGCACGCGACCGTCCCGCTGCGCTCTACTGGCAAGGACGCATCCGCGAGCTGCGCGACGGCGCGGATGCGGGACGGGCCGCCTACCGGACGGTCCTCGCGGAGGCGCCGGATAGCTACTACGCCGAGCTCAGCGAGAATCGTCTGCTCGAGTCGGCACCGCCGGCGGATCCCGCGGAGCCGATCACCGGCGCGCCTCCCGAGTCGCTCACCGAGCACACATATCATTGGAGTCGCAGCGGCGAGCTGCACGCGATCGGTTTCGATCGCGCCGCCGCCGGCGAGCTTGCCGCGATCGCGAACGAGCCGGGGCTCGCAAGCGAGGCCGAGGCCTTCCTCCTCGAGGCGTACCGTGAGATCGACGCACATCACCGCGCGCTCCGTCTCGCCACGCGGCTCGCCGCGAGCGAGCACGTCCCGAGCGCTGTACTCTCCGCGTACCTGTATCCACGCGCGTACTGGCCGCTCGTCAGTGACGCGGCGGAAGCGGCGCGGCTCGACCCCTTGCTGGTTCTCGCACTGATGCGCCAGGAGAGTACGTTCGACCCCGAGGCGGTTTCTCCTGCCGCGGCGTACGGCCTCATGCAGCTCATCGTCCCGACGGCGGAGCAGGTCGGCGGTACGACCGTCACCGCCGCCGAGCTCACGGATCCGCCGAGGAACATCGAGCTCGGAACCCGCTATCTGCGCCGACTCCTCGATCGCTACGACGGCGACGTGGCGAAGGCGCTCGCCGCATACAACGGTGGAGAGGACGCCGTCGCGAAGTGGGACGCGCGGTCGCCGGGGAGCGCGAGCGACGAGTTCGTCGAGCGGATCAGTTTTCGCGAGACGCGCGCGTACGTGAAGGCGGTGCTGGGGAACTACCGCCGCTATCGGCGCCTCTACGGCGCGCCCGGAGAGCAGCGCGCCGCGTGGGACGGTGTCACGCCGTAGCTCGGTCGGGAATGCCTGACGCATCCTCGCCGGACGCCTCGCCGCCGAGACTCACGCTACCGGATCGAGCGCGAGCGCGGCGACGAGCTTGCCGGCGAGGCCGCCGAAGCCGCCGTTCGACATCAGCACGATGACGTCGCCGGGACGCGCCTCGCTCGTGACAAGCGCGCAGATGTCGTCCACCTGCTCGCACGTCTCGGCGCGGCGACCGGCGTCGACGAGCGCCCGGGCGATCTCCGGCGTCGACAGCCGCTCGGACTCGGGAAGCTCGTCGCGTCGATGGACGGCCGCGAACGTGACCCGATCGGCGGCACGGAACGCGGCGGTGAATGCGTCTTGGAACACTTTCCGCCGCGTCGTGTTCGAGCGCGGCTCGAAGAGCGCCCAGAGACGGCGCTCGGGATAGCGGGCGCGCAGCGCCGCGAGCGTTCCCGCGACGGCAGTCGGGTGGTGCGCGAAGTCGTCGATCAGCACCACGCCGCGCCCGGTGCCGATCACCTCTTGGCGGCGCCGGACACCACGAAAGCGCGCGATCGCGTCGAGCGCGCCGGCCTCGGCGACGCCGATCGCAGCGGCGAGCGCGAGGACGCCGAGCGCGTTGGCGACGTTCATCGCGCCGGGCCCGGGGCAGCGGCCGTCGAGGCGGCGGCGATCGGGCGTGACGACGGTGAAGCGCGTCGCGTCGCCGGTGTCTGCGATGCTCTCCACGCGCCACGACGCGTCGGCGGCCGCGCCGAACGTGATCGCGTCGCGTCCGCTTGCGGCGACGACCGCGCGCGCCTCGGGGAAATCCGCGCTCACGACAACGGGCAACGTCGCCGCCGTTCGCCGCAAGAGTTCCGTGAACGCCTGCTTCACGTGCGCGAGGTCGCGGTAGATGTCGGCGTGATCGAACTCGACAGCCGTCAGCAGCAGCGCGTCGGGCGCGTAGTGCAGGAACTTCGGTCCTTTGTCGAAGAACGCGGTGTCGTATTCGTCGCCCTCGGTGACGAACCACGGCCCGCGGCCGACGCGGAAGTTGTAGGGGAAGTTCTTGGCGGCGCCGCCGATCATGAATCCCGGGTCGCCGCCGATCTCGTGCAGCACCCAGGCGAGGAGCGCGCTCGACGTGGTCTTGCCGTGCGTGCCGGTCACGACCGCGCGCCGCCGTGCGCCCATGAAGAACCGCATGAGCGCCTCCGGCATCGAGCAGTACGGGATCCCGGCCGCGAGCATCGCTTCGACCTCGGGATTGCCGCGCGACATGGCGTTGCCGACGACGACGAGGTCGGGCGCCGGGCTCAGGTTCTCGGCGCGAAATCCTTCCATCACCGGGATGCCGAGCGACGCGAGGATCGTGCTCATCGGCGGGTAGATGCCGGCGTCGGAGCCGGTCACGTGGTAGCCGGCCTCGCGAAACAGGCCCGCGAGCGATGCCATGCCGACGCCGGCGATCGCCGTCAAATGGACGTGCCGCGGCGACGCCGGCAGCTCAGGACGCGGTGGCGGCGCGGAAGATGAGGTCATGGATCAGTGGGCGAAACTCGCGGATCTTGTCGTTGTCGCGGCTCGGGTGCACACGGTTCGAGAGCACGACGACGTGCAACCCGCGGTCGAGGTCGATCCACAGCGACGTGCCGGTGAAGCCGACGTGGCCGACACTCTGACGCGAGAGCTCGCCGCCGGCGGTCGAGTCCTGGGGCGACGGCGTGTCCCACCCGAGCGCCCACGTCGACGAGCCGACTGGGTCGTTGCGGCGCCAGAATTCGCGGACGATCGCCGCCGGCAGGAAGAGGCTCTGGCCGTCGTAGCACTCGCGCAGCACGGTCGCGATCCGATCGACGTCGCGCGCCGAGGAGAAGAGGCCCGCGTGTCCGGCGACGCCGCCCATGGCGAAGGCGTTGTCGTCGTGCACCTCACCGCAGAGCACGCGTTTGCGCCACGGGCAGCGCTCGGTGGGCGCGATCATGTCCGCGATCGGCTCGAGGCGGCGCGTGCGTAGGAGCGAGAGGTCGACGTACGACGTCGCTCTCAGGCCGAGCGGCTTGTAGATGCGCTCGTAGCAGTAGCGGTCGAGCGACGTCCCGCTCACCTCCTCGACGACCGCCCCGAGGAGCATGAAGCCGAGATCACTATACTGGGTGCGTGCGCCGGCGGGAGCGTCGGGCTTCTCGCGCTGGATCGCTTCGTACACGAACTCCTTCGCACCGCGGCTCGCCGTGAAGTTGATGCGGCCCTCGCGCTCGATACGCAGAATGTCCTTCCAATACGGACGCCACGCGGGAAGGCCGGAGGTGTTCGCCAACAAATGGCGGAACGTCACGTGGGTTTTGCCGTGGACGCCGAAGTTGTGGAAGAAGCGGCTCACCCGATCGTCGAGACTGATCTTGCGCTCCTTCAGCATGATCATCAGCGCGATCGAGGTGGCGAGCGGCTTCGTGAGCGACGCGAGGTCGAAAATCGTGTCCTCGCGCAGCGGCGAACGCTCGGGCTCGAGTGCCCGCATTCCTGCGGCGCGATGGAACACGACCTGGCCGCCGACGTTCACGAGCACGACGACGCCGGGAAAAACGCCGCGCGCGACCGCGGCATCCATCTCCCGCTCGACGGCGGCGAAGTTCATGCCGCGACCTCGACGCGCTTGCGATCGGCGTCGACACGCAACGGCACGCCGAGTGTGATCGGCAGGTTCTCCGAGAGATGACCGGCGGGAAACCCGGCGACGACCGGATACGGCGCGTCGGCGAAGAATTCGCGGAAGACCGCCGCCGCCACGTTCCCCTCCTCGTGGCCGTCGCAGTCGGCGAACGATCCGAGCACGACCGCCGCGACGCGCTCGAGCTTCCCCGCAAGGCGCATTTGCGTGAGCATGCGATCGAGCCGGTACGGCCGCTCGGCGATGTCCTCGAGAAAGAGCACGGCGCCGTCGGTCTCGACCGCGTACGGCGTGCCGAGGAGCGCCACGAGCGACGAGAGACAGCCGCCGACGACCGGCCCCGTCGCGACGCCGGGCGCGATCGCTTCGGGGACCGGCTCGCTCCACGGCGCCGCCGGCGCCGCGAGGAGCGCTTGCCAGCGTGCCGCTGCACGCGCCGTCACGCCCTTGGCGAAGTCGATCGCCACCATCGGCCCGTGCAGCGCAACGACGCCCGAGCGGGCGACGATGAACCCCAGGAGCGGCGCCACGTCGCTGTAGCCGCAGACGAGCTTCGGATGCCGCGCGAAGAGCTCCGGGTCGAGGAGCCGCATCACCTGCACCGATCCGTAGCCACCGCGCGCGCAGATGACGGCGGCGACGTCCGGATCCTCGACCATGCGCGTGAGGTCCCACGCGCGCTCTTGCGCGGTGCCGGCACAGTAGCGATGGCGTGCGAGGACGTGCTCGCCGACGCGCACGCCGAATCCCCAGTTGCGCAGCAGCGCGAGTCCGCGGTCGAGCGCGTCCGGCTTGACGACGCCGGCGGGGGCGACGACGCCCAACGTCGCGCCTTGCGCGACCGCTCGCGGGATGATCATCGACGAGGACTCCGCGCCCGCGGCGTCATCCTTGCGGGAAGAATCGCCGGCGATCGTCCTGCATGCGCGCCTCGTACGCGCGCTCGAGCGCCAGCGTCGAGACGTAGTCGCGATCGGTCTCCTTACGCACGCGCCACACCTCCTGCGCCGCCTTGACGAGACCACGGAGCTGCTCGGGGAAAAGACCTTGGAAGCCGTCGGATTTGGCGATCAATGGATTCGGATGCGCCTCGACGAGCACCACCGACGCACCCGCCATGACGCCGGCGAGGCTCAGCGGGAAGACGAGATCGCGGATGCCGGTGCCGTGCGACGCGTCGACGGCGACGGGCAGCCCCGAGAGCTGATAGTGGAACGCGGCGACGCTTCCGAGGTCGAGGGTGTTCCGCGTGTAGCGATTGCAGCTCGTGATGCCGCGCTCGCAGAGGATGACGTTCTCCTTGCCAAGCGCCATCACGCGTTCGACCCAGAGGAGGTACGCCTCGGTGTCGAGCGAGTTGCCGCGCTTGTGGATGATCGGCAGCGACGTCTCGCGCAGGCGATTCAAGAGCGCCTGGTTCTTGCTGTTCGGCTCGCCGACCTGCAGACAGGCGACGCCTGCATCTTCGTACACGGGTACGTCCGCGGGATCGAGGATCTCCACCACCGTCGGCATGCCGAACGCGCGTCCCGCCTTCACGATGAGATCGAGACCGCGGCGCAGCGACTCGTGATCGCTCGACCCGAGTCCTTCCCAACCGCTGTACGGGCTCGAGCGGTACTTCACGACGCCGCCGCGAAGACAATGCGCGCCGGCTTCGCGCACCATGCGCGCCGCTTCCATGACCTGCGGCTCGCTCTCGACCGAGCACGGACCGGCGACCACCGTGAGCTCGTCGCCACCCGTCACCACCGACCCGATCGCGACCGTCGACCGAATCGGGTGGAGCGGATCACCCTTTTGCGCCGCACGTTTGTAGGCGCGCGAGATCGGGATCAAGCGCTCGACCCCGGGCATCTGCGCCAGCTCCTCCTGCGGGAGCCGGAAGATGTCGCCGTAGACGCCGATCAGCGTCACCTGCTCGCCGATCATCTTGCCGGTCTTGTACCCGAGGGTGTGGAGCTTCGCCTCGATCGCCGCAACCTCGGCGTCCGTGGCAATGGAGGACATCTTGACGATCATGGCGAGACCTCGGCGGCGGATTCGCGCATCGCGGGCAGCGCACGCCTGCCGAAGCATTTCGATACCGCGGAAACGGCCGGCTTGCAAAGCTTTTGGGCCGCGTCTACTCGTACCGTGTGAGGCTTCGCGAGCCCGAGATGCGGCGCATCGCCGCCGCGCTCGTTTCCCGGTTGGAGAAGGCCGGCCTCATGCGCGTCGCCGCCGGTCGCGAAGCGTTGGAGCAACGCATCGTCGCGGCGTTCAAAGCGAACCTGCGCGCCGAGGAGGACATCGAGGCGGAAGCGGAACGATTTGCCGAGTCGCACAGTCGTGAGCTCGTCGGCATGGATCGTCACAGGGTTCTGCAGCTCGTGAAAGAACGCCTCGCGAAAGAGCGAGGATTCACGCTGTGAGCCACGTTTCCGACGGGCGAATCTCGGCGCTCTCGCATCTCGTGCTGACGGAGCTCAAGCGCGGCCCCGTGGCGGATCTGCGTCCCGATCGTCTCGTGTTGCAGGAAATCAAGACGGTGCTGGGCGAATTTCTGCAAGTGGACGACGTGCTCGATGCGAAGGTGCGGCGCAAGATCGCCAGCCTTTCGCGCCGCGTCCCAGAGGGCAGCGCCGAGTGGGACGTGCTCTACCGCCAATATTTCGAGGAAGAGAAGCGAAAGCTCGGTCGCTGAGCGACCGCCCCGTTGACAAACCGCCCCTGATGTTTATGTTGCCCGCGGGTTTTATCCCGCGCGCATTCGGTTCCTCATTCATGGGTAACCGATCAGAAACGTTCGCGATTTTCTCAAAGACGGAAAGGAGACACCGATGAAGATTCGGCCGCTTCAAGACCGCGTTATCGTCAAGCGGATTGAGGAGGAGGAAAAGACGAAGGGCGGGATCATCATTCCCGACACCGCCAAGGAGAAGCCGCAGGAAGGGAAAGTGATCGCCGTCGGCAAGGGCAAGGCCAACGACGACGGAAAGGTCACACCCCTCGACGTGAAGGTCGGCGACAAGATCCTCTTCGGCAAGTACTCCGGTACCGAGATCAAGATGAATGGCGAAGAACACCTCATCATGCGCGAGGACGACATCCTCGGCATCGTCGAGTAAGCAAGGAGGAACACAATGCCAGCGAAGCACGTACGATTCGGCCAGGATGCGCGTGATCGCATCCTGCGTGGCGTCAACGTCCTCGCCGACGCCGTCACGGTCACGCTCGGCCCGAAAGGCCGCAACGTGGTCTTGGAGAAGTCCTTCGGCGCGCCCAACATCACCAAGGACGGCGTGACGGTCGCGAAGGAGATCGAGCTCGAGGACAAGTTCGAGAACATGGGCGCGCAGATGGTGAAGGAGGTCGCAAGCAAGACCTCCGACGTCGCCGGCGACGGCACCACTACTGCCACCGTTTTGGCACGCGCGATCTTCGCCGAGGGCATCAAGATGGTGGCTGCCGGCCACGATCCGATGAGCCTCAAGCGCGGCATCGACCGCGCCGTGAGCGCGATCGTCGACGAGCTGAAGAGCCTCTCCAAGCCGACGAAAGATCAGAAGGAGATAGCCCAGGTCGGCACGATTTCCGCCAACAACGACTCGACCGTCGGCGAGATCATCGCCGAGGCGATGAACAAGGTCGGCAAAGAGGGCGTGATCACGGTCGAGGAGGCGAAGGGCCTCGAGACGACCCTCGAGGTCGTCGAAGGAATGCAGTTCGACCGCGGCTACCTCTCGCCGTACTTCGTCACCGATCCTGAGCGCATGGAGGTCGTGCTCGAGGATGCGTACCTCCTCATCCACGAGAAGAAGATCAGCGCGATGAAGGATCTGCTGCCGATCCTCGAGCAGATCGCGAAGACCGGCCGGCCGTTCATTTTGGTCGCCGAGGACGTCGAGGGCGAGGCGCTCGCCACGCTCGTCGTCAACAAGATCCGCGGCACCTTGCAGTGCGTGGCGGTGAAGGCGCCGGGCTTCGGCGACCGTCGCAAGGCGATGCTCGAGGACGTCGCGATCCTCACGGGCGGCAAGGTGATCGCTGAGGAGCTCGGCATCAAGCTCGAGAGCATCACCCTCAACGACCTCGGGCGCGCGAAGCGCATCGTCGTCGACAAGGACAACACCACACTCGTCGACGGCGCCGGCAAGCGCGCCGACATCGAGGGCCGGATCAAGCAGATCCGTGCCCAGATCGACGAGACCACGTCCGACTACGACCGTGAGAAGCTGCAGGAGCGGCTCGCGAAGCTGATCGGCGGCGTCGCGGTGATCAAGGTCGGTGCGGCGACCGAGGTCGAGATGAAGGAGAAGAAGGCCCGCGTCGAGGACGCCCTGCACGCGACGCGCGCTGCGGTCGAGGAAGGAATCGTCCCGGGTGGCGGCGTCGCGCTCATCCGCGCGTCGGCGGCGCTCGACAATGTCAAGGCGACGACCGACGAGGAGAAGGTCGGCATCAACATCATTCGCCGCGCTGTCGAGGAGCCCTGCCGATGGATCGCCAACAACGCCGGCTGGGAAGGCTCGATCGTCCTCGACAAGGTGAAGAACTCCAAGGGCGCGCACGGGTTCAACGCCCATACGGAAGAGTTCGAAGACCTGATGAAGGCCGGCATCATCGATCCGACGAAGGTCGTCCGCACGGCGCTGCTGAACGCGGCGTCGGTCGCCGGCCTGCTGCTCACGACCGAGGCGTCGGTCGCCGAGAAGCCGGAAGAGAAGCCCGCCGGCGGCGGCCCGCCACCGGGCATGGGCGGCATGGGAGGCATGGGCGGCATGATGTGAGCCGCGCCACGCTCTGAGCCGTCGCACGAGACGGCTCGACGGAAGCTCAGCTCCCCGGGCGCCGCGCCCGGGGGGCTTTTTCGTCCGCGCTCGAACTGAGCGCGCCGATCGCGACTGCCGCCGCGACGAGCGCCGTGTCGCGCGCGACCGTGAGCACCGTCACCGGCGCACGCACGCTTCCGAAGCACCCGCAGTCGAGGTTGATGTCGCGGGCGAGCGCCTGCACTGCAGCGACGGTAAACGCGACGAGAAGTGCGGTCGCGAGGACGGCGGCGGCACGGACAGTGCGGGGATACAAAAGCCCGAGCCCGCAGACGATCTCGACGCCCGGCACCGTCGCCGAGAACGGCGCCACCAAAGGCGCCGGCAGCAGTCGATAGTTCGCGACGTCGGCGGCGAACGCACGGACGTCCGCGAGCTTTGCGACGCCCGCGTAGAGAAAGAGTGCGGCGAGCACCGTGCGCAGCAACCACCAGGAGATCACGCGCATCGCTTGCGGCTACGGGTCAGTTGCAGATTTCGCACGGCCCGGACGCGGCGCTCCCGCCGCCGTCACGCCAGGCCCGGAAGCCGCCGCTCAGGACACGCACGTCGCCGTACCCGCTCGCGGCGAGCGACTGCGCGACGGGACCCGGGTCGGCGTCCTCGCCGCCGTACAGGACGACGGTCGAAGATTTCGCGACGCTCGCCAGCCACTCTGGCGCCTCGGCGCTGCACGGCAAGTGCACGGCGTCGACGACGTGCCCGACGGCATATTCTGATGCGCCGCGCACGTCGCCGAAGATCGCTTCGTGTGCTTCCAGGAGGCGTATCGCCGCCGCGACGTCGATGCGCGCAGGCTCCAAGGACGCCATCGCGCACTCCGCGGTGCCTTCGGTTTCGGCAACCCAGGACCGCAGCACCGAGACGCCGGCCGGGTGCAGCGAGTTCACACAGAGCCCGAGGAGCGCCCCTGCGGTGGCGAGCGTGAGCATCTGCAATACCGTGCGCACCGTCCCGCATTGTCGCGTCCCGAGGCGCGACTCGCAACTCCGACGGGCGATCGGTACGGCGTTGACGGACGAAGCCCGCCATTGCGTCACGTACGGGGAGCAAAACCAGCCAGTACCAGGCCAACCCGGCCCGAAATAGGCCGTCACCAAGCGGCGACGCATGAGCATCGTAGAGACGATCAAGAACGCGGTAACTCAGCTCGCGCCGTCGAGCCCGAGATCATGGGCGAGCCGCTTCGGAATGACGAGCGTCCCCTGGTCGCCGGGAGACCGCACGTCGCTGGTGCGGTCGATCAAGTGCAGCGGCACGCCAATGCGTCGCCGGTCGGGCAGCTCGCAGATCAGGACGAGCCCGTTACTCACGGCACGGACGTGCGCCACGCGCACGAGATCGGAAACGGGGGAATCGTACAGCATAGTGGACCTGCTTCCTTGCAGAGGTTCCTAGCGCCTCCCCGCGCCCCTCAACCCGCCCCAATTCCGGCGAGAGATGTACTCCGAAGCGGGAAGGAAAAACTACGCGGATCTCTACGCGCGTAGCGTTGATCCTGCGGTGAACTGGGCGGGCGCGCGCTGACGTTCGCAGTGCCGGTCGACGGCCGCGACCACATCCGGCCCGTCGATCGGCTTCAGTAGAAACTCCCGAATGCCGACTTTCTTCGCCCGAGCATCATCCGCCACATCGCCGGACAGAATCACGACCGGAGTTTTCACGACCTCGGGGTGAGCCTTCATGCGCTCCCAGACCGTCCAGCCGTCCATCCCCGGCATGCGTACATCGAGGAGGATAACGCACGGTCGAAGGCCCGCCTGCAGCATGTCAAGCGCTTCCGGTCCCGACGCCGCTCCGACCACATCGAAGCCCATCGCCTGAAGCAACGTGACAATCGCCTCCCGGGTGTCCGTATAGTCATCGACGACCAGCACGTTGTGGCGAGAGTGGATCTCGTGGGACACCCCCGATTGCGTCGGCATGCTTCGGGCCTAGTCGTGGGGCGGGTGCTAGTCAAAACGCGGCGAGGACACGTGCGCGTGGTCCGTTGCCGCACCGCCCATGGTCCTATCGGTGCTATGGACGCTGCCCACAGTAGTCAAATCCGAGCACTCACCCGCTGAAAACCGAGCACTCGACGTCCTGGCCGACCAACTCCGAGCAGTACTTGACGATGAGGAGGGTCGGAGCCCTGGCGTCCATCGCGCCGACCGACGACCAGGGCAATCAAGCAAAGGGCCGCTGCTTGCACCCTGGCAGGTCAGCGCAGCGGCCCGTGGTCGGTTCTTTGGTTCAACGCACCCTGCCCACGGCTGGAACCGTGGGCAGGGCCGAACACCGAGTGGTGGACCACCCGATGCCCGTTGCAGCTACGGATTCTGGTCCGCCACTTGGGGAAAGACAAGTGGCCCGTGAACGTCCTCTCGTCTGAGAAGCAAACCCGCGTGATCGCCGCTCTCACTGAAGGCTGCTCCGTCCGCGCGACCGAGCGTCTGACCGACGTGCATCAGGAGACGATTCTCAACCTGAGCCGCCGCGTCGGCGAGGGCTGCCACCGTCTCCTCGACGGCATGCTCCGTGGCCTTCAGGTCGGCGTGATCGAGCTCGACGAGCAGTGGTCGTTTATCGGCTGCAAGCAGAAGAACGTCCGCGACGGCGAGCGCGAGCGCGGCGACTCGTGGCTCTTCATCGCGCTCGATGCGACTAGCAAGGCCGTCCTCAGCTACCGCATCGGCAAGCGCACGACGCAGAACACGATGGCGCTCGCGCAGGACTTGCACGCGCGGCTCGTGAACCGGCCGCAGATCACGGCCGATGGATTCGTGCCCTACGTCAACGCCATCGCCGACGTGTTCGACCGCAAGGTGGACTTCGCGCAGCTCATGAAGCACTACGGCACGCCGGCCGGAAACGAGGCGGCGGTGCGCTACTCCCCGGGCTCCATAAGAGGCATCGAGAAGCAGGTCGTCTGCGGCGCACCCGACGAGACGAAGATCAGCACCTCGTACGTCGAACGCTTCAACCTCTCGACGCGGATGCACCTCCGGCGCTTCACGCGGCTCACGAACGCGTTCTCGAAAAAGCTCGCGAACCACCGCGCGGCGATCGCGCTGCACCTTGCGTACTACAACCTGGTGGCGCATCCACGAAACGATCCGCTGCACGCCCGCGATGGCGCTCGGCGTGACCGATCATCCGTGGACCGTGGCCGAGCTGGTCGAGGCGGCGCTCAGCGCGCCGGAACCGACGCCGCTCCTTCCGACGCAGCCGCCGCTCCCGTTCGGCATGAGCGCCGGGCGCGCGAAGGGTACGTGGGGCGGTGCGCTCGCGGATCGGCCGAGGCCGACCAAGAACAAGGGCAACCCTGGGCCGAAAAGATTCCGGGTGATCAAGGGCGGGCGCGATCGCGCGGGGTCGTAGCCCCTGCGCGGGGCAATCCTTGACGCTAGCAAGTGCTGTGCTACGCTTCGATCGAATTGCTGAGCAATCAACTCCTCGTAGTTGAATGGACTTTGGGCGCAGGGCATAGTCGTCGGTAGGAGGCCAGATGCATTCAGACTTCCTTTTCGCCCGCCCTTCCAGACTCGCAGGATTGGCGCGTCTACTCGATTTCTTCGGGACGTTCGACGACTACAACACGAGTCCGTCACGCCCGCTCGCTGACGCGCGCGCGGTATATACTGACTGGGTCGTTACGGCAGACGACATTCGCAACGCGATGGCCGCCGTGAAGGCGCTGGAGCGTGACCCAAGTCAGGGCGAGTTATTCCCAGCAGTCGCTGGGTAGATGAGCAAGAAGGGCCGGGACCGGCAACTCGCTCATCAGCGTCAGCAGATCACTGCTCAGCGGCGCCTTGAGATCTTCCAGGGTCCGCTTCCCTCTCCCGACGTCCTGATTCGCTACAACGATGCGGTTCCTAACGGAGCTGAGCGTATCCTTGTCATGGCCGAAGGGCAGGCGACTCACCGTCAGGGGCTGGAGCGCGCTGTCGTCAACGGCAACATCCGAGCGCAGGCCCGCGCTCAGCGCTACGGGCTAGTAATCATCCTTGCGGTCGTCGCTGTTGGCGCGTGGCTGATGTCGCAGGGAAAGGACGGCTACGGGTTCGGTACGATCCTCGCGGGACTCGCCAGCCTCGTAGGCGTGTTCATGTGGGGCCGGTATCGCCAAGAACGTGAACGGCGGGAAAAGGCAGAGCAGTTTCAAGGCTCACCCGTCGGATAGAGCGTCGCGACTTCCCGCTACGACTCACGACGGCGAACGGCAATCGCGCTGTTGGCGTTAGGTGGTCGGATTCGCCCGCGTCACGGGGGTGCTCGGATTTGACGCCCAGGGTGCTCGGATTCGGCGGCGCGACGGCCAGAACCGAGCAGTACCCGACTAGCGGTACTGTCCTAACTAGGACACCCGCGGATTGAAAGTAGGACACTCGCGTCTACTGGCCAAAATCGGGGGGGCCGTTTTTTCCTCGACGGCCACCCCTCGACCGTGGCACCCTGCGCGCACCAAATCTCGGCCGCCCCCGTCGGGCCCCCTAACGCCAGGAGGATTAGCCCATGTTCCGCGTCTCTCGTCTGCTCGTCGCCGCCTCGCTCACACTCGCCGCTGCGTCGCCCGCGCGCGCCGGAACGCTCAAGTGCCCCGCCGACTCGGTGAAGGTCGGCAACGCCTGCATCGACCTCTACGAGACCAGTGTCTGGCAGATCGCCCCGTCAAACACGTCCCTCGTCAAGGCGGTGCAGAAAGGCAAGGCGACGCTCGCCACCCTGACTGCGGGCGGCGCCGTGCAGCTCGGCTGCACCTTCGCACCATTCAGTCAGACGGCCTATCCGACGAATTTCCCGAATAGCGGCCAGTGGACGCCGGTCCTCGGATCGGTGCCGCCGAGCCCGGGCGTCTACGCGGTCTCGATCCCCGGCGTGCTGCCGAGCTCGTGCATCACCTGGTTCCAAGCGGCACAGGCGTGCGGCGTCTCGGGGAAGCGTTTACTCACGAATCTTGAGTGGCAGAATGCGGCGGCGGGGACGCCCGATCCGGGAACGGACAACGGCACGACGGACTGCAACATCTCCACCGCCGGCAACCCGGTGAACACCGGATCGCGATCGAACTGCAAGTCGAGCTGGGGCGCGTTCGACATGGTCGGCAACGTCGACGAGTGGGTGGCGGATTGGGCGGATCTCAACACGACGGGCTGCACCGATTCGACGACCTTCTTCGGCTTCGCCGGCACCGGTGATCAAATATGTTTCGGCGGGGACGGTAGTCCGAAAGCTCCGGGGGCGTTGCGTCGCGGCGGCATTTGGGTCAGCGGCGCGGGCGCCGGCGTCTTCTCCGTGAATGCCGCCTTCGGTCCGGCGTTCTCGTTCCTCAACGTCGGGTTCCGCTGTGCCCGCTGAGTCGTCCCGGGCTTTGGCCCTTTGACAGTTTGATCTTTGGCTCTCCTCGGGTGTGGAGGGGCGGGCGGCTGTTACGGCTGCCGCCCGCCCTTGATCACGCGGAAGCGTTTCGGTCCTAGATTACCGCGCGTCTTGTTCGGCCGCGGGCGATCCGCCAGCGCGCCGCCCCAGGTGTTCTTCGCGCGACCGGCGCTCATGCCTCTGATCGGCTCCGGCGCGGGCGCCATCGGCGGCGCCGTCGGCGCGCTCAACGCCGCGTCGATCAACTCGCCGATCGTCCACACGTGGTCAGTGATGCCGAGCGCCATTGCAGGCGTGCAGCGCAACGCCTCGTGGACGCGGCAGAGATTGTAGTGGGCGATGTGCAGCGCAATCGCGGCCTGGTGATTCGCGAGCTTCTTCGAGAAGCCGTTCGTCAGGCGCGTGAACCGGCGTGACGCCATCCGCGTCGTCAAGTTGAAACGCTCGACGTAGCTCGTGCTGATCTTCGTGGGGTCTGGGTCGCCCTGAAGCACGGTGCGCTCCGTGCTTCTTATCTTGCCCGGTGAGTAGCGAACCGCGGCCTCGTTTCCGATCGTCACGGCGTAGTTCTTCACGATGGTCGCGAAGTCCACGTCGTCGCCGAACGCGCGCTCGATTGCATCGGGGTACGCGGACCAGCCGTCCGCCGTGATCTGCGGCCGGTTGAGCACCCGTGCGCGGAGATCGGAGACGATGGCGCGGGTGTTCTCGGTGCTGCGCTTCCCGACGACGTACGTCAGGACGGCCTTGCTCGTCGCATCGAGCGCGAGGAACAAGTAGCAGTCGCCGTATTCCTTCGGATCTTCGGGGCGGACGCGCTTCGCCTTCTTGAACAAAAACGACCAGCTCTCATCAAGCTCGATTACGCTGACCTGAAGGTTGCGGAGCATGCCGTCGAGCAGCCGACGGCATCCGTCGCCGACCTGGACGCCGAGCCGCATCACGGTGTCGCGGTGCGTGTCGGTCAGGCGCTCCGTCGCGCGGATCGAGCAACCTTCCGTCAGCGCGCCGACGATGCGGGTTTGGGTCTCACGAGAGAGGGTATTCACGGGTGTTGCCTTCCTCCGAGGGGCGACCCACAATCGAAGCGTCTGACGGCATCGGGTGGGTAACCGCTCGGTGTTGGCCCCGCTCTCGGCTCCAACCGGGAGCGGGGTTTTTGTTTGCGGTCCACTTGCTCACGAGACGAATGTTGCCACATTCGTCCTACGTAGTCAAGCGTTGACGCCGTAGGCTTTCTGTGGCAACAATCGTCCATGCCTAAACCCAAACGAAAGCCGAAGGCCCTCCGGAAAGAGGACTCCATTCGGATTCGCGTCTCGGCCGAGCAAAAAAAGACGCTGACGGCCGCTGCCGAGCGGGCGGGCCTGGACGTGTCGTCCTGGCTCCGCACGCTCGGCATGCGGGAGGCCGCTAGCGGCTAAGCCCGCGTCTTCTCACGCCCCAGCGGCGGATCTTCGTGCGATACGTACTGATCCACGCGGGCGTGATGCCGGCCATCCACCTGAGTACCCGTGCTCTCATGGGTACACCTCCACCTCTTCAAAAAGGCGGCGGAATGTGGAAGGATCGCGGTTAGTTGGTTCTTCCGCGAGCTTCGTTTCCCGTCGCTCGTTGCAGTTCTGGCGAACTGCGTGCCGAGGTCTTGAACACCTCGGCACGCATCGCCGCTCCCGCCCAGCAGCAAACTAAGTCACGGCCTCGTTGACACCTCCGTTTCGCGCGCCTCGATGCGCGCGAGTTTTCTCGCGGATGGCCTTCTGCACCGCGTCGGCAACGAAGGCTTCCATGGTCGTGTCGCATCGCGCGGCGACGATCTTGACCTCGTTGCGGAACGATTTGCTAACCCGGACGGCGAGCAGGACCGCGTGTTGTTCGGACTTCATACCCATACCCTCGCACAGTCTGACGGGTAACTCTAGCTTTTTAGCCGTCAGGTGATACCGTCTGACGCAGAAAAGTAACGCGCACATGGCCGAGTCCAGTCAGACACGTGGAAACGAGCGGCGAACCGACGCGATGCATTCGCTTGCGCGCGCCGTCGCGTTCGCCAATCTCGACTTGGAATGCCCGGAAGCGCAGTGGGAAACGCAACGCCACATCGTCGGCACTAAGGCGACGCCGCTGCGCGTACTCTGCCACTTTCGATTCCCGGATGAATTCGGGCGCGCTTTGCGGATGCCACCCGGCGGTCGCGAGGCCAAAGTGACGAGCGGTCCCCGGCAGCTCGTGCCGATTGACCTGCTCGACACTGAAGACCCGCTGGAAGCGCAGCGCCACATGCGCACGCTCCTCACGGACATCATCACGGGCAACTCGCGCGGCGTCATCGCCGCGTTGCAGTCGGTCACGGTTTCCGTCCGTATGGGTGTCGCGATGGCCCGCGACGACACGAAGCGGTCCCGGCCATCACGGCGTCATCCGTCGCTGGACGTGTGGTATGAGTCGCCGCTCGGCTACGACGAGCTGCGCTACGGTGTCGTGCTCGGTGGGGTCGCTACGCTCTATCACCGCCTCGGCCGATGCCGGTCGTGCAATCGGTTCATCCTCGCCAAGACCGACCGTCCAGTACGGTACTGTGCTAACCGGGAGTGCCAGCCGCGCGGAGCGCCCAAGCCGCGCGGAAAGGCGCCGAGCGTAACAGCCGGCTACAAGCGCCAACAGCGCGCGCGGCAACAGCGGTGGGACGAGCATCGCGACCGCATGCGAGCGGCGTTGAACGGCACGCCGTCCGTGCGCGGCCTCACGAAGCTCGTGCGCCAGGGAGAACGACTGTTGGAGGAGTGCTTCCGGTGGAAGGAGTCACCAGCGCGGAAAGATGCGGCGCGCGTGCTGGATCAAGCCCGCGACCGAATTAGGACACTCGGAGCTTCAACTTAGGACACTGGCGGGGAAGATAGGACAGTACCCGACTAGCATTTGCGTTGACTTACCGGGCGACGGTCCTATAGGTTTTCGTGTTTTCGTCCGGCGCTCGGGTGCGCCGTACCGATACCATCGTGTTCGACACTCTCGGCGACAAGCTCGACCTCGTTTTCAAGCGGCTCCGCGGCCACGGCCGCATCACCGAGCGCCACATGACGGAAGCCCTGCGGGAGATCCGCATGGCGCTCCTCGAGGCCGACGTCGCACTCCCGGTCGTGCAAACGTTCGTCGAGCGCGTTCGCGAGCAGGCGCTCGGTCAGGAGGTGCTGCGCAGCCTGACGCCGGAGCAGCACTTGGTGAAGTTCGTGCACCAAGAGCTCACGCGCACGATGGGAGGCGAGACCACCGTCCTCGACCTCGGCGCACCGCCGCCCGTCGCCGTCATGCTCGTCGGGCTGCAAGGATCCGGCAAGACGACGACGGCCGCGAAGCTCGCGCGGCACCTGAAGACGGAGAAGGGTCGCCGGCCGTACCTCGTCCCCGCTGACGTGTATCGGCCAGCGGCGATCGAGCAGCTGACGACGCTCGGGCGGCAGATCGGCTGCCCCGTGCACCCCTCGACCGCCGACATGGATCCCGTCGAGATCGCGCGCGCGGCGCAGGCGGCGGCGCGCTCGCAGAACCTCGACACCCTCATCCTCGACACCGCCGGGCGGCTGCACATCGACGACGAGCTCATGGCCGAGCTCGAGCGGATCAAGGCCGCGATCACGCCGAAGCACGTGCTGCTCGTCGCCGACGCGATGACCGGCCAGGACGCGGTGAACGTCGCGCAGGGATTCCACGAGCGCCTCGCGATCGGCGGGGTCGTGCTGACGAAGCTCGAGGGCGACGCCCGCGGTGGCGCGGCGCTCTCGATCCGCGAGATGAGCGGCGCGCCGATTTATTTCGTCGGCGTCGGCGAGAAGCTCGAGGCGCTGGAGCCGTTCTATCCGGACCGCATGGCGTCGCGGATCCTCGGCAAGGGCGACATCCTTTCTCTCATCGAAAAAGTCGAGAAGGCGTACGACCATCGTCAAGCGGAAGCGCTCGAGAAGAAGCTCCGCAAGAACGAGTTCACGCTGGAGGACTTTCGCGATCAGCTGCAAATGGTGAAGCGCCTGGGCTCCATGGGCGAGATCCTCGGCATGATCCCGGGTATGAAAAAGCTCACGTCCAAGCTCGATCCGGGCGTGGCGGACGCCGAGCTGAAAAAAGTCGAGGCGATCGTCAATTCCATGACGAACCAGGAGCGACGAAACGACGCGATGATCAACGGCAGCCGGCGTAAACGCATCGCGCTCGGCAGCGGAACCAGCGTCGCCGACGTGAATCGCTTCCTGAAACAATATGCACAGACAAAAAAGATGATGAAACAACTCACCAAGCTCGGTCGGCCGGGCGGTGGTAATCCGTTTTCACAGCTGATGCCCGGCTGAGCCGGGCGCGAAAGGAGCATCATGAGCGTCACCATCCGACTCGCCCGTCACGGTACCAAGAAGCACGCGTTCTATCGCATCGTGGTCGCCGACACGTCCGCACCGCGCGATGGGCGTTTCATCGATCAGGTCGGCACGTACGATCCCCTTCCGAATCCACCTCGGGTTGACTTCAAAAAAGAAAAACTCCATGAGTGGATCCGCCGGGGAGCCCTACCCTCGCAAACCGTCTCCGAGTTGATCAAGAGAGCGGGCGTCGCGCCGGGGACAAGCGAAAGTTCTGGGCGGGAGGCATCATGAAAGAGCTGGTGCAGTATCTGGCCCGCTACCTCGTCAACAATCCGGATGCGGTCGAGGTCAAGGAAACGCAGGGCGATACGGCATCAGTTCTCGAATTGAAGGTCGCGCGCGAAGATCTCGGCCGCATCATCGGCAAGCAGGGTCGGACCGCCAAATCGATCCGTACGATTTTGAACGCGGCGGCCTCGCGTACCAATCGGAAGGTGGTTTTGGAGATCATCGAGGACAAGTAGGCGACCGATGACGTCGGATCCGATCGGCCTGTCGTCGCGTGCGCGTCACCATGAGCGAAGGAGCTGGGAAAACATCTCCGGAGCGGCTCGTGCCGCTCGGGGTGATCGTCGGCACCCACGGTGTCGCCGGACTCGTTCGTTTCCATCCCTATAACGATTCCGCCGCCGCCCTCGCGGCACCTTGCCTCGTATTTTTGCAGAATCGCCGCCCGAGCCGGGGCGCCGATTCCGCAGCACGGTCTCGCGGAGCCTCCGCTGACGCACCGCGTCCCGTCGCGTCCGATACCGCTGCGCCGCGACCGTTTCGGTTGCTGAGCGCGCGGCCGCACGGTCGGCTCATGCTGCTGCAATTCGCCGACGCGACGACGATCGAGGCGGCTACGCCGCTCGTCGGCTTCGTTCTCGCGATCGCTGAGGCCGATCTCCCGGCCGTGCGTCCCGGCGAGTTTTACGCCTACCAGCTCGAGGGGCTCGACGTCGTGACGAGCGGCGGCGAGCGTCTGGGCACGGTCGACCACCTGATCCCGACCGGCAGCAACGAGGTGCTCGTCGTCCGCGACGGCGCGCGCGAGCATCTGATTCCGGTAATCGCCGACGTCGTCCGGGAAGTCGATCTCGCTGACCGTAAGATCGTGATCGAGCCCATCGAAGGGCTCCTCGACTGACGCCGATGCACGTGCACCTGCTCACGATTTTTCCCGAATTCTTCGCGACGCCGCTCGCGGTGGGCGTTCCCAAGCGCGCACGCGACGTGGGGGCGCTGCGCGTCTCGCTCGTCGATCTGCGCGAGTACACGACCGACCGCCACCGCTCGACCGACGACTACCCATACGGCGGCGGCCCGGGAATGGTGATGAAAGCGGAGCCCATCATCGATGCACTCGAGGCGGTTCGTGCTGGCGCGCCCCACGTGCGCCGCGTGCTGCTCTCGCCGCGCGGCCCGGTGCTGTCGCACGCCCGTGTCGCGGCGCTCGCTCTGGAGCCCGATCTGGCGCTCGTCTGCGGGCGCTACGAGGGCATCGACGAGCGCGTCCGCGAGTTCGTCGACGAGGAGCTCTCGATCGGCGACTACGTGCTCTCCGGCGGCGAGGCGGCGGCCCTGGTCGTGCTCGACGCAGTCACCCGCCTCCTGCCCGGCGTCCTCGGAAACGCCGAGTCCGCGGCCGCGGAATCGTTCGTCACCGGCCTGCTCGAGTATCCGCAGTACACGCGCCCCGAGGTCGTGCGCGGCGTCGGCGTGCCGTCGGTCCTGCTGTCGGGCGACCACGCGGCCGTCGCGCGGTGGCGCGAGACGCAGGCGCGCGAGCTCACGCGCCGCGTTCGGCCGGATCTGGTGGAGGAATGAGATGGCGCTCCTCTACGTCGCCCTCCTCCACTTCCCGGTGTACGACAAGAACGGCGCCGTCGTGACGTCGGCGGTGACGCACATGGACATTCACGACATCGCGCGCTCCGGCCGCACGTTCGGCGTACGTCGGTTCTACGTCGTCACACCGGTCCGTGCGCTGCGCGATCTCGCGGCGCGCATCCTCGAGCATTGGGAGACCGGGCACGGCGCGGAGTACAACCGCACGCGCAAGGACGCCCTCGAGATCGTCCGTCTGACGGAGGATCTCGACGATACCATCATCGACGTCGAGCACGACGCCGGCGCCCCGCCGCTGTTGCTCGTCACCTCGGCGCGGACGCGCCGGCCGACCCTCGGCTACGGGGCGCTTCGCCGCCTGATTCGCGATGGCGTCCGCCCGCTGCTGGTGCTCTTCGGCACAGGCTGGGGACTCACCGAGGAAGTCATCGGACGCGCCGACCATCTCTTGCCCGCGATCACGGGCATCGGCACCTACAACCATCTCTCCGTTCGGACCGCCGCCGGGATCATCCTCGATCGGGTGTGCGGCGCACGCGACGAGGCAGAGGAGGCACGCACATGAACGTCATCGACGGCATCGAGGCGCAACAGCTGAAGGACAATCAACCGGAGTTCCGCTCCGGCGACACGCTACGGGTCCACGTACGCATCATCGAAGGCGAGAAGGAGCGTATCCAGGTCTTCGAGGGCGTCTGCATTCGACGCAGCGGCGGTGGCAGCCGCGAGACGTTCACGGTTCGGAAGACGTCCTACGGCGTCGGCGTCGAGCGCACCTTCCCGTTGCACTCACCGCGGATCGACAAGATCGACGTCACCGCGCGAGGTCGCGTGCGACGCGCGAAGCTCTACTACCTGCGCGAGCTCTCCGGCAAAGCGGCCCGCATCCAGGAGGAGACCGCCGCGCCGCGCTAGCTAACCGCGCGCGGGACGCTCCAACGCAGCGGCGTGCTCGTCGCTCATGCGGCAGTCGCCCTCGAAGGTTCCACCCTCGACGAGGATCAACGTCTTCGTCTCGATCGTCCCGGTGACGCGGCCGCCCGCCTGAATCTCGACGCGCTCGGCGCCGAGGATCTGGCCGCGCACCTCGCCGGCGACGACCAAGCTCGTCGGCCACACCGTGCCTTGCACCTGGCCGCCTTTGGCGATCACCAAGAGATCGCTCGCCCGCACCTCGCCGCGTAGACGACCGTCGATGCGCGTCGGCGTCGTGAAATTGAGCTTGCCGCTGACCTGTGTGCCGGGGTCGAGAAACGTGCGGATCTCGCGCCATCCGATGAGACCGGCCTCGGGCACGCGCGCCGCAATCGGTTTCGGAGAGGCCGGCCGCTGCACCACCTCCCGCCGCCGTCGCCATCGCTCCCGCACTACTCTCCTCTAGATCATCTCGGAGGCGCGGGGAAGACATAACATGCGACCGCGTGCTCGTCGGCTCCTGCGATCAGGGGAGGAGCCTCACGTCGGCAGCGGTCCTCGGCGTACGGACAGCGGGGATGAAACGCGCACCCGGTCGGCGGATTGACGGGACTCGGGACGTCACCGCCGAGTCGGATGCGATCAGGGCGACGACGCGGGTCAGGGACCGGAACCGCAGACAGCAACGCCTTTGTGTAGGGGTGACGCGGATTGCGATACAGCTCCGCACGCGGCGCCTGCTCGACGATCTTCCCGAGGTACATCACCGCGACGCGATGGCTGACGTGCGCGACGACGCGCAGGTCGTGCGAGATGAAGAGATACGCGAGCCGCATTTCGTCCTGCAGCCGACGGAGGAGGTTCAGCACTTGCGCCTGGATCGAGACGTCGAGCGCGGACACCGGTTCGTCGGCAACGATGAACCGCGGCCCCACGGCGAGCGCGCGCGCGATGCCGACCCGCTGGCGCTGTCCGCCGCTGAACTCGTGCGGATAGCGATCGTAGTGCTCCGGCTGCAGGCCGACCTTCTCGAGGAGCTCGTGCACGCGTTCGCGCTTGGCGGCGCCGCGCGCGAGACCGTGGATCTCGATGCCCTCGGCGACGATCGCGCCGATCCGCATGCGCGGATTCAAGGACGCGTACGGATCTTGAAAGACGATTTGCATTTCGCGGCGCATCGCGCGGAGTTCGCGTCCGGAGAGCGCGAGAACGTCGCGTCCCGCGAACGACACCGAGCCCGCCGTCGGCTCGGTGAGTCGCAAGATGCAGCGCCCGAGCGTCGATTTGCCGCTTCCCGACTCGCCGACGATACCCAGCGTCTCGCCGCTTCGAACGATCAGGTCGACGCCGGCGACGGCGTGCACGGTCGCGCGCGCCCGTCCGAGGAACCCGCCGCCGATCGGAAACTCCTTGCGCAGGCCGCGCACCTCGACGAGCGCCGCACCACTCGCGACCTCACCCTCGTCGCCACGAGGAGCCGCACCGGTCGCGCCGATAGGCGAGACGACGTCGCTCATACGCGAATGCACGCCGCCGCGTGGCCCGGCGTCTTCTCCTCGAGGGCGGGGTCGACCGTGGCGCAGTTTTCGATTGCGCGCGGGCACCGGTCGCGGAACCTGCAGCCGCTCGGCAATCGCAGCAGGCTCGGTACGGTTCCGGGGAGGGCCTCGAGGTAGCGCTCGCCGCCGCCGAGACGCGCAACCGCCTCCATCAACGCGATGGTGTAGGGATGGAGCGGGCGCTCGAAGAGGTCGAGCGTCGAGCCGTGCTCGACGATCCGCCCGGCGTACATGACGGCGACGTCGTCCGCGTGCTCGGCGATGATGCCGAGATCGTGGGTGATGAGCAGCATCGCCATTCCGAACCGCTCACGCAGGCCGCGCAGCAGCTCGAGGATCTGCGCTTGAATCGTGACGTCGAGCGCGGTCGTGGGCTCGTCGGCGATCAGCACGTTCGGCTCGCAGGCGAGCGCCATCGCGATCATCGCCCGCTGGCGCATGCCGCCCGAGAGCTCGTGCGGATAACTGCCGGCGCGGCGCTCCGGCTCCGGCATCTCGACGAGGCGGAGCGATTCGATGACGCGGGCGCGCGTCGCGGCCCGGCCGAGCCGCTGATGCAGCCGCACCGCCTCGCCGATCTGACTGCCGATCGTAAAGACGGGGTTCAACGACGTCATCGGCTCCTGGAAGACCATCGCGATCTCCTTGCCGCGCACGCGCTGCATGGCACGCTCCGAAAGCCCGAGGAGATCCTGCCCCTTGTAGAGGATCGCACCGCGCACGATGCGGCCGGGCGGCGACACCAGGCGCAGGATCGACAACGCCGTCACGCTCTTGCCGCAGCCGGACTCGCCGACGAGCCCGAGCGTACGGCCGGGTCGGAGCGTGAAACTGATGCCGTCGACCGCGCGCGCGACGCCCTCTTGTGTCTCGAAGTGCGTGTGCAGGTCGCAGACGGCGAGGAGCGGCGCCGCCGGGTCGAGTCCGCGACGACCGGGTCGCGCACGTGGTGCGGCGAGGGTCATCGCCGACTCCATGACATCATCCGCGCACTCCGAACGTGCGCGGATCGAGCGCGTCGCGCAGGTAATCACCGAGAAAGTTGAATGCCATGATCGTGACGAAGATAAAGACCCCGGGGGCCAAGATCCAGGGGAACTGCGCGATGCTCTGCACGTTCTGCGCGTCCGCGAGCAGGTTGCCCCAGCTCGCGCTCGGCTCCTGGATGCCGAGGCCGAGGAGCGAGAGCGCGCTCTCACCCAGAATGAACCCGGGGATGCTGAGCGTCGCGGCGACGATCGTGTACCCGAACGTGGCGGGAATCACGTGCCGCACGATGATGCGCGTGCGGCTCGCCCCCAACGCGCGCGCGCTCTGCACGTACTCGAGCTCACGGATCGACGCCACCATGCCGCGAATGATGCGCGCGAATCCGGCCCAGCGGATGAAGCTCATGATGACGACGATCATGAAGAAGGTCTCGGCCGACCCGAGCGACGGCGGGATCAGCGCCGCCAGGGCGAGGAGGAAGTAAAACGACGGCAGCGACATCAGTACCTCCGTCGCCCGCATGATCAGATTGTCCGTGCGGCCGCCGAAGTAGCCCGCGATGGCGCCGACGATGATGCCGATCGTGAAGCTGATCGCGACGCCGACGACGCCGACGGTGAGACTGATACGCCCGCCGTACACGATGCGCGAGAAGAGGTCCCGCCCGAGCCCGTCGGTCCCGAGCAGGAAGAATCGATCGTCGGGGCGCGCAGTGGTGAGCAGCACGCCGCGGCTGAACCAGGCGAGCGGGACGCGCCGCTCCTCCTCGCGATACACTCGTCCCGATCCCCCGCCCAGACGCAGCGCACGCGTATAGAGCACTCCCTCGTCGGCCCAGCGTGACGGTGGATTCACGTGAACGCCCGACGGCGGACAGTTCGGATACTCCCGGCTCTGCATCGCGTAGTCGTACGGCGCGATCCACGGCGCAAAGACCGCGCTTGCGTAGAGAACACAGAGTACGACGAGGCTCGCGATCGCCGTCCAGCTCATGCGTCGCACGGCCACCCTCGTCGCTACCGTACCGCCTCGAGCGTGGTGAGCTCGATGCGCGGGTCGACGAGCGTCAATGCGACGTCGGCCATGAGGTTGCCGAGAAGCAGCAGCACCGCGCTCATGAGAACGGACCCCATCACGAGATAGACGTCGAGCGAGCGCACGGCGTCGAGCATCAACGTGCCGAGGCCCTGCAGGTTCATCACCGCCTCGACGAGCGCCGCGCCGCCGAGGAGCGTCCCGAGCTCGTAGCCCGCGAGCGTCACGAACGGGTTCAGCGCGTTCCGCAAGATGTGCTTGCCGACCACGCGCCACTCGGGCAGCCCCTTCGCGCGGGCGGTGCGGACGTAGTCGGCGTGCTGGATCTCGAGGATGTTGCTGCGCATGAGCCGCATGAGGCTCGCCATGCCGCTCGTGCCGAGGACGATCACCGGCAGGACGAGGTGCGCCGCGCGATCGGCGATCTTTTCCAGCGGATCGAGGAGTGGATAGTCGACCGACGTCGTGCCGCCGACGGGGAACCAGCCGGTCTCGAGCGCCAGATACATCAAGAGAAACGCGAGAAAGAAGCTCGGCACCGACATACCGAGGAACGAGAGGAACGAGAGCGCCCGATCCGTGATCGAGCCGCGCCGCAGCGCGACGATCGTCCCGATCGGGATCGCGAGTGCCCACGTGAAGACCATGCTCGCCACGGCGAGGATCATCGTGTTGAGCGCGCGCGACGCGATGAGGTCGACGACCGCGACGCGATACGCGATCGACATCCCGAGATCGAGGTGCAACGCCCGCCACGCCCAGCGGCCGTAGCGGACCAGGAGCGGCTGCCCGTAGCCGAACTCGACCTCCATTTGCCGGATCAGATCCGGCGAGATCGACGGATTGAGGCGCAGCGTGCTGAAGAAATCACCGGGCGCGAGATCGACGACGACGAACGAGAGGAACGTGATGCCGACGAGCAACGGCACCATCTGCAGCAGCCGGCGCGCAACGAACCGCAGCATCGCTCAGGGACGAATCGCGATGCGCTCGGGCTGGTAGAGCCCCCACGGCGTGAGCACGAAGTTCTCGAGGTACGACTTGTAGGCGACGAACTGCTCTTGCCGCACGAGCTGGATGAGCGGCAGCTCGCGATGGAGGATCTCCTGGATGCGCCAGTAGTGCTGCTTGCGCGCCTCGAGATCGAGCTCGCGCGCGCCGAGGTCGAGCTCGCGGTCGATCTCGGCCTCCCACGCGGTCCCCGGATGCTCTTGGTTCGGCTGCCAGAGATGCAGATTCCCCGACGAGCGCAGCAGGTTCGACGAGTTGTGCGGCTCGACGCCGCCGGTGAACCCCATCACCATCGCGTCCCAGTCGAAGTTGCTGGAGAGCTTCTCGACGAGCGTCGTGAACTCGAGCGGTCGATAGTTGACGCGGATCCCGAGCTTCGTCCAATCCTCTTTCAGGATGGAGCAGAGGCGCTCGCGAACCTGGTTGCCCGCGTTGGTCGAGAGGTCGAACTCGAGCGGGTTGCCGCGCGCGTCCTCGCGGACGCCGTCGCCGTCGCGATCGACGTAGCCGCCCTCGGTGAGGAGCGCCCGTGCGCGCTCGAGGTCGTACGCGTACGGCTCGAGGTTGGGATCGTAGAAGACTTTGTTCTCGGGCGAGATCGCCGACGTCGCACGCTCGCCGTGGCCGAAGTACGTGTTCGCGATCATGCTCTGCGCGTCGACGCTGTGGGCGATCGCCTGCAGGAACCGGGGATCGGTGAACCACTCGAGGCGCGGATCGCGGCGGCCGTCGTGCACGTAGTGCGTCGGGTTGCGGTTGAAGCTGACGAACAGCATTCCGGTGTCGAGGCCGACACGCTCCACCTTCACGTCGAGACGCTCGGCGCGGCCGCGGAGGTCGTCGATCTCCTCCGGGCGCGGCGCGTAGTAGTGCAGCTGCTGGTCGAGGAACTTGAGGTACATCGTGTTCTGGTCCGGCACGATGAGGAGCGCCTGCTCGGCGATCCGCGGCAGTGCAACACCGGCATCGTCGTGCATCCACCATGCTTCCCACCGGCGATACTGCAGGAGCTGCGCCGGGACATAGCGGCTCATGCGGTACGGTCCGGTGCCGACGAGCCTTTCGGGCGGCGTGTCGATTCCCCAGCTCTGCGCGAAGCTGCCGCCGGCGAGCGCCTGCCCGAGCACGTGCTTCGGAAGGATCGCGAACCCGATGCTGTTGAGCAGCGGCGCGAACGGCTCCGCCAGGTGGAGGCGCACGGTCAGCGGATCGACGACCTCCACGTCGATGCGCTTCCCGCCGACGGTCAGCACGTGCTTCAGGCTGTTCGGGACCTTCGGGTCGTAGATGGCATCGAACGTGAATGCCACGTCATCCGCGGTGAAGGGCTCGCCATCCTGCCAGTGGACGTCCGGCCGCAGATGAAACGTCCAGATGGTGCCGGCTTCGTCGTGCTCCCAACTCGACGCGAGCATCGGCTCCGGCAAGGTCGTCCGCTGGTTCAACCGCACGAGGCCTTCGAAGATGTCACCGACCGCGGCGGCGGACGCGCTGTCGACGGACATGAGCGGGTTGAAGGTCTTCGGATCGCTGATCGTCGCGGTGACCAAGCGATCGCCGCGGCGCAGACGTTCGTCACCGGCGCTGCGGCGGCATCCGGTCGCCACGGCGAGAACGAGCGCACAGAGCGCGAGCGCCGCCATACCGCGGCCTGCCGCACGCATCACTCGTCTGCTCCGAACGGCACCTCTCCACGCCGGCGAGCGTCGAGGGGCACCTCGTCGACGCCCGGGCGCGGAGGAAAGACGAAGACGTCGGGACGCACGGGACCGCCGATCGCCGGCGACTCGTACCGCACTTGAATGCGACCGCCGTCGGGCAGAAGCCGCATGTCGATGCTCAGGGGAAACGCGACTCCCGCGATCGTCCGGTAATTTCCGAGCTCGACGCGTAACGCGCGGCCGGACTCGACCGTCGTCTCGCTCGTGACGGGCAGCAACGAGTCGGGCGCGACCCAGACGTCCTGCCGCCCGCCCTCGATCGGCACCCGCAAACGCAGGAGACCCGCGGCGTCGTCACGCGTCACGGTCGCGTCGCCGGTCATGCGGCGCTCCGGCGGCAAGCCGACGAGCACCGACGCGACGTCCGCCACGTCGATCGGCAGACCGGTGTATGCCGCGACACTCGCCGGCGTCGCGGCGCCGCGGTACGTCCGATGGTCGCGTCGCACCCACACCGCGAGCTCTCCGCCGTCGCAGGCGACGACCGCGACGGCGCCGATCGGCGACAGCGCCTCCAAACGGAATCGGTCCGGTAGCGCAACGACGATCGCGTGCCGCGCGGCGGCGTGCGCGTCGCTCGTTTCGTACGACACACGCGCGAAACCGCGGACTGACGTGAGCGCCTGGCGGCGCGCGGCGATCGCGGCAACGATCCGGTCCGCACTCGGCAGCGTCGCGGGAAGAGCCGGTCGCAGTCGTCCGCCACGGCAACCGAGCGTGACCAGGAGTCCGGTGAGCGCGAACGCGACCGCCCGCCTGCAGCGGTCACGACCCCGTGTCACTCGTCCGCGTGCCGGCGCCTAGGAGCCCGAGCTTCCCCTTCAGGCGATCGATCTGTTCCGGCTCTTTCGCCTTCCGCAACGCCTCCTCGTAGACGCGGACCGCCTCACGCGGCTTGCCGATCTTCTCGTAGGCGTCGCCGAGGTGCTCGGTGACGGTCGGATCCTCGCCCGCAAGCTCGATCGCGTGCTCGAGCTGCTCGACGGCGTGCGCGTAGTCGCCGCGCTGGTAGTACACCCACGCGAGCGAGTCGATGTAGAACCCGTCGTTCGGCTCGATGGCGAGGGCGCGACGGATGAGCCGCTCGGCCTCCTCGAGATGGTTTCCCTGCTCGGCGTAGGTGTAGCCGAGGTAGTTGAGCGCCGCGGCGTTTTGCGGATTGATCGCGATCGCCCGCTCCATCAGCTCGATGGCCTTCGTCTTGTCCTTCGCCTCGTCGTAGAGCGCGCCGAGCGCGAAGAGCTGCTTGTCGTCGTCGGGAGCGAGCGTGACGGCCTCCTCCAGCGCCGTGATCGCCTTCGGGTAGTTCTTCTGCTCACGATAGATCGAGCCGAGATAGCTCAGGAGCTCGGGATTGCGCCCCTTCGTCGCGAGCGCGCCCTCGATCTCGGCGATCGCGGCGCCGCCATGGCCTTGCTTCTGATCGATCGCGGCGCGCTGCACACGGCTGTCGACGTAGTACTCGGAATCGGCGCCGATCTTGTCGAACGTCTCGAGGGCTTTCGGGTACTCTTTCGTCTCCGCGTACACGGAGCCGAGGTAGTAGCGCACGCGATCGTTGTCCGGCTCTGCGGCGAGGACGAGGTTCAGCTCCGTCGCGGCGCGGTCGTACTCGCCTTTCTCGAAGTAGATGAGCGCGATCTTGATGCGCGTCTCCTCGGGATCGGTCTCGATCTTCTCGAGCGCGTGGTACTGGAGCAGCGCCTCGTCGAGCTTCTTCTGACCGATGTACAAACCGCCGAGGCGCTTGCGCACGAGCGCACTGTTGGGATTGGCGGCGAGGATCTGCTGATAGAGCTCGATCGCACGGCCGTACTGCTTCTGCAGCTCGTACAGCGTGGCGAGATCCATCAAGATCAGCTCGGACTGCGGATTGCGCTTCAACGCCTCGCGATACGCGCGCTCCGCCTTGTCGTACCGTCCGGCGGCGGCGTTCACCCGCCCGAGGTAGTAGTAGCCGAGGACGGACTGCGGATTCAGCGCGATCAGCTTGTCGAGCGTCGCGACCGCGTCGTCGTACCGGCTCTCCTTGCCGTAAAGCGCGCCGAGGTAGAGGTACGCCTCCTGGTTCTGGGGCTCCAGTTGGAGGACGCGCTTGTACTGATCCGCGGCCTCGTCCTGGCGGTTCAGCGCCGAAAGAATGCCGGCGAGGAGGAGGCGCGCCTCGGTGTTGTTCGGCCGCGCCGCAACGACGTTTTGACAATGCTGCAGCGCCTCCTCGAGGGATCCTTTGCGGACGAGCAGCATCGCGAGCCGCAGCTGGAGGAGCGGGCTCTCGGGATCTTTCGCGACGGCGTCACGAAAGGCGTCGAGCGCGACGTCGTAGTTGCCGTCGTTGAGAGCGATCTCCCCTTTCAGGAAGTCGCCCATCGCTTGCACCTGCGGCGACGGCGGCTCGACGCGGCCGGGCAGCGCGCCGACGCGCGGATCCCACTCGAGGTGCGCAGGCGGCGCGGGCAGCTGCCGATGCGCCGGTCCGCAGCCGGCGGCGAGGAGCAGCCCCGCGATCACCAGGCCGATACGGACGAAATGCGACATGGCGGTAACAAGGAAAGGTACCACGCGCTTTTGCGGGTGGTCAACGAACTGTCCGGCGCTGGCGTGCGGGGCGCGCTCGCGTCGCCGGCTTACGCGTTGGGCTCGATCCTTTCGAGGCGCTCGATGACCTGATCGGCATGGCAGGAGCCGATCCAGCGTGACCCGTCGGCGTAGTACTCTTTCTTCCAGATCGGCACGAGGGCTTTCAAGCGATCGATGCCGTGGCGACAGGCGGCGAACGCCTCGTCGCGGTGGGGACTCGAGACCGCGATGGCGACGCTCGTCTCGGCAGTCGGCACGACGCCGATCCGATGTACCATTGCGACGCCGACGAGCGGCCAGCGCTGTCGCATCTCCGCCCCGATCGCCCTCATCTCGCGGATCGCCATGTCCTCGTATGCCTCGTACTCGAGTCGCACGACGCGACGGCCGTCGTTCTCGTCGCGCGTCGTACCGACGAAGAGCGCGATGCCCCCCGCGCGCGCATCGGTCACCGCGGCGAGCACCGCCGCGACGTCGATCGCTTCGCTGGTGATCAGGTACGAGTCGTGCACTCCGTCGTGCGCTACGGCGGCCATGGACCCACCACTGACTGGGGGAATCAACGCGAGCTCGTCATCGTCATGGAGCACTTGTGTCTTGTCAACGTAGACGCAGTTCAGAGCGAAGCGCACCGTCGCATCCTGAAGCACCGGATGCTGCGCACGCAGCTGCGTCCACAGATCGGCGATGGACGCGCCCTCAGGAACCTCGACCCTTGCCTCGCGCCCGCAGCGCTCGCGCAGATACGCGAAAAAGAGGACGCGTATGGTCATCGCTCGGCTCCGATGAGCGCGACCGCATGGCCGAGGACCGGCATGATGAGCCGCTCCATCGCGAGCCGACACGCCGCCGTCGACCCGGGGAGCACCGCTACGAACGTCGTCGCAATCACCCCCGCCGTCGCCCGGCTGAGGAGCGCCGTCGGCCCGATCTCCGCGAAGCTCAAGGCCCGGAACATCTCGCCGAACCCCGGGAGCTCTCGCGTCCAGAGACTTCCGAGGCTTTCGACGGTGACGTCGCGCGGCGCGATCCCCGTGCCTCCCGTCACGACGAGCACACGGACGTCGCGACGCTCCACGACCTCGGTCACTGCCGCACGGATGGCCACCGGGTCGTCGGGAACGATCGCGTAGGAACGGATCGGATAGCCGGCGTCCTCCAGCAACGTGCGAATCAGCAGCCCGCTGGCATCGTCCTTCTCGGTCCGCGTGTCGCTGACGGTCAGAAGGCCGCAGCCGATCTCTTCGGCCGGAAGCGCTCGATGGTGCGACGTCACAGACGGGAGTTAGCCGAGGCGCGCCGGATCGGCAACGGACGGTTCGGAGGCGGTTCTATGGTTTGGAGCCCCTCTGGGGGTGACGCTTCCGGGTGCCGTGTCCGAAAACGTCACCCCCTAGAGAGAAGGAGGATAAGCCATGAGGTACGCAGTGTTCTTGAAAAGGCATTGAGGAATGCCCGAACACACCTCCCCACGACGCTCTCCTTATGTCGCGCCTTCCAAGCTATGTAAACAGGACCATTTCCCTATATCGGCGAGAAAAGTTCCCTACGTCATTCCGTGGTCGCCGCGTGGACAACGTTCGCCACGCTAAGTCCTTGTTTCGACGACTGAATGGCTTCCGTCGCCGGTGAGCATGACGGTCGAGGTCCTATTCGATGGCGGGTGTCAGCCCCTCGCGAAGAGCGTATTTCACGAGCTCCGCGGTGCGCCGGCAGTGCAGCTTCTGCATCAGCCGCTCGCGGTGCTGCCCGACCGTTTTCGGGCTGATCTTCAGCGCCGCGGCTATCTCCTTGTAACTGTTGCCTTCTGCGATGAGCTGCAGCACCTCGCGCTCGCGCGGCGTGAGGATGGAGAGCTTCTCGGCCTTGGCGGCTCGATTGGTCTCGAGATAACCCTCGACGATCATCTGTGACACCGGGGCGCTGAAGTAACTCCCCCCGTTGCGGACGCTCTCGAGCGCCGCGATCAGCTCGTTGCCGGCGGCGCTCTTCAGCAAATACCCGGCGGCGCCCGACTCGAGCGCTTGCCGCACGTACGACTCGAGGAGGTGCATCGACAGCACGACGACCTGCGTCCGCGGGAATCGCTGCCGCACTTGCCGCGTCGCCTCGATGCCGTTCAGCCCCTTCATCGCGATGTCCATGACGACGATGTCTGGATGGAGCTGTTCGACGAGCTTCACGGCGCTGCGACCGTCCTCCGCCTCGCCGACGACTTGAAACGCCCCGTGCTTCTCGAGGAGCGTGCGGAGGCCTTGGCGGAACAGCGTGTGATCGTCAACCAACAGCACGCGCATTCACAGCCTCCACGGGACACGTCACGACAACCTGGCTGCCCTTGCCCGGCCGCGAGCGCAGCTCGAGTCGGCCGCGCAGGTGATCCATCCGTTCACGCATGCTCGCGAGACCGAGACCAACGCGCCGCTCCACCCCCAGGCGCGTGGCATCGAATCCACAGCCGTCGTCGCGCACCTCGAGGCGCACCGACGCCGGCGCGAGGTGCAAACGCACCTTCACGTGCGCGGCGCGCGCGTGCTTCACGACGTTCGTCAGCGCCTCTTGCGCGATGCGATAGAGCGCGAGCGCGAGGTCGGAATCGATCCGCACGGCGGCGCCCGACACCCGATAGTCGACGACGAGACGGCCGCCGCTGAAGTAGGTCTCGATCAGCCACTTCATGCTCTCCGCGAGCCCGAGGTGCTCGAGCATCGGCGGGCGGAGGCCGTACGCCAGCTCGCGGATCTTCTCGATGATCCCCGTCAGCAACGACTCCGTTTCGACGACCTTGGCATCGAGCGCGCGGTCCATTCCGCGCTCCTTGAGGAGCTGCAAGTTGATCAGGATCGCGGAGAGCGTCGGCCCCATCTCGTCGTGGAGCTCGTGGGCGATCCGCTTTCGCTCACCCTCGAGCACGGAGGACTGCTGCGAGTACAGCTGGCGCAGCAATTGGCGATGGCCGCGGACGTCTTCGAAGAGCCGGGCGTTGCGGATCGCGATGCTCGCTTGATTGCCGAGCTGCATGAGCGTGCGGCGGTCATGATCGGAGAAGACGCGCGGGCGGCTGCTCGAGACATTGAGCGTACCAATGACGCCGCTGTCGCCGCGCAGCGGGACGATCAAGAGGCCGCGCACGTGACCCGTCTGTTGCAGCGTGCGCAGCAGCGCGCGCCGATCGAGCGTCGCGTCCCGGCAGCTCACGCAGCGTCCCGTCCGCACCGCGACGCCGGACAAGCTGCCGTCGACGGGAAATCGCAAGCCGCGGAAATCGAAGCCCTGCTCGCCGCGACTCGTGCTGGCGATCTCGAACTCCGTGCCGTCACGGTTGAGCAGCATGACGAGGGCGCCGCGGGAGCGCGTGAGGCGTTGCGCCGCCGAGGTGACCATGTCGAGGATCGCCGGCAGCTCGAGGTTCGCGCTCAGCGCCGCGGCGATGCGCCGCAAGAAACGCGTCTCCGAGCGCGTCTTTCGGCGCGAGTCGCGCGCGCTGACGACGTGCAAAGCCGTTCCGAGCTGCCGTCCCAGCGCATCGAGAAAACGGATCTGCGCCGCCGGCGGGCGGGTAGTCTCGCGGAAGCCGACGCCGAGCGCGCCGAGCACCTTCGTTCCGGCGCGGATGGGGACGAACGCGCCGGCGCCGTAGCGCCGCAGCAGCGACCGCGGCCAGGGTGGCAAGCGGCCGTCGGGATCGCCGGCGCGCACGATTCGCCGTCCGTGCCGCACCACCTCGTTGCCGACGGGAGAGTCGAGCGGAATCCGCCGCAGCCGCGTGCGCATGCCCTTCGAGAGACCGGCAGCGGCCTTCAAATCGAGCCACCGTCCGCTCGCATCGATCAGCCGGATCGTCAGCACCGGAACGTCGAGCGCGCGCTGCAGTCGGATCGCAAGGCCGCCGAGCGTCCGCGCGCCGAGGCGCGCTTCGCCCGCCATGCGGAGGAGCGCCGCGAACGTCGCGAGACTTTCCGGTGCGAGCGGCGGGCGCCTGGCGGCGGCGCTTGGCGGTTCGGTCGCGACGCTCAGCTCCGAGCTCCGAGGTATGGAGGTTGGTCGGGCGCTTCGCGTCCCGGCTTGCCACCGGACAGTCGTCGCGGCCCGCACCGCGCGACGCTACTGCCGTTGCTTTTCAAGTGTCAAGGTGACGGGCATCAGAGGCGCAGCGAGGCCGGCGGCGGCTTCTCGATCTTGGTGCCGCAGGTCGCGGAGCACCGCACGCAGATGTACTCGAACTTGTCGCCCTCCGGCAGGACGAGGAGCAGGCGCTTGCGGACGGGAACCGCGTCGGCACAGCGCGGGCAGCGCAGCAACGTTGCCTCCAGATCGCGGAACTGACGGCGTGCGTCATCCGGCGGCGGAGCTGACGGATCGCGCATGAGAGGAAGGTAGCACATCGGACCGCGACGCGCGCGCGGCGCCGGGTCGAGCGTGGCGCGTTCGTTGCCGCGAGTGGAGGGCGCCGTTATAGTCGGCGGCCATGCCGGGCGCGATCTATGTCGAGACCTACGGCTGTCAGATGAACCTCGCCGACAGCGAGCTCATCCTCGGCCACGTCGCCGCGCACGGCTACACGACAACCGACGATCCCGCCGCCGCCGACGTGATCCTCCTCAACACGTGCGCGATCCGCGAGCACGCCGAGGAGCGCGTCGTCGGACGTCTCACCGATCTCGCGCGCCTGAAAACGCGCCGGCGCGATCTCGTGCTGGGAATTTGCGGGTGCATGGCGCAGCATCATCGCGCCGCGCTCGCCGCGCGCGTCCCCGCGCTCGATTTGGTCGTCGGGCCGGACGCCTATCGCCGCCTGCCGACGCTGCTCGCCGCGGCACGCGTGGCGCGCGCCGGCGATCGCGAGCAGGCGCCCGCGGCGGCGACGCGCGCCGCGGCCGACGTCGATCCGCTCGTCGACGTCCGTCTCGATCCGGACGAGACCTATGCCGACTTGCCGAGCGCGCGCACCGCGGGAGCCGTGCGGGCGTGGATCACGGTCATGCGCGGCTGCGACAAGTTCTGCACGTTTTGCGTCGTCCCGTACGTGCGCGGCCGCGAGCGCAGTCTCCCCGCCGATGCCGTGCTCGCGCAGGTGCGGGCCGCCGCCGCGAGCGGCGCCCGGGAGGTCGTGTTCCTCGGCCAAACGGTGAACGCCTACCGCGACGGCGACTGCGACCTCGCAGGGCTGTTGCGGCGCGCGGCCGAAGTCCCCGGGATTCTCCGCTTGCGTTTCACCTCCCCGCACCCGGCGGACATGAGCCCGGCGTTGATCGCAGCGATGGCGCAGGTGCCGGCGATCGCGCCGCAGCTCCATCTTCCGGTGCAATCGGGATCCGACGCGGTGCTGGCGCGCATGGAGCGCGGCCACACCGTCGCCGAGTACCGCGACCTCGTCGCCCGCCTGCGCGACGCGGTGCCCGACCTCGCGCTTTCGACGGACGTGATCGTCGGGTTCCCGGACGAGTCGCTCGCCGATTTCGCGGCGACGTGTCGGCTCGTCGAGGAGATCGGCTACGATCACGCCTTCCTCTTCAAGTACTCGGCGCGCACGCTGACGAAGGCGGCACGCTGGGAGGACTCGGTCGCGGAGGAGGAGAAGGGTCGACGACTCGCGCACGTGATCGCGCTGCAAGAGCAGATCAGCGCCGCGCGCAATCGACGCTGGATCGGCCGCACCGTCGAAGTGCTGGTCGAAGGCGCCGCGCGGCGCTCACCAGGCTGCATCGCGGGGAAGACGCCGCAATTCCTGACCACGGTCGTCGCCGCGGAGGCCGCGCCCGGCACGCGCCTCGCCGCGGTCGTGACCGGCGCCACCGCACACACGCTGCTCGCGACGCAGATCGACACACCGGCGCACGCTCCAGGCGGTGACGCCTCGCGCGCGGCGTAAGTCGCTGCTGAGCGACCGCCCCGCCGCCCGCTTCAGCCGGCGGTATGCGTCGCGGCGAGGAAATCGCCTACGAGACGCGCGAACCCCGACGGGTCTTCGTGGAAGATCGAGTGACCGCGCTCGGGCACGATCTCGAGGCGGCAACGCGGCACGCGCCGGCTGATGATCACCGACCCGCCGACGCCGAGCACGTCGTCGGCGCCGACGACGACGAGCGTCGGACAGCGCACCCGCTCGAGCTCTGGTGTGAGCGGCGCGCCGTGCAGCGACCCCATCGCGCGGGCGACGTGCGCGAAGCCGGGGCCGTCGGGGAGCAATCCCGTCGGGTCGGCGCCGAGCCGACGGACGACGGCGGCTCCACCCTCGCGCTCGCCGATCGCGGCGAGCGCGTCGTAGTACGCGGCCGCGCGTGCGTTGCACTCGCTCGAGGTGCCGACGAGGATCGCGCTGCGCACGCGCTCCGGATGCGCGATCGCGAGCTGCATGGAGAGGACGCCGCCGGCGGAGTGTCCGAGCGCGTGCACCGGCGCGTCGCCGACGGCCGCGACGACCGCCGCCAGATCGACGCCGAGCGCGACGACGGTACACGGCTCGTGCGGCGACCCCGAGCGTCCGTGCGACCGCAAGTCCCACGTGACGACGCGGTAGCGGTCGGCGAGCTCGGCAACGAGCGCGCTCCAAGTCGCACCCGAGGACCCGAGCCCGTGCGTCAGCACGACCGTCTCGGGCCCGGAGCCGGTGACCTCGTAGTGCAATGAGAAGCCGTCGCGGTCGATCCGCATCTCTGCGCTAGGCGCCGACGACGTCGACCAAGATCTCCTCGAAGTCGCGATCCGCCTCGTTCCACGCATACGCCTTCACGTCGCGGACGGCGCGCTCGTAGACGGAGATCACGACGTACGCCACGCCGGGATAGGACGGCTCGGGATCGGCGTCGGGATCGCCCCAGAGAGCGCGCGCGCGGTCCGTCGGCGAGAAGTACGCGCCGTGGCTCGGATGCGAATGGTAGAAGACGAGAATACGCCAGCCCGGCCGGTCGGCGTCGCGGTTCACCTCGAAGAGCTCGCGCGGGTCCATCTGATACGCGGTGCGGGCGTCGCGCGGATGGGTCGCGGGGTCGGCGGCGTGGAGCGCGTTCTGGACGTTCGCCATGCGGCGTACGACCTGCCCCTCGGGAGCCGCGAAGACGGCGCCGCAACACTCCTCGGGAAACGCCTCCTCGGCGTGCGCGCGCATGGCCGCCATCACGCTCACGTCGATCGCGATCATCGTCGCCGCATCATGAGCGCGCGCGCATCGATTGCAAGCCGCTGAGACGCTCGCGCCAACGGATGAGCCGCGCGAGCGTGGTGTTGACCGGTGTCGGCACGCCGGCCGCCGCGCCGAACGTCGAGAGCGCGCCGTTGATCGCGTCGATCTCCGTCCGCCGTCCGCGTTCGAGATCCTGCAGCATCGACGAGCGATGGTCGGCGGTCGCCGGAACCAGACGCTCGTAGAAGACGCGCCGGTACGCGTCCGCGCTCGGCGCCGTCGGCGTCACGCCGCGCGCACGCGCGACCGCGTAGGCCTCGCTGATGACGTCGTCCATGATCGCGCGCGCGTCGGGGTCGGCGGCGAGGGCGCCATAGGGAAGGCCGAGGAGGGCGCCGAGCGGATTCAGCGCCGCATTGTAGAAGACCTTCGTCCAGAGATACGCGTGCACGTCGGCGACGGCCTCCGCGGGGATTCCGGCCGCGGCGATGCGCGCCGCCCAGCGCCGCGCATGCGCGTCGGCGGACGCGTCGCCGACGACGGCGGCACCGATCGCGACCGGCTCGGCACACACCGTCACCCGCGCGTGTCCGGGCGCGGGAATCTCCGCCCCGAAGATGACGCGCGCGCCAACGGCGCGCCGGGCGCCGACCGCGTCGCGGACGCGCTCGACGTTCCCGAGGCCGTTTTGCAAGGAGATCAGGCATCCTTCGGCCGCGACGAGCGGGGCGACGGCGGCAAGCATGGAACCCGTGTCGTACGCCTTCACCGTGAGCAGAACGGCGTCGAACGGCCGCCGTAGGCGGGTCGCGTCGGTGACGACCGCCGCCGTCGTCACGCGCCGCGCGCCGAACAGGCCGTCGACGACGAGACCGCCGGCCGCGACCGCGTCCATGTGCGCCACGCGCCCGAGCAACGTGACGTCATGGCCGGCGGCCGCGAGAAACCCGCCGAACACGGACCCCAGCGCCCCGGCGCCGGCGACGAGAACTCGCTCCGACATGACCTCGGTCATCGTTCGCGCCTGGTCCTCCGAAAAGCGCTCTGCTACTATCCCACCCCCGAGTTTCTCGCACCCTTCACGTCATCCCACGAGGACGGTTGCCGCATGAGTGAGCCCAAACGATCTTCCCGCACGGACGCTCCGACGACGAACACGACGCTCGCCGCCTGGGTCGACGAGATGGCGCGTCTCACCAAGCCGGATCGGGTGTACTGGTGCGACGGTTCCATCGACGAGAAGAAGCGCCTGACCGACGAGGCGGTCGCGCGCGGCATCCTCATCCCGCTCAACCCCGAGAAGCGGCCCGGCTGCTACCTCCACCGCTCGAGCCCGACCGACGTCGCGCGCACCGAGCATCTCACGTTCGTCTGCACGCGCGAGCGCGACGCCGCGGGACCGAACAACAACTGGATGAGCCCGAAGGACGCCTACGCCAAGCTGGGCGCGCTCTTCGACGGATCGATGACGGGTCGCACGATGTACGTCGTGCCCTACCTCATGGGACCGGCGGGCTCGCCGTTCTCGAAGGTCGGCATCGAGATCACCGACAGCATCTACGTCGTGCTCAACATGCGCATCATGACGCGTATGGGACGGATCGCCCTCGACGCGCTCGGCGACTCGCCCGATTTCAATCGCGGTCTCCACTCCACGCTCGACCTCGATCCCGAGAAGCGGTTCATCTGTCACTTCCCCGAGGACAACACGATCTGGTCGATCGGCAGCGGCTACGGCGGCAACGCGCTCCTCGGCAAGAAGTGCTTCGCGCTCCGCATCGGCTCGTGGCTGGGCCGCACCGAGGGCTGGCTCGCCGAGCACATGCTCATCCTCGGCGCGGAGGATCCGCAAGGCCGCACGAGCTACGTCGTCGCGGCGTTCCCGAGCGCCTGCGGCAAGACGAACTTCGCGATGATGGTGCCGCCCGCGCACTTCAAGGGGTGGAAGATCACGACGATCGGCGACGACATCGCGTGGATGCGCGTCGGCGAGGACGGCCGCCTCTGGGCGGTGAACCCCGAGGCGGGCTACTTCGGCGTCGCGCCCGGCACGAACTTCAAGACCAACCCGAACGCGATGAAATCGATCGCGCGCGACGCGATCTTCACCAACGTCGCGCTCACACCCGACGGCGACGTGTGGTGGGAAGGCAAGGACGAGGCGCCGCCCGAGGGCTTGATCGACTGGAAGGGCCAACCCTGGAAGCGCGACTCGGGGCAGCCCGCGGCGCACCCGAACTCGCGGTTCACGGCGCCGATGACCAACAACCCGATTCTCTCGCCGCGCGCCGACGACGCGCGCGGCGTGCCGATCTCCGCGATCATCTTCGGCGGCCGGCGCGCCTCGACGATACCGGTCGTGCTGCAGGCGTTCACGTGGAGCCACGGCGTCTACCTCGGCGCGACGATGGGCTCGGAGACGACGGCGGCGGCGACGGGTCAAGTCGGCGTCGTGCGCCGCGATCCGATGGCGATGTTGCCGTTCTGCGGCTACGACATGGGCGAGTACTTCGGGCACTGGCTGCGCATGCAGGGTCGCTTGAAGAACCCGCCGCCGATCTTCCTCGTCAACTGGTTCCGCAAGAGCCGCGAGGGCAAGTTCCTGTGGCCCGGCTTCGGCGAGAACATGCGCGTCCTGCAGTGGATCCTCGCGCGCGCGCATGGCGAGACGGGAGCGCGCGAGACCATCGTCGGAGCCGTGCCGCGCGACGGTGACCTCGATCTCGCGGGCCTCGATCTGCCGCCCGAGCACGTCGCAACGGCCATGGCCGTCGACCGTGAGGAGTGGCGGACCGAGGTCGAGTCGCAAGGCGAACTCTTCGACAAGCTCGATGCGACGATGCCTGCCGCATTGCGCTTGGAGCGTCAGCTACTGCAAGCGAAGTTGTGACGGAACGCGCCTCCAGGCGCGCCATGGACAATTCTCGGCCGCGAGCGTTACTCGACGCACACTTTCGTCAACGCCACGACGAAACGCCGTCGGTCAACTCCGTGTTATCGCTCGCCGGCGTCGACACCTTCGATCGGTAGGCTCTGGCATCGACCTTGCTGTGCTCAGGCCGCATGTCCACCAAAGGACAGCGCGGCTTTACGCTCATCGAGCTGCTCGTCGTGACGTCGATCATCGGCATCCTGGCGAGCATCGCGATTCCTCAATTCGCCAGCTACCGGGCACGGGGTTTCGATTCGAAGGTGATGTCCGCCGTCCGTCACGTGGCGACGGGCGAGGAGGCCTATTACGCCACCAACCAGACGTACACCGGCAACGTCGCGCTGCTCGCCGGCATCGTCCCCGGCGACGTGGACGTGACCATCTCGCCCGGGAACAGCGGCGACCTGGCGACGTCGTTCCGCGTGCACGGCTCGCACCCGCAAGCGGCCCACGAGTTCGACTGGGTGAGCGATCCGATTCCCGGCGACCCGAACTTCATCATGATGTAGGGTTGGACCCCGGCGCGCGAGGGGCTCCGCTGGCGCGTGCATCCGATCGCGCTTCGCGTGTAGATTCGGCGCCATGACTTCCGCGCCGACGATCTCGGCGGAACGCCTCACCGCCCTTTTTCTCGAGCTCGTCCGCATCGACAGCCACTCGCGCAAGGAGCTGGCGGTCGCGCAGCGGCTGGAGCGCGAGCTGCGCGCCCTCGGCGCCGAGCTGTGGTTCGACGACGCCGGCGCGAAGGTCGGCGGCAACGTCGGCAATCTCCTCGCGCGCGTGCATGGCACCGTCGACGTCGAGCCGCTGCTCCTCGCCGCGCACATGGACACCGTCGTGCCGGGCGAGGGCGTGAACCCGATCGTCGAGGGCGACGTGATCCGCAGCGACGGCACGACGGTCCTCGGCGGCGACGACAAGTCGGGCTGCGCGATCATCTGCGAGGTGCTGCACGTCCTCGCCGAGCAGCGAATCCCGCACGGCGACGTCGAAGTCGTCTTCACCATCTGCGAGGAGGTGGGGCTCCTCGGCGCGAAGTATCTCGACGTCTCGCGGCTGCGCGCCCGCTCCGGGCTCGTGCTCGACAGCGACGCGCCCGGGTATCTCTTCACGCGCGCGCCCGCGGCGAATCATCTCGACTTCGTCGTGCACGGCCTCGAGGCGCACGCGGGCATGGCGCCCGAGGAAGGCATCAGCGCGATCCGCGTCGCCGCCGAGGGCATCGCCGCGATGCGCCTCGGCCGGATCGACGCCGAGACGACGGCGAACATCGGCACCGTGCGCGGCGGCGCCGCCACCAACATCGTGCCGAACCGCGTCGAGCTGCACGGCGAGGCGCGCAGTCACGACGTCGCAAAGCTCGAGGCGCAGTGCGCGCACATGCGTGCGTGCTTGGAAGAGGCGGCGGCGCGCCACGTCGTGAACCGCAGCGACGGCTCGTTCCGCGCCTCGGTCGAATCGCGGATCTTTCGCAGCTACGAGGAGATGGCGGTGCCCGACGAGTCGCCGATCGTGCAGCTCGTGCTCCGCGCCGCCCAGGCGATCGGCGCGTCGGTCGAGAGCGCGGCGATGGGCGGCGGGTGCGACGCGAACGTCTTGAACCGTCGCGGATTCGAGGTCGCGAACCTCGGCACCGGCATGCAGCGCATCCACACCGTCCACGAGTGGCTGCGGGTGAGCGACATGGCGCGCACGGCGGCGGTGATCGCCGAGATGGTCCGCCTCCGCGGCGCCGGCGCCGCCTGATCGCGCGCACCGCCGCCGAAGGGCCGATGCCAGCCGTTCAGGCCGTGCGCCGCAGTCGCGGCAGTCGCGCGCCCGTCGCGACGAACACGACGCCGCCGAGCAAGCTGCTGACGACGATCACCAGAAACCACAGCGCGCCGTACGCGACGGCGCTCGCCTGCGGGACGCCGATCTTTTGCAGAAACAAGAGATACCCGCCCTCGCGCAACCCGATCCCGGAGAGCGTGATCGGGATCGCCGCGAGCGCGCTCACCAGCGGATGGAAGATGCAGATGTACGTGAACGGCACGTCGAGACCGAGGGCGCGCGCGACGACGAATTGCGTTGCGATCTGCACGAAGTGAAACACCAGCGACACCGCCGACGCGCCGATCAGCATGCCGCGATCGCGCCAGAAGGGGCCGAGGTCGTTCTCGACGAAGCGCCGGATCCCGTGCGTCGGCGGCAGGACGAGACGCACGAGTACCGGCGCGAGCCACCACGCGAGGAAGATTCCGGCGCCGAACGCAACGGTGGCGTAGAAGAGCGGTCGCGGCAGGTCCGGGTATGAGCCCCGAAACAATAGGAACGCCGCCGCGCCGATCGCGACCAGCACGACGAGCCCATTCAAGCGATCGAAGATCACCGAGTTGAGGGCGCGCGCGCGGCCGCCGACGCTCTCGGCGAGATAGAGGCTGCGCACCAGGTCGCCGCCGAGCGTGCTCGGCCCGAAGAACATGAAGAACATGCCGATGAAGTAGTAGCGGACGTAGTGGACGAAGCTGTCGACGAGACCGACCGAGACCCCGATCAGGCGCCAGCGATACGCGCTCAGCACCTGGCCGACGACGTAGAGCGCGATCGCGCCGAGCACGTAGCCGGCACGCGCGGCGGCGATGAGGTGCGCGCTCTCGCGAAGGTCGACCCGTCGTGCGATCAGCCACACGGCGAGCGCGCTGACGCCGAATTGTAAAATGATCTTCCACCGTCCTCCTCGCGACGGTTGCGACTCGTCCGGCATGGCGCGCGAGAGTCGTGCGCGCTGACGCAAATTGCAAGCGCCGCACGACAAGTCGCAGAGCGCATGCTCGGCACCACGTTGACGAGTGACGGCGGCTTGCGGGTGCGCACGCGACCAGTCGCGCGTTCTTTCGAACTGCGCGGGCGGCACGGCGAGTGCATCGTGATGCGCCGTGGAGCGCGAGCACTCGGCGCATCGGAGGCCCCGCTCACGTCGCGCCGACGAGACATCGTTGGAGTTGCACGGAGCACGACGGCGCGCCGTCATAGCAATGCTCGCCGCGCTCGGCATCGTGTCCGCGGCACGCGCGACTGCCGCGCCGGTGCGCCTGGGCGACGGCATGACCATCGTGCCTGCAGCCAACCGGGCACCGACGCCGCGTCTGCACGTTTCGCCGGCATCCGGACCCGCGCCGCTGACCGTCACGTTGAGCGCGCGCCGGTCGCGCGATCCGGACGGAGACGCGCTGGCGTTCTCGTGGAACTTCGGCGACGGCACCGTCGCGGGCGGCCGAACGGCGCGCGACCCGGCGTCCGCGAGCGCGCGCGTGACGCACGTCTACACCATGCCGGGCACATACGTCGCGGTCGTCGGCGTCGCCGACGCCGCGCACGTCGCGACCGCGAGCACGACGATCGTCGTCGAGCCGCCGGCGTCGCCATCGCTGCCGCCCCCGCCACCCGCGGGCACCCTCGATGACGACGTGCTCGAGGGCTTCGGCGCAACGACCGCCGGCGGCACTGGTGGCGCGGAGATTCACGTCACGGAGCCGACCGAGGCCGCCGTGCGCGCAGCATTCGCGGCGGCGCGTACCGGCGGCGCGATCGTGATCTTCGACGTCGCGGGACCGATCGTCGTGACGAGCCCGCTCCCGTACCTGAGCGGCGCGTTCGTCACGATCGAGGGAAAGGGCGCGACGTTGATCGGCAGCGGCATCGCGGCGAGCGCACCGCTCGTCGAGGTGAGCGGCCACGACGTGATCGTGCGCGACCTCCGCCTGCGAAACGGCGGCGACAATCTGCGCGCGCAAGGCGACGGCGCGTACAACGTCGTCTTCAGCCACGTGTCGTCGACGGGCGCCGCCGACGACGGCATCTCGATCGGCTACGGCGCCCACGACGTCACCGTGCAGTGGAGCTTCCTCGCCGGGAACACGCGCTCGCTCTTCGTGAAGTACGGTGCGACGACCGACGTGTCGATCCATCACACCTGGGTGATGAAGCAGTGGATCCGCGGCCCGCTCATCTCGAGCGCCGTCCGCGCCGACGTCCGCAACGTGATCGTCGAGGACTGGGCGATGTGGGGCGTGCGGTTCGAGGCCGACGCCCGCGGCAACGTGGTGAGCTCGCTCTTCGACCTCGGACCGTATGCGCACAGCATCGGCGGTAAGACCCGGAGCGCGCTCAGGCTGATCCAATCCGGACCCGTCTTCACCGCGGGCAACGTGTACGACGGCCTCGCCGAGCACGCGACCGACGGCCTCGCGACGGCGCCGCTCGACGCGCCGCCGGTGACGACGTTGCCGGTCGCCGACATGGAGCCGTTCGTGCGCGCGCGTGCCGGCTGCATGCCGCGCGACGACGTCGACCAGGCATACATCGCGCTCGACGAGGGGTGGAACGTCGGAAAAGAGTCGCCGCTTCGGCTGACGGCGCCGTGATCGATTGACGGCGCGCTGATCCGCGTCCGCATCGCCCGCGGCGACGCGCGCGTATCGCGTTTTGACTCGGCGCCATCGCTCCCCGATTGCCTTCCCGCGCGCCTGCGTCACAATGGCGCGTTGAACGACCTTCGTCGTTCACGAGGAGGAGCAATCTATGAACACAGAAGTTCGCGTGCGCCCATGGCAACTGGCGGTACTCAGCATCGCCGGCGGCGCGATCGGCGCATTGATCTTCGCCGTCACCATGCCGGCACGCCTCGAGTCGCAGATGGAAGTCGAGATGCCGTCGTTCGCCAGCTTGGCGCAGCAGGTGATGCCGGCGGTCGTGAACATCAACACCAGCAAGACGATCGCCGCCGGGCCGCGGCGGCCGTCCCCGCACGGGCAGGACCCGCGCGGGCAGGATCCGTTCGAGCAGTTCTTCGGCGAGGATTTCTGGGAGCGCTTCGGCGGACGGCACGGGCCGCAGAAGCAGCGCAGCCTCGGCTCGGGCTTCGTCATCGACAACGCCGGCTACATCGTCACCAACCGCCACGTGGTGAATGGCGCCGACGACATCGACGTGACGTTCTCGAACGCCAAGTCATACAAGGCAAAGCTCGTCGGCGAGGACGCGAAGACCGACGTCGCCGTCCTGAAGATCAAGCCCGAGGGACGACTCCCGACCGTGCCGCTCGGCGACTCGTCGAAGCTGCAGGTCGGCGACTGGGTGATCGCCGTCGGGAATCCCTTCGGTCTCGAGCACACGGTCACGGCCGGCATCGTCTCGGCGCGCGACCGGGTGATCGGCGCCGGCCCGTACGACGACTTCATCCAGACCGACGCCTCGATCAACCCCGGCAACTCGGGCGGGCCGCTCTTCGACCAGCACGGCAAGGTCATCGGCATCGCGACCGCGATCTTCAGCCAGAGCGGCGGCAACATCGGCATCGGATTCGCGACCCCGATCAACCTCGCCCGCGCCGTCGTCGATCAGCTGCGCGCGACCGGCAAGGTGGTGCGCGGCTGGCTCGGCGTCGGCATTCAGCCGCTCGGGCGCGATCTCCGGCAGGCGCTCGGCCTCGGCGATCTCGAGGGCGCGCTCGTCGCGGACGTGCAGCGGAACAGCCCGGCGGAGAAAGCCGGCCTGAAGCGCGGCGACGTCGTGATCGCGCTCAATGGCAAGCCCGTCGTCGAGCCGGGAGCGCTCAGTCGCGAGATCGCGATGATGAAGCCCGGCACCGACGTCCATCTGCGCGTCAACCGCGACGGCAAAGAGCGCGACCTCTCGGCGCAAATCGGTCAGCTCCCGGAGGACCGTGGCGCCTCCGAGGACACGGAGGAGCTCGGCGGTGAGCCGGGCGGGGAACGGCGCGGCAGCGGACAGACCGTCGGCGACCTCGGTCTCGCCCTCGACAACTTGACCGATGCGGCCCGCCGCCAGCTCGGCTACGGTCGCGAGATCGCGGGCGCGCTCATCACCGGGATCGCCTCGGGCAGCCCCGCCGACGACGCCGGCCTTCGACCCGGCGACGTCATCGTGCAAATCGACCGCAAGGACGTCGCGAGCGCGAGCGCCGCGGTACGCGCACTCTCCGCGGCCGAGCCGCCCATCCTGCTGCTCGTGCGGCGCGGCAGCAGCACCGTGTTCGTGACGATCAGTCCTGCCCGCGGCTGAGCGACGGCGGGCGCGGCGGAGCGTCGTCGGCGCTCCGCCGCGGCCGCGTTCCCTCGGCGAGCGGCCGCAGCGCGGCGAGCGCGCTCACCGACTGGCGATACGCGCGGTAGTACGGTGCGAGGTTTCCCGCCAACACCGACCCGTGGCCGGGTGCGAGAAGCGTGGGCGCGCTCGCCTCGACGCGGTCGAGCACGCGCTGCAGCGGCACCTCGGGCGGCGTGCCGTAAAACGTCCGGTAGAGCTGCACCGAGAGCGACGAGCGATCGTCGTGGATGATCGCGTCGAGGTGCCCCGGCTGCAGAAAGAGATCGCCGGTGAACGCGATTTGCGTCCGCTCTTCGACGAGCATGATGCCGTCCCACGCGTGGACGTACGGGGCGTCGATGACACGCAGCGCGCGCTCGCCGGCGGCGATCACCTCACCGTCGCCGACGCCGCGTACCGGACGCAGTGCGTAGTCGGCGAGCGACGCCATCGCGGCGCGCATCGAGGCGAGTGTCTCGGCGCGCGGTGCGCGCGCGAGGAGCTCGTTCAAGGCGCCGCATTCGTCGGCTTCGAAGTGCAGGACGACGATCCACCGCAACGTGCTCGGATCGAGGACGCGCGCGATCGCCTTCCACGTCTCCTCGAAGTGGCAACGCATCCCGGTCGAGATCAGCGTCGGCTCCGTGCCCGTGAGCAGGTAGCCATTGATCGAGCTCCGCCACGGCTCGTAATACGAGCTCAGACGATGGATGCCGGGCGCGATCTCGGCGACCGCGGTTCGACGGTCCGTGGCGTTATCGGCCATGCCCCGACGCTACCATCGGAATGCGCCGCCGGGAATCAGCGAACTTTCGGCGCCGCGCCGGTCATCACGTAGTCCTCGCCGCCATAGACCGCCTCGATCGCCCGCACCAGCTCGTTCGGACGCGCGTCCTTCACGAGGTAGCCGCTCGCGCCCGCCTCGAGCGCGCCGCGCACGTAGACCTCCTCCATGTGCATCGTGAGCGCGAGCACGCGCGTCGCCGGGAAGTCCTTGCGGATGATGCGCGTCGCCTCGATGCCGCTCATCTTCGGGAGCGACAGATCCATCATGACGATGTCGGGCTCGAGATCGCGGACGCGCGCGATCGCGTCCTCACCCGTCGACGCCTCGCCGACCACGAACACGCCGACCATCGAGCTCAGCACCCGCTTCAGCCCTTCGCGGACGAGAGGATGGTCGTCGACGAGCAGCAGTCGAATCGTCGGCCGTTCTTCGGGAGCCCGGACCTTCTGGTGCGACGCGTTGGTTTTCACCGTCATCTGCTCGCCTGCTACCGTCGATGAAGGGGGGCAGCTCCTTCTAGACTACTCCGCGATCGCGCGCCAGCCGCCTCAGTACCGCGACATCGCTCGCGCCCTACGCGCCTCGGCAACGCGGAGACGCTGTGGTAACACGCACGTCGACTGATGGCCCGATCTTCCGACCGCACCGTGACGGCGCTGCTCGCCGCGGCCGCCGCACGCGATCGCGGCCATCCACTGGTGGAAGACGAGGATGTCGCGCTGACCGCGGCCGAGCTCGCGAGCCGCGTCACGCACGCCGCGTCCGAGCTCGCGTCGGCGGGCATCGGCGGCGGTGACCGCGTCGCGCTCTGGCTGCCGAACTCGGTCGGATTCGTGGAGGCGTTCCTCGGCGTGCTCGCCTGCGGCGCGCAGGCGCAGGTGCTCGCGCCGGTCGCGCCCGCGGCCGAGGTCCGGCGCGCGCTCGTCGAAGGCGCGGCGCGCGCGCTCGTCGGCGGGGCGCAGAGCGCGGACGTCGCGCCGCCGGCGATCGCCGCCGTCGCGGTCGCACCGAGCGGTCTGCGCATCGTACGCGCGCTCTGCGACGCGCATCGCGCGCCGCGCGCGCCGGTCGCGACCGACGCGGCGTTCGTCGCCTACTCCTCGGGGACGACGGGGCGGCCGCAGCCCGTCGTCCGCACGCACGAGAATCTCTGGTGGGAGGCGGACAACATTGCGTCGGCGACGGACATCGGCCCCGCGGACGCCATCCTCGGCGTCATCCCGCTTTCGCATTCGTACGGACTCGGCAACACGCTCCTCACGAGCCTGCGTACGGGCGCGCGGCTCGTCTTGCGACCGCGATTTCTACGGCGCCCGACGCTCGATCTTGTGAGCGCGCACGGCGTGACCGTCTTCCCGACGGTGCCCTTCATGGCGCGCATGCTCGTGACCACTGACCGCGGCCGACGCTGGTCACTCGACACGCTCCGGTTCTGCATCAGCGCCGGCGCGCCGCTGACGCGCGACGTCTACGACGCCTTCCTCGCGCGCTTCGGCGTGCCGATCCGGCAGCTCTACGGCTTGACCGAGGCCGGCGACGTCGCGCTCAACACGGCGCCGCTCGCGGAGCTCGACCCGACGAGCGTCGGCCGTCCGGTCGGCACCGTGCGCGTCACGATCGAGGACGCGAGCGGCGCCGAGGTCGCGCGCGGCGCGACCGGAGAGATCGTCGTCCGCAGCGACTCGGCGATGGGCGGAGCCGCGCAACCGCTCCGCACGCGGGACGAAGGGCACTGGAGCGAGCGCGGCGATCTGGTGATCACCGGACGCACGAGCCTCTTCATCAACAGCGCCGGCAACAAGGTGAACCCCGCCGAGGTCGAGACGGCGCTGCGCGGCCATCCGGCGGTCGCCGACGTCGCCGTGTTCGGCATCCCGACGCCGCACGGCGATCAAGTCGTCGCCGTCGCGGTCGTCGCACGCGTGCCGTGTACCGCCGAGGAGCTGCGCGTTCACTGCGGAACCTTGCTCGCGTCGTACAAGATCCCGCGGGTCGTGAGCTTCCGCGATGCTCTCCCACGGTCGCCGCTCGGCAAGGTCCTGATAGGCGAGCTGCTCGACGACGTGTGACTCGTGACGTCCACGTGCGCGGGCGAGGGTTGGGTGGGGGGGGGGGGGGGCGCGGGGGGGGGCCGGGGCGGGACCAGGGGGGCCCGGGGGGGGCGGCGCGGCCGGCGGGCCGGCGCGGGGGCGGGCGGGGGGGCGCGCGC
>JBGPOW010000002.1:0-62896 GCA_041488235.1 Binatia bacterium
GCAGATCGACCTTCCGCTGCGCACGGTTGTGGATACGCTCGCGCCGCTCCGCAGTGGCAGCCGGACGGCGGACGATCTCGCGCTGGAGGAGAACAGCGCCGATGGTGTGATATCGGCCGAAGCGTAGACTCACCGTCACCACGGCGGCAGAGAGGTTCCGACCGCAACGCAATGGAGGCTCCGATGGCGCACCCGGTCTTTCATACCTGCTCGCTCTGCGAGGCGACGTGCGGGCTCCAGTTCGAGGTCGAGGACGACCGCATTCTCTCGGTCCGTCCCGACGAGGACGACGTCTTCTCGAAGGGCTACGTCTGTCCGAAGGGGATCGCGATCGCGGGCATCCATCACGATCCGGACCGATTGCGTCGGCCGGTGCGCCGCACGGCGACGGGCGAGTTCGAGGAGATCTCCTGGGACGCGGCATTCGAGCTCGTGGCGCGCCGCCTCGGCGAGGTCCGCGCGCAGCATGGCAAGGACGCGATCGGCTTCTATTGGGGGAACCCGACGGGCAACAACCACGGCGCGCTCATGATGCTGGGCTCGTTCACCAAGGCGCTCGGCACCCGCAACCGCTTCAGCGCCGGCTCGCAGGACGCGAACCCGCGCGTGGTGACGTCGTACGAGCTCTACGGCTCGGCGTTGTCGATTCCGATCCCAGACATCGATCGCAGCGATTACTTCCTGTGCCTCGGCGGCAATCCGATGATCTCGAACGGCAGCGCGATGACCGCGCCCGACATGCGCCGGCGTCTGCGCGCCGTGCGCGCGCGCGGCGGCAAGGTCGTCGTCGTCGACCCGCGTCGCACCGAAACGGCCAAGGAAGCGGACGAGCACGTCGCGATCCGTCCCGGCGGCGATGCCGCGTTTCTCCTGGCGATGGTGCAGGTCCTGATCGCGCACGATCGCATCGATCGGCAATTCTTGGATCACGCCACCAGTGGATGGCCGGAGATCGAGCGGCGCCTCGGCGTGTTCACGCCGGCGCGCGTCGCCGCGGTTGCCGGCATATCAGCCGAGACCATCGAGCGCCTGGCGCTCCAGTTCGCGGACGCGCGCGCACCCGTCTGCTACTCGCGTGTCGGCGTCTGCGTCGGCGCGCACTCGACGCTCGCGACCTTCGCGACCGACCTCCTGAACATCGTGACGGGACGTCTCGGACGCGAGGGCGGGCCGATGTTCACGACGCCGGCGTTCGACGTCACGCGCGTCGCGCGCATGGGCGGTCAGGACGGTCGTGCGCGCTGGCGCAGCCGCGTGCGCGGGCTACCGGAGACGCTCGGCGACCTGCCTTCGGCCACGCTCGCGGAAGAGATCGAGACGCCAGGCAAGGGCCAGATCCGCGCGATGGTGACGCTCGCCGGCAATCCGGTGCTCTCGGCGCCGAACGGCAAACGCATCGCCGCCGCCTTCGACACGCTCGACTTCATGGTGTCGATCGACATCTACATCAATGAGACCACGCGTCACGCCGACGTGATCCTGCCGCCGTGCTGGAACCTCGCCGAGGACCACATCGACGTGCTGTTCGGTGCCCTCGGCGTGCGCAACATCGCCCGCTGGTCGCCGCCGGTCGTCGAGAAGCCGGCGGAGGAGCGCGCCGACTGGGAGATCTTGCTCGAGCTGAGTGAGCGGCTCGGCGGCGGCGCGACCGGCGAGGCCTGGCTCGACCGCGCGCTGTCCTGGCTGCGGCCACTCGGCGTGCGCTGGACGCCGACGGGCTTCCTCGACTTGCTGCTCCGGTTCGGGCCGTATGGCGATCGTTTCCTGCCGTGGTCGAACGGTCTCAACCTCGCGAAGCTGAAGGCCGCGCCGCACGGCATCGATCTAGGTCCGCTCCAGCCGGGCATCGAGCGGCGCCTCTACCACCGGGACAACCACGTCCACCTCGCGACGCCTTGCATGCTCGAGGCGATGACCGCGCTCGAGGTCGATCTCGACGCGAAACAATCGGAGAACGGCTTGGTCCTGATCGGCCGTCGCGAGCTGCGCAGCAACAATTCCTGGATGCACAACGTTCCATCGCTGGTCTCGGGCCGCGACCGCTGCGTGCTCCTCGTGCATCCCGACGACGCCGCCCGCTACGGCGTCCGCGACGGCGAGATGACGATCCTCGAGAGCCGCGTACATCGCGGCGAGGTGCGCGTCGCCGTGAACGACGAAATGCGTCCGGGGGTCGTGAGCCTACCGCACGGCTGGGGACACGCGGAAAGCGCTCGATGGCAGAAGGTCGCCGGTGAACATGCGGGCGTATCGTTCAACGACTGGGTCGACGACGCGGTCGTCGAACCGATCATCGGCCAGTCGATCTTGAACGGAGTGCCGGTGCGTCTCGGACCCTCGTCTCGACCGGCCTGAGCTCCGGCGGGCTCCTCAGACGGGCTTCGTCGGATCGAGCGTGGTCAGCAGATCCGCCATGTCGTCGGCGTGCTCTTCCTCGACGGCGAGGATGCCTTCCACGAGGCGGCGCGTCGTCGGGGCGTCGTTGCCGAAGTAGCGCACCATGTCGCCGTAGGAGTCGATGGCGATGCGCTCGGCGACGAGGTTCTCGCGGATCATGTCGACCAGCGACTCGCCGCCGCGCACCGACCGCGCGCGGACGACGCGGCTCAGCGCGGCGCCATGCGGAGGGCGCCGTCGAGGCGGATCGTCTCGCCGTTCAGCATCGGGTTCTCGACGATGTGACGGGCGAGCGCCGCGAACTCCGACGGCCGGCCGAGGCGCGACGGGAATGGGATCGCGGCGCCGAGCGCGTCGCGGTGCTCCTTCGGGAGGAGCGCCAGCATCGGCGTGTCGAAGGTGCCGGGCGCGATCGTCATCACGCGGATGCCGACCGACGCGAAGTCGCGCGCGATCGGCAACGTCATGCCGACGACGCCACCCTTCGACGCCGAATAGGCCGCCTGGCCGATCTGCCCGTCGAACGCAGCGATCGACGCCGTATTGATGATGACGCCGCGCTCGCCCTCCTCGTTGGGCTGGTTCTTCGCCATCTCGGCGGCGGCGAGACGGATGACGTTGAAGGTGCCGACGAGATTGATCTGAATGACCTTGTTGAAGAGCTCGAGCGGCATCGGCCCCTGCTTGGTGACCGTCTTCATCGCGACGCCGACGCCGGCGCAGTTGACGGCGATGTGGATCGCGCCGAAGGCGTCCTTCGCGCGCGCGACCGCGGCAGCGACCTCGTCGCTGCTCGTGACGTCGGCGGGCGCGAAGACGGCGTGCGCGGCGCCGAGCTCCTGAGCGAGCTTTTCGCCGTTCGATTGCGGCCGGTCGAGGATCGCGGCACGCGCGCCGCCGTCGACGAGCGTTCGCACCGTCGCCTCGCCGAGACCGGACGCTCCGCCGGTTACGATCGCCACTGCGCCTTCGAGCCTCATGTCGTGCCTCCTTATGGACGCGATGTGGCGCGACCTTACATCAAAGCGCCGGCGTTCTCACGCGCACGGATGCAGCGAACCGCCGTCACTCCAGCACGAGCGCGAACTGCCGCTGCAGCTCCGTGCGGTCGCGGAGGTGGAACCCGGCTGCTTCCGACTCGGCGAGGACGCGCGCCTCGGGAATCGCGTGTGCGCCCGCGACGTATTCCGTCGCGGCGCGGTCGACGATCACGAGCCGCCGGCCAGGGCGGAGCGCGCGGCGCACGGCCGCGAGCGTCGCCGCCGGGTTGGCGAGCTCGTGGAACGCGTCGACGAACAGCACGCCGTCGAGCGTGTCGGCCTCGAGGCGCGGATCGTTGGTGAGACCGCGCTGCACCTCGACGTTCCGCGCGTGCGCAAAGCGCGTGGTGAGCTGCGAGAGCGCATCGGAGTCGATGTCGACCGCGATCACGCGTCCGGCCGGACCGACGGCCGCGGCAAGGCGTTCGGTGAAGTAGCCGCCGCCGGCACCGACGTCGGCCACGGTTCGGCCGGGCGCGACGTCGAGGAGCGCGAGCACGCGCGCCGGCTCCTGCCATGCGTCGCGGTCGGCTTCGAGGAGCCGGTAGAGATCCGGTGGCCGCGCGGCGACGCGGACCGCGACGTCGAGCGCGCCGCCTGCGCGCTCGACGTGCAGGGTCAGCATTGCGCCCGGTATCGTGCGGCGGACTGCGGCGCTCAGCTCGCGCGGTGCGCGGACCCTGCGGGCGCCGACGGCGCGCACGACGTCGCCGTTCGCGAGCCCGGCGGCGGCCGCGGGGCTCTCGGGGAGGACGCTTTCGATGCGAACGGCGGTGCCATCGGCGACGTGATCCTCAGCGAGGGTCAGGCCGAGCCAGCCCTGCGCGGGGCTGCGTACAATCGCGCCGGTGACCGTAACGAGGACGAGCAGGAGCGCCACGACCGGCGCGACGCTCGCCCGCACGCGCCGACGATCGCCGCTCACGCGCGTGCGACGGCGCAGCAGTCCTCGAACCAGGCGAGGATCGCGGCGTTCTCGCTACGCGGATACGTGTGCGAGAGCTCGGGCAGCTCGCGGTAGTGGAGGTCGGCGCCGGCTTCGACGAGAACATCGCGCGTGAAGTGTGCGTACGCGACCGGGAAAAGAAAGTCGCGCGCGCCGTGGACGAGGTAGATCGGCGCGCCGCGCGCCCGCTCGAGGTTGCCGTTCGCGGCGTTCAGCGGATGAAAGACGCCGCAGAGCGGCGCCAGCGCGCGAAACCGTTCGCGGTGCGCGAGGCCGTAGAGGAGCGTGAAGGTACCGCCGTCCGACAGGCCGGTCAGAAGGACGCGATCGGTCGCGACGTGGAAGCGCGTCGCGAGCCAGTCGAGGATCTGCACCAGACCCTCGGCGTCTTCCTCGGCCCAGGTCGAATCGACGGCCGTCGGCGCGACGACGAGATGGCCGCGCGCCTTCGCCTCGCGCACCCATGTCCACAGGAAGTCGCGCCCGTTTCCCGAGCCGCCGTGCAGCGCGACGATCAGCGGCCACGCGCGCGCCGGGTCGTACTGCTCCGGGATGTACGCGGAGAACCCGCCGTGTCGGCCGCCCGCACCGACGCGCAGGAGCGGTGCGTGCGGCGGCGGGACGTCGCTCGCTGTTGGGGGCAGAACGCTCGCGGCGCGCCCCTCTGTGGTGGCGGTCATCGCGGCGGCGGACTCGGGCGGCGCATCTGCCGTTTCGGGACGAGGCTGGTCGGCGCCCCAGTACTCGCGCAACGGCGGCAGCAGCGCGCGAATGCCGTAGAAGTGCTCCTGCGCCTGCGCGTGGTGATGGAGCGCCGCGAGGATGCGAGGAATTCGCTCCGCGGCGGGCGCGCGCGGAAAGCTCGCGAAGAAGCCGACGCATTCGTCCGTATGCCGGAAGGCGGCGGCGAAGATCTCGTCGAAGCGGACGAGGTCGGCGGGGGCGGGCGCCGCGGCGAGCGCCGCGCGCGCGGCGGCCAGCGCGTCGCCGCAGCGTGCCTCGATTTCGGCGGCGAGCGCGGCGAAGCGCTCGGGGGCGAGCAGCTCGGCGACGCGCTCCATCGCGAGGAGCGCGTCGGCGGCGACGGCGCTCGCGGCGAGCACCGCGCGCAGATACGCGACTTCCTCCGGCGCGCGGCTCACGGTCTCAGCCGACGAGTGGAGGCCGCCGGTACCCTCCGAGCGCGCGCTCGCGTCCGATGTGGGCGAGGTGCAGATCCACCAGCTCCCTGGACGAAATCTCCCGGGCACGGAGGAAGCCGAGGAGGCGCGTCGCGGAGGCGAAGAGGAGGGCGTCGTCGAGCATGGGCGACTGTACTTGCGCCGGCGAATCACGGTCAAATAGGAAGTGGGTCGATGGCAACGGGCGGCCACTTGCTGATGCTGCTTCGCCACGGGATCGCCGAGGACACGGCGCCCGGCGGGTCCGACGCCGAGCGGCGGCTCACCGGCGAGGGCAAGCGCAAGCTGCGCGAAGTCGTCGCGGGGATGCGCGCCCTGAAGCTGCCGATCGACGTCATCTTGACGAGCCCGCTCCGGCGCGCGCGGGAGACGGCGGAGATCGTCGCCGCCGAGCACGACATCGAGGAGACGACCGTCATCGCGACGCCGGCGCTCGCGCCCGCCGGCGCGCGCGACGCGCTCTTCGGCGCGCTCGGTTCGCACGCGCGCGCCGAGGGCATCGTGTTGGTCGGCCATCAACCGGACTTGGGCGAGCTCGCCTCGGTGCTGCTCGTCGGCACACCGGGGTTGGTGCCGCTGCCGTTCAAGAAAGCGGGGCTCGCCGCGATCAGCGTCGCGTCGCTACCGCCGCGCGCGGCCGGCACACTCGAGTTCTTTTTGACACCGGGGCAGCTGCGTCGCATCGGTCGCGGCGGCTGATCCGTTCGCGATGCTCGAACCCGTCACTTTGCGCTTGTGGCGACGGCGCGCGCGGACTAGAGGAGCCGCATGGCCGCCGCGCTCGGAACGATACAGGCAATCTGGCGGTACCCGGTGAAGTCGCTGCGCGGCGAACAGGTGCAAAGCGCCGAGGTGACGGCGAACGGCCTCGCCGGCGATCGCGCGTACGCGCTCCGCGATCGTGCGACCGGTCGCGTGATGAGCGGCAAACGCTGGGCACGTCTCTTCGAGTGCGGCGCGACCTATCCTGACGGGCCGAGCGCGCCGCCCGCGATCACATTGCCGGACGGCAGCCGCGTCGGGGTCGATGCGGCCGCCGGCGCGCTCTCCGCGTGGCTCGGCCACGACGTGGAACTCGTGCGCGCGATCCCCGAGCACACCGCGGAGTTCGAGATCGCGATTCAGACGGTGGAGGACATCGAGGCGGGCGTCGATCAATCGGCCGTGGAGGCCGGCGATTATCCGTGTCCGCCCGGCACCTTCTTCGACGCTGCGCCGTTGCATGTCCTCACCGACGCCACCTTGGCCGTGCTCGGCGCGGCATATCCCGAAGGACGATTCGACGTACGACGCTTCCGGCCGAACGTGTTCATCGCGACGGGTGGCGCCCCCGGTCTCGTCGAGGAGGGATGGAGCGGCCGCACGCTCGCACTCGGCGGCCAGGTGCGAGCGTCCGTCCTCATGGGGACGATCCGTTGCGTGATGACGACGCTGCCGCAGCAAGATTTGCCACGCGATCCCAAGATCCTGCGCACCGTCGCGCAGCGCGCCGGTGGGAACGTGGGTGTGTACGCAACGGTCGCCGCGGAAGGGATGCTGCGCGTCGGCGACGCGGTCGAATTGCGGTAGTAGGAACGCCCGGAGTTCCGTAAAATGGCGCGGATCGGTTGCCGGCGGGGGTCGGCGACAGTTCCGGGCACATGAGGGTCACATCGTGACGAAACGCGCCGCGCTTCTCGTCGAGGACAACAGCTCGCACGTGGAGCTCATCAGCGACGAGCTGTCGCCGGTGCTCGACGGCTGGAAGCTCGACGTCGTCTCCACCGTCGCCGAAGCGCGTCGGCGGATCGCCGCGCAGCCGTACGATCTCTTCGTGCTCGACTTCCGCCTGCCCGACGGCGACGGCATTCAGCTCCTGCGGGAGATCCGCGGCGCGGGCATGACGACGCCGACCCTCTTCGTCACCACGGCGGCGTCGGCGAAGCTCGCCGTCGAGGCGATGAAGCTCGGCGCGGACGACTACGTCGTGAAGGAGGAAGGATACCTGTCCGTCCTTCCGTACCTCGTCCAGGAAGTTCTGGAGCGCCATCGCCTCGCGGCGGAGCGTCACGTGCTCGAGGAGCGCTTGCAGCGCGCCGAACGCGCCGCGACGCTCGGCTACCTGGCGTCCGGTCTCGCGCACCACATCAACAATCCGCTGGCGACGATCCGCACGTTCTTGCAGCTGCTGCCGTCGCGCCGCGACGACGAAGAGTTCTGCACGAAGTACCTGGAGCTGACCCTTGCCGAGAGCGAGCGCATCCGCGATCTCGTGAAGGACATCATGCGCGCCGCGACCGTCCCCGCCGAAGGCCGCGAGGTGCAGCACTTCAATGAGATCCTCGAACGTGCCGAGGACGGCGTCGAAACCGAGCTACGCGCAAAACAAATCGTCTATCGGAAGGACGTGCCTGCCCCGACACCGGCCGTCCGCGTGCACGGCGAAGCCGCCACGTGTCTCTTTCTCAGCCTGCTGCAGAATGCCGTCAGATTTTCGCCCGAGGGCGGCACGATCGAGGTGCACGCGCACATCGACGACCAGGCGGGCCGCCTGATCGCCGTCGTCAAAGACGAAGGTCCAGGCATCCCGCCGGAAAATCGCGAGAAGATCTTCGAGCCGTTCTTCACCACCGCCGTCGACGGTCTCGGCATGGGTCTCTTCGTCGCATCGAGGATCGCGGATCTGCAGAACATCCATCTCTCCGTGGAAGCCGCCCAGCCGCACGGCGCGGTCTTTCGCGTCGAGTTGCCGCTCGCGGGCGTCTCCACCTCCACCTCGTCGACCCGGCCGCTCGGCGGCTGACGCGCACTCGCGCGCGTAAGGTTTCGATTACGCGCGGACAAATGCGCGCCGGCGCGTTGCCGCATTTGACGAGGCTGCTGCTGTGTCTTGCTCTGTGCTCCCAAAGTGGTCTATTTGGGAGCACCCCTCGGAGAAAGCTCCCCCTCGGTTTGCGGAAGATTGTCGTTACCGGAGTCGGGTGCATCACCCCGCTGGGCATCGGCGCCGAGCCACTCTGGTCCGCGCTCCTCGCCGGAGAGTCCGGCATCGACCGGGTTTCCTCATTTGATCCGGTAGGCTGCGCCAGTCAGGTCGCGGGCGAGGTTCGGAACTTCGACCCGGAAGAGTTCCTCGCGCGCCGGACGGTTCAGGCCGTCGCGCGGTTCGTCCACTTCGGCGTCGCCGCGGCGCGCCTCGCGTGGGACGATGCGGGAACGCCCTCTCGGTCGATCGATCCCGACCGCATCGGCGTCTGTCTTGGCACCGCCGTCGGCGCGATCGATCGTACCGTCAGCGACGGGATCACGTTCGCAGAAAAAGGGTTGAGCCGCGTTCACCCGATGTTTCCGCTGCAGTACCCGGGCACGTTGTCGTCGGAGATCGCGATTGCGCTCGGACTCCACGGCCCGGCGTACGCGGTGTCCACCGCCTGCACTGCGAGCGCGGACGCGATCGGATTGGCGCTCGGTCAGGTCGCGAGCGGCGTCGTCGACGCCGTCGTGACCGGTGGGAGCGAGGCCGCGATCTTTCCGCTGCTGTACGCGTCGTTCGACCGCATCGGGGCGCTCTCGAGGCTGAACGATCCGCCGGCGCGTGCCTCGCGTCCGTTCTCACGGGAGCGGAGCGGATTCGTCATGTCCGAAGGTGCCGGCGTCATAGTGTTGGAGGCGGAAGAGGTCGCGAAAGCGCGCGGTGCGCGCGTATACGCCGAGGTAGCGGGGTTCGGGGCGACGTGCGACGCGTATCACCACATGGCGCCGGAACCTGAAGGCGAGCACGGCGCGCGCGCAATCGTGGAGGCGCTTCGGCATGCGGGCCTCGCACCCGCCGATATCGACTACATCAACGCCCACGGCACCAGCACGCAGAAAAACGACGCGACGGAAACGCTCATCTTCAAGAAGGTCTTCGGGGAGCGCGCGTATCGCATCCCCATCAGCTCGTCGAAATCGATGCTGGGACATCTGATCGGCGCGTCCGCCGCGGTCGAGCTGATCATCTGTGCTCTCGCATTGCGCGACGGCGTCGTTCCTCCGACGATCAACCTCGACGAACCCGATCCGGCATGTGACCTCGATTACGTCAGCGAAGGTGCGCGGCGTGTCGAGGCCCGCGCCGTCCTCTCGACGTCGTTCGGCTTCGGCTCACGCAACGCGGCGCTCGTGTTGAAAGCGGTGCCGTCGCAGGAGGGTTCTTCATGAACACGGACGTCGAGGCTCGGCTACTCGAGATCATCGCAACGGAGCTGCAGGTGCCCCTCGCCAACGTCGTCCGTGGCATCTCACTTCGCAAGAAACTCGGCATGGATTCCGTCGCGGCAGTGAACATCGTCTTTGCGGTGGAGGAGGAATTCGGAATCCGCGTTCCGGAAACGGAGCTCGAGCACGTCGATAGTGTCGAAGCGATTCTGGCGCTGCTCGACCGCCTCGCCTCCGACGCCGGCCAGAAATCCCACCCGTTCGAAACGGAGATCAGTCGATCCGGCCGCCCCGGCTGACGCAGCAAATCGCCCATAGGCGGCATGCCGTGCCCTAATTAAGATGATTGGGGGGAGGTAGTGAGCCGCGTTGGAAGGCGGTACGGCGGTGTCCTAGGGCGGATCACAGGCGCTTTGCTGCAGCGCATTTCGCGTACGGGATCGTTGCGAGTCGCATCGGACGAGCCCGAACTGGACGGCCAGGGCTCCTGTGCCGTTCTCGCGGAACGGCTGTTGCGGGACGTCGACCGCGGCCACGTCATCGTACCGTTCTGGAGCACGGATCAGTTGACGATTGCGTTGCTCGCGGCCGAGCGACACGGGCTCCGTCCGGCGCTTTCCCGATTCGAGATCGTAGCGGACGATTCGATTGGCGGTGAGATCATGTGGCGAATCGGCGAGAAGTTCGGGCTGCGGATGCGGCGGATCCACGTACGTGGAAATCCGTCGCGTTTGGAGGATCTCGCCGATTGGTTGCGCCGTCCGACGCCGTTCTTCATCGCGGTCGACGGCGGCAGCGTGTACGGCACCGTACCGACCGGCATCGTGCGCGTGGCGGCGCGGCTCGGCTCGACGATGTGGCCATTGGCGGTGCACGCGAGCCGAGGGGTGCGCATACCGGGCCTCATCGCCGATATCCCGCTTCCCCGTGCCACGATACGGGTCGGTGTGTCGCGTCCGCTCCACGTGACGCGCGCGGCGTCGATCGCCGAAGTGACGGCCGACGTGAAGCGACGCTTGGATTTCGCGTCGCGGCTTGCGCGCGATGAGTCGGCAGATGCGAGCGCGGAATCGACCGACGGGGAGCCGAACGCGTGACCGAAATCGTCGACGTCAGCACGCGCCGGCAAGCGTTCATCGACGGCCTCTTTTTCCGCGTCGTCGCCTGCTCGTTCCTCGAGATCGTGATCTTCGCGACGGCCGTATCGTCGGGTCTGTCGCTGAGGTCGTTCACACCGCCGATGGTCGTCGTCGGGGCGGTCGGGTCGCTCGATCTACTGTATTGGTTTGCCGGCAAGCGACGCGGGTTTCCGCTCGGCGATTTCTACGTTCACTGGATCGTCGATCTCCTCGGCATCTCCTTCACGATCTACTCGCTGGGCGGCCTCGACGTGCCGTACGGCCCCTTCATCTATTCGATGATCGTGATCACGTCGGCGACCTTCATGTCGCGGACGGGATCGTACGTCATCGCCGGGGGTGCCGCCCTGTGCCTCATCGGCTTGGGTCTCGGTGTTCGGTCCGGAGTTCTCCCGCCGCCGACGGCGGTGTGGAGTCATCACTACTCGTGGGCAGGCGAAATCGCCGTCCTGATCGGCGCCATCATCTTCTTCTTCATGAACGCGTATCTCGCCGGCACGTTGTCGGACCAACTCAAGACCGCGAAAGGCGAGATCGAAGGGTACAACCGGCTCTTGGAGCAGCGTGTGCAGGAGCGTACCCGCGAGCTCGAAGCGCGCACACTCCAGCTACAAGAGCGCACGGACGAGCTGGAGGAGCTCGTGCACATCGTCACCCACGACCTGCAAAACGTCGCGGTCGCGAGCACGGAGACCGCTCGCAAGCTCGTCGAGATCGACGGCGCGCAATTGTCGAAGCGCGGGCAACGCTACGCCGATCGGCTGATCCGAGATTGTCGCTTGATGACGACGATGCTGCGGAACCTTCTCGAGGTGGTCACCCAAACCGAGGTCGCCGCGCCGAGCGAGCTCGTCGACGTCAATGCCGTGGTGCGCGACGCCGTCGGCAGGGCACACACGGCGATCGAGTCGAAGGGCATCGACGTCGTCATCGGAGACCTGCCGCCGGTCCGTGCCGAGGAGCAGAAGATCAACCACGTGTTCGATAATCTCGTGACGAACGCCTGCAAATACGTCGGAGACAAAGAGCAGCCTCGGATCGAGATTTCGGGCGAAATGCAGAATGGGACGATCGACTACGTCGTCCGCGACAACGGCATAGGCATAACGGAGAACCAGATTGGACGCATTTTTCAGCTGTACCACCGCGCTCCGGAACAGAACGTCGCCGGGGTCGTTCAGCAAGGGTACGGCATCGGACTCGCCGTCGTGAAGCGCATCGTGCAGCGCTACGGCGGACGTATCTGGGTCGAGTCGGTGGCGGGCGAGGGGTCGAGCTTCCATCTCAGCTTCCCGCGCGGAGACAGGTGAGCCGTGGGCAAAGTCGCATTGTTGGTCGAGGACAATCAGTCGCACGTCGAGCTCATGAGCGACGAGTTGGAGACGGCGCTCGAAGACTGGTCGCTCGAGGTAGCCGGCAATCTCGCCGAGGCGAGGCGGCGCATCGCGGCGCAGCAGTACGATCTCTTCGTATTCGATTTCAAGCTGCCTGACGGAGACGGCATCGAGTTGCTGCGCGAAGTCCGCGGATCCGGGATCGATACGCCCGCGATCTTCGTCACGACCGCGTCGTCGGCGAAGCTCGCGGTCGAGGCGATGAAGCTCGGCGCCGACGACTACCTCGTGAAGGAAGAGGGCTATCTGACCGCGTTGCCCTACGTCGTCCGCGAGGTGCTGAATCGGCGGTGCCTGGCGGACGAGCGGCGCACGCTGGAAGATCGGCTACAGCGCGCCGAGCGCGCAGCGACGTTGGGCTACTTGGCATCCGGGCTGGCGCATCACATCAACAATCCTCTGGCGACGATCAGAACGTTCTTGCAGTTGTTGCCGGATCACATCGAAGATCCCGAGTTCCGCAGCAAATATCTGGCGATGGCTCTCGCCGAGAGCGAGCGCATCCGCGACCTCGTCAAGGACATCATGCGGACGACGAGCGTACCGGCCGAGGCGCGGGAGATCCGGGAGCTCGACGACATTCTCGCCGCCGCAGACAGTGCCATCGCCGGCGAGTTGAAGAAGAAGGGTATCGCGTTGCAGAAGAGGATACCTTCCTCGGTGCCGTTAGTGCGCGTCCACGGTGAAGCGGCGACGTGCCTGATCGTCGCGCTGCTGCAAAACGCCGTGCGTTTCTCGCCGGAGGGCAGCACGGTCGAATTGGACGTGCGTGTGGACGCGCCGGCGGAACGCGTCTCGGTCGTGGTGCGTGACCAGGGTCCCGGCATCTCCTCCGAGAATCGAGACAAGATTTTCGAGCCGTTTTTCACGACCGCCGTGGACGGGCTCGGGATGGGGCTGTTCGTCGCGTCGCGGATCGCCGATCTGCAAAACATCGACCTCTCATTCGAGAATTGCGAGCCGCACGGCGCCGCGTTCACGATCAGCATACCAATCGCGAACGGCTCGGTAGGGAAGACGATCGCGGCCGACTAAGCGGTTCGGCGCATGCGCCGGTCGACGAGACGCGACGTCTCGCCGAACAGGAACCGTGGCTGCACCCAGACGAGCAGCGCAGGCAACAACGTGATCGCGGCGACGCTCGAGACGGTCATCGCCAGGGCGATCATCATGCTGAGCTCCCGGTGGTAGACGAAGCCGGACGTGCACAACACGAGGTATCCGCCGGAAATGGCTGACGAGACGTACACGATTGCCTTGCCGGAAGTCCGCAGCGTGCTTGCCAGTGCGAGCTCTCGCGTCCCACTGACCGCGAGCTCCTCGCGGAACCGAAATACGAAGTAGATGGCGTAATCGGCGCCGATTCCGACCGCCATCGCCGCGAGCGGTGCCGTCATGATGTCGAGGGGCACGCCGACGAGCCCCATCGCGCCGAAATTCACCAGCACCGCCATCGCCAGCGGTGCCGCGATGAGCAGTCCCGCGACTGGCGATCGCAGAACGAGGCCCGAGACGAGCATGATGATCCCTGCGACCTGCAGCATGTTGAAGATTTTCCCATGCACCATCGTTTCGGCGAGTGCGGCGTTCGAGGCGATGATCCCCGAATACTGCAGCCGATAGCCGGGCGGAAACGTCTTCGCGACGTGCTCGCGGACACGGCGAATGAGGTACTCGCCGTGTTCCGTCGAATCGCGGTGGAGGAACGCGCGCACCACCGCGCTGCGATGATCCGGGTCGATCTGGCTGTTCAGGTCTTCCGGTCCGCCCGACATCGAGTAGAGGAACAAGTACTGACTCACGAGCTCGGGAGTGTCGGGAATCGCCGGTGCCGTCCGGCCATCGTGCAGCGCCCGGTCCATTTGGCCGAGGAAGTCGACGATCGAGATCGTCTTGCCCACGGCGGGATCGGTCTCGACGAAGCGTTGCAGATCGGCGACGGCCGCCAGCGCCGCCGGATCATGCAAGGCGTTCGGCGCGGGGCCCTCGACGATGAAGATCAGAGTGTTGGTGCCGGCAAACGCAGCGTTCAGCGCGTCGTCGGCCACATGCACCGGGTGCTGCGGTCCGAACTGCCGCTTGAAGCTGGTATCGACGCGCAGACGCGTCGCTGCGGCCAAGGCGGCGACGGCGACGAGCGCCGTGATTGCGATGACGGTTCCCGGCCGGCTCGCCGTGACGGACGCGACGCGACCGAGGAGCTTTTCGAGGATGCGACCGCTCCGCGCCTCGCGATCGATCTCGGCCGCGCGCGGAGGGCGCAGCTGCACGCGTACTGCAGGGATCAACGTCAGCTCGATCAGCAGCGCCGCGACGATGCCCGCGCCCGTCAGCATTCCGAAGTTCCGAATCGTCGCCGTCGCGAAGACCGTCAGCGAAAAGAACGAGAGCGCCGCGATCGCGCCGGCAATCATCATCACCGGTCCGACACGCCGCAGCGCCACGCGAACGGCGACCGGCGTATCGTGGTAACGGTCGTACTCCTCGTAGTACCGCTTCAGGACCTGGACGGCGTGGCCGGCAGCGACGGCGAGGATGAGAATCGGCGTCGTCGTGTTGAAGGGATCGAGCCGAATCCCCAGAAGTCCCATCAGCCCCAAGCTCCACACGACCGCGAGCACGGCGGTGAGGAGCGGGAGTAGCATTCCCTGCACGGTCCGGAACGCCTCGTAGTGAATGAGGGCGACGACCAGCACCGCCAACGGGAAAAGCAGAACCGTACGCTCGGTCACGTGCGCCAACGAGGCAAGGACGGCAACCGGGCCGCCGAAGTGCGCCGTGAACGTGCCGTCACTCTCCTCGGCGATGATCGTCTCGAGCCGTTGCTCGATTTCCGGGTACCCGGTGAGCTCCGGCGTCAAGCGGAAATTGGCGATGATCGCGGTCGCGCTGGAATCGGCGGCGACGACGGTGCCGACGTACAACGGCGTGGCGAAAGCTCTCCTCCGCACCTCAGCGATCTCCGCGCTCGTCGTCGGCGTCCCTTCCATGATCGGTCGCACGAGCAAGGTCCCATCGGCGCCTTCGATCGCCTTTGCGAGCGGGGACGCGAGGCTCAGATACGTGGACCGGATCAGTCCGGGCGTCGCGGCGACCCGTTTCGTGATCCGCTGCAGCTTGGCGAGGAACGGCGCGGTGAATACGTTGCCGTCGTTCGGGAACAAGCCGATGACGACGAGGTTCTTCTCGCCGAATTGATTCTCGAGAGTGTGGAGCGCGCGAATGTACGAATGGTCCTGTGGAAGATTCGCGTCGGGATCGATCTCCACGCGCAGAGTCCGCAGTTGCGATGCCCAAAACGCCGTCACTACGGCGAGGGCGAGAATGACGAGACGAGGATGGCGGCAGACGGCGTCGACGAAACGATCGAAAACCCGCACGCGGGTCGTTATGCGGGCGTCCTGCCGCCGCGGTCAAGGTAATTCCGTGGTCGCAATGGTGCCCGGAGAGTGGTAGTCGCACCGCGGGAGAATGCGGATGTCGCTGATCGCGTGCGTGCTGTTCTGCCTGCTCGGTGTGGCGGTGGTCACGGCGGCCGGCTTCCCCACCGACGTCGCCACCGCGCTGCGCTCGTCGAAGCAGATCTACGTCGCGACTCGGCGCGCCGACGGCTCGCAGAGCAAGGTCGTGCCGGTGTGGTTCATGTACGACGGCGACGCGATCTACTTCGCGACCGGACCGGAGAGCTACAAAGCGCGGCGGATCCGCCACGGCAGCCCGCTCTTCGTCTGGGTGGGGAGTGCCAGCGGACCGCATTTCGTCGGCAAAGCGACGCTGGAGAAGGACCCCGAGCTCGCGTCGCGGATGGCGCCCGTCTACTCGAAGAAGTACTGGATCGCGTGGCTCGGACTCTTTCGTCCGGACCCGGAGCGGGTGCGAGCCGGGAAGACCGTGATCGTGAAGATCGTGCCCGGCGAGTGAATCGTCCCGCGGGACGAGCGCGCATCGCAGCGTCCCTGTGAGTGCGATTCCGCTGCGGCGCCGACCGAAACTGGCGGGCGCGGGCGCGACCCGATAAAAACGGGTCGTGCTCACGATCGCCAACCTCAGCAAGGCGTACCGCGGCCAGCGCATCCTCGACGCGGTGAACTGGTTCGCGCCGGATCGGACGCGCATCGGCTTGACCGGTATGAACGGCGCCGGCAAATCGACCTTGCTGAAGCTGATCGCCAGCGAGATCGAGCCCGACGGCGGCGAGATCAACCTCCCGAAAGGGACGACCGTCGGGTACCTGCCGCAGGAGGTCATCGGCGTCTCGGGCCGGACCGTTTTCGAGGAGGCGATCGGCGCGTTTGCGGATCTGCATGCGCTCGAAGCGGAGTGCCGGAGCCTGGAAGAGGCGCTCGCCGCCGCGCCGACCGAAGGCCCCGAGCACGATCGCCTCATGGCGGCGTACCACGACGTGCGCGCGCGCTTCGACGTCGAGGTGCGCTACGACCTCGAGGCGGAGACCGAGCGCGTGCTGGCCGGACTCGGCTTTCGCACCGACGACTTCACGCGCGACCTCGGGACGTTCAGCGGCGGCTGGCAGATGCGGGTCGCGCTCGCGAAGCTGCTGCTGCGCCGGCCGCGCGTGCTCCTCCTCGACGAGCCGACGAATCATCTCGACCTCGAAGCCCGCACCTGGCTCGAGGAGTTCCTCGGCGCGAGCGAGTCGCTGGTGATCCTCGTCGCGCACGATCGCTACTTTCTCGACGTCTGCGTCCAACGGATCACCGAGGTCTCGCGCGGCCGGCTCACCGATTACGACTGCAACTACACGGCGTACCTCGCGCAGCGCGAAGAGCGTCGCGCGCAAGAGGCGGATGCGTACGCCGCCCAGCAGGAGGAGATCGCGCGCATCGAAGCGTTCGTGCGGCGCTTCCGCTACCAGGCGTCGAAGGCGGCGCTGGTGCAGAGTCGCGTGAAGCAGCTGGAGAAGATCGAGCGCCTGGCGCCGCCCGATGGGCACGAGCGGCGGGTCAAGATCCGGCTTCCCGATCCGCCGCGCAGTGGACGCATCGTCGTCGGGCTCGAGCATGCGACGAAACGCTACGGCGATCTGACCGTCTACGACGGCGTCGACCTCGCGATCGAGCGCGGCCGCAAGGTCGCGCTCGTCGGCCCGAACGGCGCCGGCAAATCGACGCTGCTCAAACTGCTCGTCGGCGTCGAGCCGCTCACCAGCGGGCGGCGCGTCTGCGGCCACAACGTACGGCTCGCGTACTTCGCGCAGGATCAATCGACGGCGCTCGACGGCGAGAAGACGGTGCTGGAAGAGCTCACCACCGTCGCGCCGACGGAGCTCATGCCGCGCGTCCGCGATCTCCTCGGCGCGTTTCTCTTCAGCGGCGACGCGGTGGAGAAGCCGGTGCGGGTGCTCTCGGGCGGCGAGCGCAATCGATTGGCGCTGGCGAAGCTGCTCGTCGAGCCGGCGAACTGCCTCCTCCTCGACGAGCCGACGAACCACCTCGATCTGACGGCCAAGGAGGTGTTGCTGGAAGCGCTCCTCGAGTACGCGGGCACCGTCGTCCTCGTCGCCCACGATCGCTACATCCTCGACCGGCTGCCGGCGGAGGTGATCGAGGTCGGTCACGGGGCGGCCGTGCGCTATCTCGGAAACTACGAGGACTACCTGGCGAAGAAGGCGGCCCTCGAGGGCGCTGCGACGAGCGCCGGCGCCGGCGCGAGAATCACGGCCGGTGCGAGCGCGCTGCGGGCGAACGCTATGAGCGCGAGCGCCACCGGCGCGAGCGGCACCGCGTCGAGGGATGGCGGCGGCGCCCGACGCGCGAACATCGGCGGCGTGAGCGCTCGGCGCCTCGACGCCGGCGCGACGTCGAGCGCCGGGAACGGCGCGGCCGGCAATCGCGGCGACGGCGCGCCCGCGACCGACGGCCGCGCGCAGCGCGACGCGGCACGGCTCGAGCGCGATGCCGCGCGGCGGCAGGCGCGCGCCGAGGAGAAGCGGCGGCGGGAGGCCGAGGGCCTCGAGTCGACGATCGCGGCGAAGGAGGCGGAGCTCGCCGAGCTGACGCAGGTGATGAACGACCCCGACTTCTACCAAACGCACCCCGAGCCGCAGCGCCTCTTCTCGTCGTACGCGCGGCTGAAGCGCGAGGTCGAAGTGCTCTACGAGAAGCTCGAGCGCGTCACCGGCTGAGCCCGCTGCCGGTATCGCTCGGCGATGCCGCGACGCGTGCGGCTCAGCGTGCGGTCGGCCGCGCGCCGCGCGTCGTCCGCGCCGGATAAAGCGGAAGCGGCTCGGCGGCGATCTCCAGCGCCTCGAGACGACCGGATCCCGAGCACGTGACGTAGAGGAGACCGTCGCCGAGACAGCAGTTCGTCGGCTCGCTGCCCTCGTCGAAAGGAATCTCGTCGCGCACCGAGCCGTCCGCATCGAAGACCCAGAGAACGTCGCCGAGGCTGCCGGCGACGTAGAGTCTGCCACTCGCGTCGAAGCAGAACCCGTCGGGGTAGCCGCGCGGCAGCGTGCAGTGCGTCGCCGGCGTCGCTTCGGGGCGCGGCTCCATGACGAGGATCTGCCGCGTCATGCTTTGCGCGACGTAGAGGCGATCGTCGGGCCCGAACGCGATACCGTTGGGGAAGCTCGGCACCTCGGCCACGAGCTCGACCGTGCCGGCGAGCGTCGTCCGTGCGACACGGCCGACGCCGATGTTCGGCAGATTCTCCCAGTCGTGCGGGTCCGTGTAATAGAGCAGGCGGTCGGGTCCGAAGCAGAGATCGTTCGGGCGATTCGGCGGCGTGCCCGGCAAGCGCACGGCGACGTCGCGGACATCGCCGTCGAGGGTGACGCGCTGGATCCGCCCGCTGATCGTGACGTCCGCCATCCAGCGCCCGTGCGGGCCGAGCGAGAGGCCGCCGTTGTTGGCGACGTAGAGCGCCCCGTCGGGACCGAGCGTCGCGCCGTTTGGACCGCCGCCGGTGGCGGCGACCGTGCGCACGGCGCCGTGGTCGTACAGCGCGACGCGTCCGCCGCGGATCTCGACGAAGGCGACGCGCTCCGCGCCGAGGTGCACCGGGCCCTCGGGAAACTCGAGGCCGGTCGCGAGCACGCGTCGTGTCGTCGTCATGGGGTCACCTCGTCCGGAGGAAGTCGCGGATCTTCGTCGCCACGAGCGCGCCGTCGTCCTCTTGGAGAAAATGCCCGAGCCCCGGCAGAATCTCGAGGACCGAGCCGGCGATCTCGCGCGAGAAGCGGACGCCGCCGCCGGGCGGCGCGAAGCGGTCGTCGGCGCCCCAGAGGATGAGCGTCGGCGGTGCCAGGGCGCCCAGTCGGCCGCGATACGGCTCGAGCTTCTCGAAGTCGCCGGATCGATAGAGCGCCAGCTTGGCGGCGCGGCGCTCTTGTGTGGCGAGGCCTTTCCAGTACTCGTGGAGGGCGTCGTCGGGCAGTTGCGGCGCGACGAGGCGCAAGCCCGCCGCGAATCCTTCGTAGGTCATCACGTCTATGAGCGTCTCGCCGTCGCCTGCGGTGCGCATCGTCTTCGCGAAGGCGTGCCAGCGGCCGTCGGGGAAGAAGCCGGTGTCGGTGATGACGAGACGGTGGAGACGCGTTGGGACGTCGCACGCCCAGCGGAGGCCGATGAGGCCGCCCCAGTCGTGCACCAGCAGATCGACGCGGCCGAGGTCGAGCGCGGTCGCGAAGCGTTCGAGGAACTCGATCTGTTCCTCCCAGGTGCCGCGCGAGGCGCCGAGCTCGGAGTCGCCGAAGCCCGGCAAGTCGGGCGCAATCACCGTCGCGACCTCGCCGACGACGGGCGCGATGCGACGCCAGAGATACGACGACGTCGGGTACCCGTGGACGCAGAGCAACGCCGGTCCCGACCCGGCGCGGCGATACGCGATACGCGCGCCGTCGACGGTGACGGTGTGCATGGGGAAGGGCGCGTCGTCGCCGCTCTGCTGCGGGGAGGGCGTGTCCATCAGCGCGTCGTCTCGCCGGCGGCGCCCCGTGCCGCGGCGAGTGCTGCGCCGCTCGCACCGTGACGCAGGATCTCCTCGATCAGATCCGCGAGGCGCCGCGCCGCGACCGCGGGCGCGATGCCGCCGCGGTGGATGTTGGAGACGACCGTTCGATCCGGCTCGGCCGAGCGTTGCGACGGACGGTAGATCACGTACGCCGAGAGGCTCTCGGCGGTGACGAGCCCCGGGCGCTCGCCGACGATGAAGCAGAACACCTCCGGCTTCAGCACGGCGCCGATCTCGTCCTGCACGCGCACGCGTCCGTTGCGAACGAAGAGCGGCGTGCCGAGCCGCCGACCGCGGCGGCGCAGCTCGCGCGTGAGCGCCGTCAACACCGCGGCGCCGTTCGTCACGATCGCCGCCGACGAGAGGCCGTCGGTGAGCGCGAGCTGCACCTCGGGCGCTCGCCGGCAGCGGCGCAGGCGCGCGAGCGCGCTGCGGCCGAGCTCGCGTCCGAGCGCGGGCACGCGTACGTAGTCCGGCCGCGACTCGGCGCGTGTCGCGATCTCCACCAGGCCGAGCCGCCGGACGAGCGACACCGGCACCTCGCTGGTGACGGCGTCGCGAGCACGCGCGTGATCCGCGAGCAGAGCGAGCCACGTTTTGGTACGCAGCCGCGGGCCGGCGCGGCCGATCGCGAGCCGCGCCGGCGTTGCGGCGAGCAGGCGTGCGAGCGACGGCGGTGCGGCAGCGGACGTCGTCATGCGGTGAAGACAGCGGGATCGCCGGCGCGCGCCGTGAGACGTCCGTCCTGCATGAGACCGAGTCCCGTCAGCCACTCCTCGAACTCCGGCGCCGGACGCAGCCCGAGAAGCTGCCGCAAGGTCGCGCCGTCGTGGTAGCTCGTACATTGGTAGCTCAGCATGACGTCGTCGCCCGCCGGGACGCCCATGAAGTAATTGCAGCCGGCGACCGCGAGCATCGTCGCGAGCGTGTCGCAGTCGTTTTGATCGGCGTCGGCATGGTTGGTGTAACAGGCATCGGCGCCGAGCGGCACCCCGAGGAGCTTCCCCATGAAGTGATCCTCGAGGCCGGCGCGGACGATCTGCCGCCCGTCGGCGAGGTACTCGGGACCGATGAACCCGACGACGGTATTCACGAGGAACGGGTCGTAGCGCCGCGCGAGACCGTAGCAGCGCGCCTCGAGCGTCATCTGGTCGGCGCCGCCGTGTGCGCCGGCCGAGAGCTCGGATCCCTGGCCGGTCTCGAAGTACATGCGGTGCGGTGCCCGCAACGTCCCGCGCTCGTGAATCATCGCCCGCGCCTCGTCGAGCATCGTGACCGTGATGCCGAAGCTCGTGTTGCCGGCCTCGGTGCCGGCGAGGCTCTGGAAGAGGATGTCCATCGGCGCGCCGGCTTCGAGCGCGCGCATCTGCGTCGTCACGTGCGCGAGGACGCAGTTCTGCGTCGGGATCCGCCAACGCTCGATGACGTCGGCCGTCAGGCGCAGCAGCGCGACGACGTTCTCCACGGTATCGATGCAGGGATTGATGCCGATCAGCGCGTCCCCGGCGCCGTACGCGAGGCCTTCGTAGATCGCGGCGGTGATCCCCAGCGGGTCGTCGGCGGGGTGGTTCGGTTGCAAGCGCGAGCTGAGACGCCCGGGGAGGCCGACCGTCGTCCGCGCCTGCGTGCGCACCGGCATCTTGCGGGCGCCGTAGACGAGGTCGAGGTTCGAGCACAGCTTCGCGACCGCCGCCGCCATCTCGGCGGTGAGGCCGCGGCTCGTGGCGCGAATCGCCTCCGGCGCCGTCGCGTCGTCGAGCAGCCAGTCGCGCAGCTCGCCGACGCTCCAGCCGCGGATCTCGCGGTAGGTGCGCTCCTCGATGCCGGCGTCGATGACGCGGCTCACCTCGTCGTCGTCGAGCGGCACGACGGGATGCGCGCGCAGATCCTCGAGCGTCAGCTCCGCGAGGACGCGCTTTGCGGCGGCGCGCTCGAGATGCGAGCGAGCGCCGATCCCGGCGAGCGCGTCGCCCGACTTCGGCTCGTTGGCGCGCGCGAGCACCTCACGCACCGAGGCGAAGCGATACGAGCGCCCGTGGACGCGCGCCGTGAGCCTCACGTGTGTCGCCGGCGTGACATTTCGAGGGTCCGGCGGCGCTGCCGCGCGGGTCGCGTCGTGCACGCGGACATGGTGAGCTGTGGTTAGCGGATCAGGAGTGGGGCGACAATCCGGTCGCGGCGAGAATCACGCTGGGCTCGAGCCACACGCGCGGGTCGCGCCGCACGTCACGCAGCACGACGCGGCCGGCGGCGTCGAGGACGAAGGTCGCCGGCAGGGCGACGGGCGCGTTTTCCGGACCCGGCACCCCGATGCCGAGCTGCTCGGTCAGCCCTGCGGCGTCGACGAGAAAGTACGCGGGTATCGCGTGCTCGCGAGCAAAGCGCCGGCTCCGCGGCGTCGCCGCGCCGGCGGTCAGGATGACCGCGAGTGTGACGTCGCGGCGGCCGCCGAAGGCATCGGCGAGATCGAGGACGCGAGCCTTCGTCGGCGCCGACCAGTCGAGGCTCGGTACGAACAGCAGCACGGCGGGATGCCCGGCGAGATCGCCGAGGGCGATCCGCGTACCGCTCAGGTCGGGCAGCGTGAAGGTCGGAAACGTCTCGCCGACGCGCGGTCCCGCGTCGGGACGCTCGTCGCGCACGCCCGCCTCGGCGCGGTAGCAGCCGCCGATGCGGACCGCGACGGCGAGCAGATAGCAGCAGAGGAGCGTGGCGCCGATCTTCCCGGCGACGAGCGGACGTGCGGCGGTGGTCTCGGTCACGCGGCATCCTCCCGCGAGCGCTCCACGACGCGAGGGTCGTCGAGGCGCGGCGGCTTCAGCCACACGAATCCGAGAGCCACGATCGCAAGCACGCCCGCTTCGACGCGCAGCTGATCCGCGGCGAGCCGGTACTCGCCGGAGTACCAGGCGAGCAGACGCAGGATGCTCGCGAGCACGAGCGCCGCGGCGGTCGCGGTGCCGACCCCCGAGGCGCCGACCGGATCGCGCACGGCGGCGACGAGGCAGCCGCCCCAGGCGACGAGCGCCGAGCCCGCGAACGCGAGGACGTAGTACCCCCAATAGTCGGTGGCGAAGAGCGGTCGCGCGAAGAGCTGGAAGAGGGCGCGATCGAAAAACGCCACCACGCACACGAGACCGACGAGGAAGCAGACGCCGGCAGCAGTCGCCGCGAGAAGCCGGTACGCGAGGTACGAGCGCGTGGGCGAAGGCACGCCGCGTCCTCGCAGGCGACCGGCGGGTTGTCAATTCGTGACGGCCGCGACGCGCGAAGCTGGCGACAGCGGAGGCCGCGTTGTAAGAGGATCGCCCGCAGCTGGAGATCGCGCCGCCCTCCGCCCCGGGGGAGCAGCGCGAATTCACTTCGCGCTGCGACGCCCATCGGAGCACGGCGCGCGGAGCGCGCCGCGCGCACGGGGGCGTAATGGAGGTGCAGCACGCATGCGATCGGTGTGGATACCGCGAATCGGCCCGCCGGAGGTCCTCGAGGTCCGTGAGATTCCCGATCCGCACCCGCGTTCGGGCGAGGTGCGGGTGCGCGTACGCGCGTCGGGCGTCAACTTCGCCGACTGCATGGCGCGCATGGGCCTCTATCCCGACGCGCCGAAGCTGCCGTGTGTCGTCGGCTACGAGGTCGCGGGGACGATCGACGAGATCGGCGACGGTGTCGACGGTCTGACGGCGGGAATGTCGGTCATCGCGCTCACGCGCTTCAACGGCTACGCCGAGCTCGTCGTCGTGCCGGCCGGCCAGGTGGTGCCGCTTCCCGACGGAATGACCTTCGAGCAAGGCGCGGCGTTGCCGGTGAACTACCTGACCGCGATTCTGATGCTGGAGGACATGGGGCACGTGAACCGGGGCGAGCGCGTGCTGGTGCACGGCGCCGCTGGCGGCGTCGGCCTCGCGGCCGTGCAACTGGCGCGCATCCACGACGCCGAGGTCATCGGCACCGCGTCGGCGAGCAAGCATGCGGCGCTGCGTGACGCGGGGGTGGCGCACACGATCGACTATCGCACGGCCGACTTCGAGGTCGAGGTGCGGCGGTTGACCGGCGGGCGCGGCGTCGACGTGGTGCTCGACCCGATCGGCGGCGAGAACCTGCGGCGCAGCTACCGGTCGCTGGCGCCGCTCGGCCGCTTGGTGGCGTTCGGCTTCTCGGCGAGCGCCCCGGGTACGTCGCGCAGCATCCCCACGGCTCTCTGGCAGCTCCTGCGCATGCCGCGCTTCAGCCCGATCACGCTGATGAACGACAACCGCGTCGTCATGGGCGTCAATCTCGGCCACCTCTGGGGCGAGCCGGCGCTCCTACGCCGCGGCCTCACGCGCCTCCTCGACTACTTCCGTGCCGGCAAGATCAATCCAACCGTCGGGAAGACGTTCCCGCTCACCGACGCCGCGGCGGCCCACGCGTACATCCAGGGACGGCAGAACGTCGGCAAGGTGGTGCTCACGGTATGACGGCGGCGCGACGGTGCACCGCCGGCTGTCTGAGCGGCGACAGTCTCATCGAGACCGTCGACGGCCCGCTCACGCTCCCATCGCTCGTCGGCAAGCCGATGCCCGTCTTGACGCGCCTTCCGGATCACCGCATCGGGTTCCGCCTCATGACGAAGATCGCCTGCACAGCGACCGGCGTCGCGGTGATGCGCGTCACGTTCGACAACGGCCAAGCCGTCACCGTCGACCGCGGCCACGTGTTCTACGCGCAGGGCATGGTCGAGCGGCCGGTCGAGTCGCTCACGATCGGCGAGATGCTCGACACGAGCTTCCATTTTCCCGCCGGCTACGAGTTCCGCCGCGTCGACGGCGGCGCGGAGATCTCGGCGGGTGCGCTTCGCGTCCAGGCAATCGCCGATGCCGGCACGGCCGACGTCTTCACCGGCATCGTCAACGAGACCGGCTGTTACTTCGCGACCGCCGGCGTGCTGTGCAGGGCGTGACATGGAAACGACACTCTTGATCGGTGGCTTTTGGGCCGCGTTCGCCGGTACCCACGTCTGGTTGTCGTCGGCGCGCACGCGCATGGCGCTGATCGAGCGCGTCGGGCCGCAGCCGTTTCAAGGGATCTACTCGCTCGTCGCGCTCGCGACGTTCGTGCCGCTGGTGTGGATCTTCGCCCGCCACAAGCACGCGGGACCGCTCCTCTGGATGACGCTCGGGCCGCCGACGATCGCCCGCGCCGTCAACTACGTGCTGATGGCGGTGGCGCTGATCCTCTTCGTCGCCTCGCTGCTGCCGTCGTCGACGCCGCCGAGCTCGATGCTGGCCCACGGCGCCGCGGCGCCGCACGGCATGCTGCGTATCACCCGCCATCCGATGCTCGCGGGGTTCGGCGTCTTCGGCATCGCGCACCTGCTGATGAACGGGACGCTCGGCGACGTGCTCTTCTTCGGCGGCTTCCCGCTGTTCGCGTGGATCGGCGGGCGCCACCAAGATTCGCGTAAGCTACAGACGGTCCCCGGCTACGAGACGTTTCTCGCGACGACCTCGATCGTCCCGTTCGCCGCGATTCTCGCCGGCCGCCAGCGCTTCGTCGCGCGCGAGCTACCGATCGCGGCGCTCGCGGTCGGACTCGTCGCGACCGTCCTACTGCGGACGTATCACCGCCAAATCTTCGGTCCCTGAGCCGTGCTCGCGGCGGCGATGGGTCGCCGCCGCGACACGCTTCAGGGCGCGTGGTGGCCGGGCTTCGTCGGCGGCCAGAGTTCGGGCGCGAGCGACTCGTCGACGTCCGGTGCGGGTGGCGGTGCCGGCGGCGGCGCGGCGACTTCCGGTCCATGCTCGCAGGGCGCGTCGCCGTGGCACGGCGCGCCACCCTTGCACGGCCCGCCATGCTCGCGGCAGTGCTTGCAGCCGTGGCGACACTCGTCGCAGGGTCGACTGTCGCCGTGCCGGCAGCCGTGGTCGTGCCACATCGCGTGTACAGGGACGCGGACGAGCGTGACGACGCGCGTCCCGCGCGGCGACTCGAGACGCAACTCGACGGGAGCGTCGGCCGGACCGCGAATGAGACGCGCCGCCTCGGGAATCGTCATGCCGCGCGTGGACTCGCCGTCGATCGCCCGAATGCGGTCGCCCGGTTGGACATCGGCTTGGTCGGCGGGGCCTCCGGGAAGCACGTGCGCGACGACGAGCGGGCCGTGCCCCGATTCGCCGCGGCGCGCGATCGCGATGCCGATGACGCCGAACCGGCTTTCATGGTCACGGTGGTGGTAGCCATGATGCGGGTGATGCCCGTGACCCTCGTACATGTACGCGGTGCACGACGGCAGGGTCAGTATGGCGATGGCGACCGTGAGGCTCTTCAGCAACGTTCGCATGGCTGTCCTCCTCGTCCAAGCGGGGTGTTACGGGGACGTTATACGAAGATCCCGCGGCGCTTGGCGAGTAGGTCGGCGATGCCGGTCGCGAGCGCCGCCCGCAAGCGCGCCGTGGTCTCGGCGACGATTTCTTCCTCGGGGCGGCCGTCGGCCTCAGGCGCGGCGATCGGCGGGCAGAAGTGCATGCGCCACTTGCTCGGCAGCGGCACCGCTCCGGCGACGCCGCAGAGCGGGAACGTCGGCGTGATCGGGATCCAGGGCAGCCCGACGAGACCGCCGACGCGGTAGAGCCGCGCCACCACCGGATACGCCTCCTCGGCGCCGACGATCGCGACCGGTACGATGGGCGCGCCAGTACGAAGCGCGAGCCGCGCGGTGCCGGTCTTGAACGGACGCAACCGATAGCGCTCGGTGAAGCGCTTCTCGACGCCGGCGATGCCCTCGGGAAAGAGCCCGACGATCTCGCCACGCCGCAACATCATCTCGCCGTTCGGAAACGACGCCGGAAATGCGCCCAGCCGTCGGTACAGCGGTCCGATCAGCGGCAGCGCGTCGACGAAGCGATCGTAGAGGACGCGCAGGCAGCGCGCCGGCTTTCGCAGCTCGAGCGCGACCGCGAGCATGAACGCGTCGGCGGGGATCGCGCCCGAGTGGTTGGCGGCGATGAGCGCCGGCCCGGCGTCGGGCACGTGCTCCAGGCCGGACACCTCGACGCGCCAGTAATGATCGAAGAGGACGCGCAGCGGGCGCAGCCACGCGCGACGAAGCGGCAGATCGAGGTCGAAAGGGTCGGGCGTGGTGTCGGGTACGGTTTCCGTCGGTGCCGGCGCCTCGCTCGGCTGCGTCTCCGGCTGCACGAAGACCGTGGACCCCGGATCGTGCGCTTCCCGCACCACATCGTGCGCCGGCGACGCGTGGTGCGGCGGCGCTACGGTATCCTGTGGCGGCGGTGCGGGGGGCGAGCTGGGGAACAGTCGCGGGCGCGCCGCGATCGGCGTCGGCACGACGTGGATGTCGTGCGCGGCGAGATCGTCGAGCGTCGCGAGCAGCGCGCGCGCGTCGGGTGTGTCGATGAACCGCGCCTCGATCGTCACCTGCCTGGCATGGCGCGCGCGCATCGCCAGCGCTTCCTGGCGCACGCGGCGGAGCGTTGCGCCGTCGAACGTGCCGACGACGACCGCGCTCGCCGCGCCGGCACTCTCGCACCGTACGGTCGCGGCGAGAAGGCCCGTCGGCGTTGCGATCCGCTCGGTCGTCACGTCGGAGAGCGATGGCGCGACTTCTGGCTCGGAGCGCGTAGGCATGACTGAGGGCTGCTGATGACGAACCCTGGTACTGTCCCCCCTCGTCGTCGGTATTGTCAACGCCACTTCGTGCGTTCCGCCGCGATGTGCCGTTGCGCGTGCGCTTGCGTCGCCGGTCGAGCGTCGGTATGGCGAGCAACACCGTCGCGTTCGTGACGGGGGTGAACCGTCGACGCGATCGTGAGCCCGACCACCCGTTGCCGTGTGCTCTTCGCGCTCCCGAGCTTACGGGGTGGCGGCGCCGAGCGTGTGGTCGTGACGCTGCTGCGCCATCTCGACCGCACGCGCTTCGAGCCGCACCTCGTGCTCGTCGAGTCGGTAGGCCCATATCTCGGCGATGTGCCGGACGACGTGGCGGTGCACGCGCTCGGCGCGCCGCGCCTGCGCCGCGCGATCCCCGGAATGTTGCGAGTCATCCGCGACGTGGGCCCGGCGGTCATTGTGTCGACGCAAGGCTACATGAACATGGCGCTGCTCCTGCTCCAGCCGTTTTTTCGCGGCTCGCGCTTGATCGTGCGCGAGGTCATCGGCGAGCGCTATCTCGAGAACAGCCGCTTTCAGCCGCTGCTCTACCGCGTGTATCTGCGCCTCGTCCGCCGCGCCGCGCGCATCGTCGTGCAGTCGGATGCGGTCCAGCGCGAGATGGCGGCGCGTCTCGCGTCGCCGCCGGGCCACGTCGTCCGTGTGTACAACCCCGTCGACGCGGAGGAGATTGCGATGCGTGCGCGTGCGGCGGCGCCGCTCGCCGCGGCCGAGCGGCCGCACGTGCTGGCGGCCGGCCGTCTCGGTCATCAAAAGGGGTTCGATCTCTTGCTCGAAGCGTTCGCCGGCGTGGTCCACACGCTCGGCCGCGGCACGCTCACGATTCTCGGCGACGGGCCGGAGCGCGCGACGCTCGCAGCGCAAGCCGCGGCCCTCGGGATCGCGCCGGCGGTACGCATCGTCGGCTTCCAGGAGAATCCCTTCGCGTATTTCGCCGCCGCCGACCTCTTCGTGCTCTCGTCGCGCTACGAGGGACTGCCGAACGTCGTCCTGGAGGCGCTCGCCTGCGGCTGTCCCGTCGTCGCCTTCGATTGCCCGCACGGCGCGCGCGAGATCGTTCGCGCGGAGCTGAACGGTCTCCTCGTCCCGCCCGAGGACGTCGCGTCGCTGCGCGCGGCGATGCTGCGCGTCTTGGAAAACGACGACGAGCGGCGCCGGCTCGCCGCCAACGCGCGCAGCAGCCTCGAGCCGTTTCTCGCGGCGACGATCGTGCGCGAGTGGGAAGCGCTCCTCGAAGCGGTGCGCTGAGCGACGCGCGGCGGCCGCCCAGTCCGGCGGTCACTCGTCGTCGAAGCGGAGCGGCGTCTCGACGCCGACGTTCCATCCGGCGCGCAGCGAGACGTAGCGCGTGTCCGTCGCGTCGCGCGGCAGGCAGCCGGCGGCGGCGCGTACGCGCTCCTCCATGCGCTCGACGGGAGCGGTCGTCACCGGCGGCGCGGGAAACGGTTTGGGGGCGCCGCGAAACTCGGGCGGGCGGGCGCCGCGAAACGCGTTACCGGCGAGATACACGGATGCACCGCCGATCGCGCGCAGCGCCGAGTCCGCCTTGCCGCCGCGGTGGTGCGCGTACTCGGAGAGCACGAAGAGCGAGTCGACGACGTTACCGGTGGCGCCGTCCTCGAAGCGGGCGCCCCATTCGCCCCAGTCCTCGACGATGACGTTGCGGACGTCGGCGCGCGCGCGACCGGAGACGATGGGATTGCGGATCCAGCCTTTCTGGATCCAGCTGTGGTGCAGGGACAGGTTCGTGCCGCCTTCCTTGCAGAAGACGGAGCGAGTGTTGCCCGCGAGGAAGAGGTACTGCGCCGTCACGTCGTGGGCCTCGTACCCGACCGACAGGCCGTCGTCGCGCGCCCCGGTCGACGACACGTGGGTGAAGACGATGTCGTGCGCCTCGGGGCCTTGCGCGCGGAGATTGTCGTAACCGTTTCGCAGGCGCAGGTTGCGCACGATCACGTCGTGGGTGCGAATGTCGAGCAACGCGACGTCGTGTCCGAGCTCGCTGCCGTCGATCGTGGCGCCGCGACCGTCGATCGTGACGTTCGGTGCCGTGAGGTAGGGCAGCGGACGCGTGACCATGATCGGCTCGTCGACATCGAAGCGCAGCACGGCGTCGCCGGTCTCGTTGACGTCGCGGATCGCGTCGCGCAAGCGCTCGACGCTCGGCTCGGTCACCCACACCTCGCGGCCGCCGGCGCCGCCTTTGGTCGCGCTGCCGAAGCCTTCGAGCGGCTCCTCGGCGCGCGACGCGGCGGCGCGCGGCGGACGCCGGACGGCCGCCGGCGGGGGCGCCGGAGTCGCGCGCGGCGCAGGCGAGCTCGTCGCGCTCGTCCGCGGTCGCGCGTGCGGCGAGGTGGCGCGTTTCGGCACGGCGCTCGTGCCGTGCGCAATCCCGCTGCACGCCGCTGCGCCGAGCGTCGCGAGCGCGAGCGCGAGCAGTGCATGATGCGCCATCCACAGCACGCCGCGGCCGTCGCGTCGGTGTCGAGTGCGTGTGGACATCGCGGACGACACGTACCATGCGCCCGCGGCGCTGTCGCGACGGTCGTGAGGCGGGCGAGCGAGGCGTGCGCGTTTCCGGGAAGAGAAGTCTACGTCTGCGCGCGCGCCGCGCTCGCCCATCTCACGACCTCGCGACCGCGCGGAAATACGCTACTTGGCGTGCTGCGTTCCATCGTATATCAGAGCGATACGTATCCACGGGCTCGCCGCATCTTTTCCGCCTCGACGAGCCACACACGTTTCGCAGAAGAGGCGAGCCACGAACGCCATGGTGACCCAGGTCGATCGCCGTCGTAGCGCCAGCATCTTGGCGTGTCCGAGTTGCGGCGGCGACGTCGAGCCCGTCTCCGGCGGTCTCGAGTGCGTCGCCTGTCGCTCGGTCTACGCCGACGACGGAGTGTTGCGCTTCGTGAACCGCGAGGCGTACGCCGAGTCCTTCGGCGTGCAGTGGAAGACGTTCTCGCGCGTGCAGCTCGACTCCGGGCGCCTCGCCGATTCCGAGCGACGGTTTCGTGCCGAGACCGCGCTGCAGCCGAGCGACGTCCGCGGCAAGGTCGTGCTCGAGGCGGGCTGCGGGATGGGCCGCTTCCTCGACGTCGTTTCGCGCGACGGCGCCGCGCTCGCGGTCGGCGTCGACCTCTCGAGCGCCGTCGACGCCGCGGCGGAGAACCTCGGCCGGCGGGACAACGTCCTGATCGTCCAAGGCGACATCTTCAAGCTGCCGTTCAAGCCCGGCGCTTTCGACGTCATCTACTCGATCGGCGTCCTGCACCACACGCCGTCGTGCGAGCGCGCGTTCAAGGCGCTGGTGCCGCTCGTCACACCCGGCGGGACGATCGCCATCAGCGTCTACGCCGCAACGGTGAAGCCCGGTGTGCCGTGGGCGCTCAACATCTTTCGCCGACGCGCGTGGCGCGTGATCACGCGCCGCTTGCCGCGCCGAGTCGTCATGTGGTGGTCGAAGTACGCGGTGCCGATTTTCTGGGCGATCGACAAGATCCCGGTCGTTCGTTACGTGCGGTATCTCTTCCCGGTGCTGATCTACAAGGACTACCCGCTCGAGTGGTCCGTCCTCGACACCTTCGACACCTATGCGACGGAGCTCGAGTCGCGGCACCGGCCGAAAGAGGTCTTCCGCTGGTTTCGCGAGATGCGGCTCACCGACATCGACCTCCTCGACAGTGACGACGGGTGGGTGAGCGTGCGCGGTCGCGTGCCGACGCGGCTCGCCTGACCGCGCGCGCGTCATGTGCGGCATCGTCGGGATCTTCAACTTCGATCGGGAGCGACCGGTCGACGAGGCGCTCCTGCGGACGATGAACGCCGCGATCACGCATCGCGGCCCGGATGAGGACGGCTTCTACGTCAACGGTCCGCTCGGCATGGCGAACCGGCGTCTCAGCATCATCGGGCTCGCCGACGGCCGCCAACCGATCGCCAACGAGGACCGCACGGTCTGGACCGTGTTCAACGGCGAGATCTACAACTACCCCGATCTCCGGCGCGAGCTCACGGCTCGTGGGCACACCTTCCGCACCAGCACCGACACGGAGGTGCTCGTCCACCTCTACGAGGAGCACGGCGAAGATTTCGTCCGCTACCTGAACGGGATGTTCGCGATCGCCCTCTGGGACGATCGTCGCCGCCGTCTGTTGATCTATCGCGACCGCCTCGGCGAGAAGCCCCTCTACTACGTGCGCACGGCCGCGCGCCTGCTCTTCGCGTCCGAGATCAAAGCGATTCTGCGCGATCCGTCCGTCGACCGCAGCGTCGATCCCGCGGCGCTCTACGACTACCTGAGCTTCCAGTACAACCCGCGTCGCGAGACGATCTTCCGCGGCATCGTGCGGTTGAAACCGGGGACGATGCTCGTCGTCACCGCCGACGGCGTCACCGAACGCACGTATTGGGAGCTTCCCGCCGCCGCCGGCGCCCTGCGTTCGGAGGACGAGTACCTCGAGGAGCTGCGCGCGCTGCTGCGCGACTCCGTGCGCCGCCGGCTGCTCGCGGACGTGCCGCTCGGCGCGTTCTTGAGCGGTGGTCTCGACTCCAGCGTCGTCGTCGGCCTCATGACCGAGGCGCTCGCCGGGCCGGTGCAGACGTTCTCGGTCGGCTTCAAGGTCGCCGGCGGGTACGACGAGAGCGGGCACGCGGAGCGCGTCGCGCGGCACTTCGGCGCCGATCACCACACGCTCGTCGTCGAGTCGATGGACGTCGAGCGCCTCCTGCCGCGCACCGTGTACTCCCTCGACGAGCCGATCGCCGACTTCGCCGCGATTCCGACGTTTCTCGTCTCCGAGTTCGCGCGTCGCCACGTCAAAGTGGTGCTGACCGGGGAGGGCGCCGACGAGCTCTTCGCCGGCTACGAGCACTATCGGCTCGCGGCGATGCTAGGCCGCTATCAGCGCTTGCCGGGCGGCGTCCGGCGGCTGCTCTCGGCCCTCGGCGCCGCGGCGCCGCCACGCGTCGCCAAGGCGCTCGCGGCGGGCGCCCTCGACCCACTCGCCGGATTCCGTCTGGTGAAGTCGGTCTTCCGTCCGACCGAGCTCGACGGCCTGCTCTCCGGCGACGTCCGCGCGCAGCTGAACGGTGCGGCGGCGGCGGTGCAACCGGACTTCGCGCGCATCTTCGCACGCGCCCGCGATCTCGACCCGCTGAACCGCTACCTCCTCGCCGACCTCGCCACCTGGCTGCCTGAGGACCTGCTGATGAAGGTCGACAAGATGAGCATGAGCGTGAGCCTCGAGGCGCGCGTGCCGTTCCTCGACCACCGCGTCGTCGAGCTCGCCGCGGGTATGCCGTCGGCGCTCAAATGGCGGCGCGGCGGCAAGTACATCTTGAAGCGGCTCGCTACCGGGCTCGTGCCGCAGGAGATCATCGACCGGCCGAAGCACGGCTTTCGCTTGCCGCTCGACCGCTGGTTCCGCGCCGAGCTCCGCCCGATGGCGGAGGATCTCCTGCTCGGACCGACCGCGCGCGGGCGCGGATTTTTCGATGGCGCCGCTGTCGCCGCGCTGTGGCGCCGCTACGTCGCGGGCGACGACGAGTGCTTCATGCAGATCTGGACGCTCATCAACTTCGAGATCTGGTGCCGCGGCTTCCTCGACGACCGCGCCGCCGCCGAGGCGGCGTGAGCGCGACCGCCGGGACGCCTCCCGGTACCCACCTGGCGTACGTCACCGCCGGCTTCCCGAACCTCACGCAATCCTTCGTACGTCGCGAGGTCGAGACGGTGCGGGCGCTCGGCGTGCCGCTCACGATCTTCTCCGTCCGTCCGCCGCCGCGGGAGTTCCCCGATCCCAGCCTGGCGCGCTACGTCGACGAGACGATCTACGGCACGCGGCTGTCGCTGGCGCTGTTCGCGGCGCACGCCCATTTCCTTCGGCGCCGGCCGCGACGGTACCTCGCGGCGCTCGGACGCGTGCTCGCGCTCGCGTTCCGCCAGTGGCGCTGCGGCAGCCTGCCGCTCCGCACGTGCGTCGTCTTTCCGATGAGCGTCTACTTTGCGCGCGTCATGGAGGAGCGCGCGGTGACGCACGTCCACGCCCACTTCGCCAATCACCCGACGACCGCCGCGCGCGTCGCCGCGAGCCTTCTCGACCTGCCGTTCACGTTCACCGGACACGCGTGGGACATCTTCGTGCCCGCGAATCAGATCGGCCTCGCCGACAAGATCGCCGAGGCGACGGCCGTCGTCACGTGCACCGAGTTCAATCGTCGACTGCTGTGCGAGCTCGTCTCGCCGGCACAGCGCGCGAAGATCGCGGTCTGCTATCACGGGATGACGTTGCCGTCGGGTCCGCGGCCGGAGCGCGAGGCCGATCTGATCGTCGCCGTCGGGCGGCTGAGGCAGAAGAAGGGGTTTCATCACTTGGTTGCGGCGTGCGCCGAGCTCGCGCGCGACGGCGTCCCACTTCGCTGCGTCATCATCGGCGAGGGCGAGGAGGAGTCGTCGCTCAACGAGGCGATCGCGTGCGCCGGCTTGCGCGATCGCGTGACGCTCGCCGGCGCACGCCCGCATCGCGAGGTGATGGATTGGATCGCGCGCGCGGCGGTTTTCGCGCTGCCGAGCATGATCGCGAAGGACGCTTCCATGGATGGTATCCCGAACGTGATCCTCGAGGCGTTCGCGGTCGAGACGCCGGTGGTCTCGACGCGGCTCTCGGGCATCCCGGAGGTGGTGCGCGACGGCGAGACGGGGGTGCTCATCGCGCCGGACGATCCACACGCGCTCGCGACGGCGTTGCGCGATGTCCTTGCGCATCCGGAGACGCACCGCGCGCGCGCGCGGCGCGGACGTGACCTCGTCGCGGCGGCGTTCGATCTGGACCGCAACGTGCGCCAGTTCCTCGCCTGGATCACGGAGCCTCATGGCGACGACGCCGCGGCCAGCGCTACGCAACGCGCCGTTTCTTGACACTCGGCCGCGCGATGCTACTGAGTCACCCCATGCTCGACCAGATGCGACGCCATACCGAAGACATCATCCGCTACTACGGCGAGTTGAGCCGGCGCGTCTCCGACAACGGCGTCGATGGCATTCCGCAATTGCTCGAGCTCGCGAAGCAGCTCGAGGCCGCGGTCGCCGACGTCGGCGCGGAGGAGCTCACGTGGATCGGAACGGAGATCAAGCAGCTCCTCGATCAGCTCGTGCGCATGGACGCGCAGCTCGAGCACCTGCGTGAGTTGAAGACGCTCCTCACGCAGCCGCAGGAGATCGAGCAAGGTCGTCGCCGCTCCTCGTTGTAAGCCGGCGGGCGACGATACGCCTGCTCGTCATCGCGAGCCACACCGTTGGATCCACCGCAGCCGCACGATGGCGAGCGACCGTCGTGCAGCTTTGCATGAGGGTGGTCTCGACGTTCAGCGGCTTAGCTCTTGAAAATTCGCAGGTTTTCCGATTTTCGCAACGGCCGCGTGGCACTGGAATTGCTTTCGTCGTGTCGCCCCTATCCGCTCGGTAGGCGCACCCGAAGGAGTTCTGCCGTGACCCAGGAGATCCGCGAACTGATCGACCGCATCCTCGCCTCCTACGACGAGATGGACCGCCGCTTCACGGCTGCGGGTGGACTTGGCAACCTGCTCAGCCTGTACGAACAGGTACGACGCGAGCTCGAACGCGTCTCGTTCCAGGAGCTCGACCGGATGACGGGTGAGATCAAGAACGTCATCGAAGCCCTCTTGACGATCGATTACGAGCTGCGGAAGGTCCAAAATCTGAAGCTGGTCTTCGACTCGCGGGGGGGGATCGGGGGGCAGTAGCGCCTCGGCTGGGCGCCGCCCGGTCGGGCGCCGTCGCCGTACGGCACGCGCGCGGGGCGCGCGCCGGAGCCCGAAAACTCTGCAAGACGCGGGGTTTTAATCACGCGAAATTGTGGGTTGAAGGGCCGATAGGGGGCGGATAGAATTTGCGTCGTTTCGCCACACAGTTCTGCAAGACGCGGGGTCGTCCGCAGAGCTGCAAAGTCGATCCAGACTGGCGCAACGGCACGAATGACCGCCCACCGCGAACGACCGCCGAAGCTCGCCGACCCGGCCATCGCGGTGGCCGCTCCAGCGGAGGAATCGGCCGAGCACGGCAGCCTCGTCGTCGTGCAGGAGCGCGTGCTCGCCGAGATCTCGCACGAGCTCGGCAACTTCTTTCACAAGCTCTACTACTGGTCGGACTACATCAAGAGCGACAGCGATGCGGCACGCAAGGCGGATTCCACTGCCGGTCACATGCTGGAGCGGACGATCAGCAACCTCGAGGATTTCCTCAAGGTCGCCCTCGAGTACTTCTACCCGATCCGGTTGAATTTCACGAAGATCGCCGTCGGCGAGCTGCTCGACGGCTTCATGACGCACCTGAGCGCGCACTTGAACGGCAACGAGGTGCGCGTCTTCCGCGACGAGATCGGCGAGCCGGCGACCATCCTCATCGATCCGGCGCGGATCTCGCAGGCCTTTCGGATTGCGCTGCACCAAGTGCACGAGGATCTGAAATCCGGCGGCGCGCTGACGGTCAGCCTCAGGAAAGGCACGCGACGCGATTTTCCGGGACTCGAGATGCGGCTCGACGTCGAGCCGAAGGTCCCGCCCTCGCCGCTCTTCCGCACGGCGGAGGCGGGTGTGGAATGGGCGGTCGCCCGCAAGCTCATCGAGATGCACGGTGGCGAGATCGTGGAACGCTGTGATGCGAGCGGCAAGAAGACGGTGCTGATCTTCCTGCCGCTGTACGTCTAGGAGTGGACATGGACACGAGAATCTTGATCGTCGACGATGATCCCCTGATCTGCCGCCAGCTCGAGGATCTCTACACTTCGCAGCAGTACCTGGTGAGCAGCGCCGGCAACGCCTCGGAGGCGCTGCGCCTGCTCGGCGAACACGACTTCTCGCTCGCCGTCGTCGACCTGCGCATTCCCGGCACCGACGGCATCGGCCTCACGCGCGAGATCCGCGAGCACTGGCCCGATCTCGACGTGATCATGATCACCGGCTACGCCAGCATCAAAGGCGCGGTCGAGGCGATCAAACAGGGCGCGAGCGACTACATCACGAAGCCCTTCCAGAAGGAGGAGATCCTCCTCGCCACGGAGAAGGTCCTCGAGAAGCGCCGCCTCCTCGACGAAATCAACTACCTCCGCAACCAGCTCTCGAACCGCTACTCGTTCGCGAACATCGTCAGCCGCAACCGCGTCATGCACGAGATCTTCGAGACGATCGAGGTCCTCGCGCAGAACGACGCGACGGTCCTCATCACCGGTGAGTCCGGGACCGGCAAGGAGCTCGTCGCCCGCGCCATCCACTACCAGGGCAAGCGGAAGTCCGGCCGATTCGTCGCGATCAACTGCGCCGCCTTCCCCGACACGCTCCTCGAAAGCGAGCTCTTCGGGTACGAACGCGGTGCGTTCACCGGCGCGGTGCACGACCGCGTCGGCAAGATCGAGCTCTCGAGCGGCGGTACGTTGTTCCTCGATGAAATCGAGAGCATCACGCTCAACATGCAGCTGAAGCTCTTGCGCGTGCTCGAAGAGCGCGAGGTCGAGCGCCTCGGCGGCAATCGCAAGGTGAAGGTCAACATGCGCGTGATCGCGGCGACGAACGTCGAGCTGGGCGAGCTCGTCGCCGACGGCCGGATGCGCGAGGACTTCTTCTACCGGGTCAACGTCGTGCCGGTGAAGATTCCGCCGCTTCGCGATCGCATCGAGGACATCCCGCTCCTCGTGTGTGAGTTCCTGCGGAACAGCGAGATGGCCCGCGAGCGCGGCATCACCCGTGTGTCCAACAAGGCGCTCTCGGAGCTCATGGGCTTCACCTGGCCCGGCAACGTGCGCGAGCTCGGCAACGTCCTCGAGCGCGCCATTCTGCGCACGACCGGCCCGGTCATCCGCGAGGTCGATCTCCCCGGCGCCGGCAAACGCAAGGACCTCGAGTCCATCCGCCGAACGTACGACTACGAGGTGCCCCTGAAGGAGTACTTGCGCCGAGCCGAGAAAGATTATTTGAGTCACGTTCTCAAGAAGAACCGTGGGAGCATCAATCTCAGCGCCAAGCACGCGCTCGTCGATGCGGCGACGCTGCATCGAAAGATGAAGCTCCATGGTCTCGCGCGCGAAGACTTCCGGGGCCGCGGCCGAAGCGAACCCGATCAAGCGCTCGTCGGCTGACGCCGCGCTGCTTTCAGTCGACGGTCGTGCGAGTAACGCGCGGCGTAGCCGCGCGGAGGAGCACCCGGGATTCACTCCCGGGTGCGACGCCCATCGGAGCATCGGCCGCGTAGCGGCCGAGCGCACGGGGGCGAAATGTATTTAACCTTCTTCGGGTTTCGTGAGAAGCCGTTCAATCTCACCCCCGATCCGAAATTTCTGTACCTGAACGCGAGCTACCGCGAGGCGCTCGCGTCGCTGCGCTACGGTATCAACGAGCGCAAAGGATTCGTCTCGCTGATCGGCGAGGCGGGTACTGGGAAGACGACGCTGCTGCGGCGATTGCTCGCCGAGCTCGGAGCGGAGATCCGCAGCGTTCTGATCCTCAATCCCGCCGTCGGGTTCGACGAGCTCCTGGCGTTCATTCTGACCGATCTCGGCCACGTTTCGGAGCCGGGCACGCCGAAGCTGCAATTGCTGCAAGCCCTCAACGCCGAGCTGCTCGATACCCTCGCGCGTGGCGGCAACGTCGTGGTGCTGATCGACGAGGCGCAGGACCTCTCGATTCAGGTGCTCGAGGAGCTGCGACTGCTGTCGAACTTGGAAACGGCGAAGGAAAAAATTCTGCAGTTCGTCATCGCGGGGCAGCCGGAGCTGGACGAGATGCTGGCGCGGCCAGAGCTGCGTCAGCTGCGGCAGCGCATCGCCGTGCCGGCACGTTTGCGGCCGCTCGGGCGGGGTGAGGTGGCGGCGTACGTCGCGGCCCGCATCGCGGCGGCCGGAGGCGACGCCCGCGGGCTCTTGACGGCGTCCGCGCTCCGTCAGCTGTACGGTTTCTCCCGCGGCGTCCCGCGCCTGGTGAACGTCGCGTGTGACAGCGCCCTCGTCACCGCGTACGCCGCCGGCACGCGCCTCGTCGATCGCAAGATCATGCGCGAGGCGATCAAGGATCTGCGCCGCGGTCCCTATCGGCGATCGATGGCGGCAGCCTGGCGCGTGCGGTTCGCGACGGTGGTGGTTGCCGCGGTGGTGGGCGCCGTCGGCGGCATCGCGGCTTCGCGGCTCGCCGGTGGGTCGTTGGAACGCTGGCGGACCGCGGCGGCGCCGAGCCCGGCGGTCGAACGACGACTGACGGCCGCAGTGCCGAGCGCGTCTCAGCAGGAGGTGCGAATGGCGGCGCCGGTGGCGTCAGCGGTGCCGATGCGTTCGGCGGAGCCCGAGCTCGTCGCGGCGGTGCCGGCGCCACCCGCGGCGACGCCGGCTGTGACGCAAAACGCCGCAGACGCGCGCAGCGCCGGCGATGTCGTGCAGCCGCCGCCGGAAAGCCGGACGTCGCCGGCGCCCGCGCAGGTCGCGGAAGCAACGGCCGGCGTCGCGCCAGTCGCTGCGACGGTGTCGCTCACGCCGATTCCCGCGCCGGCGGCGGCGTCAGTGAACGAAGCCAGCGGCACGCCTGCCACGTCCGCGGCCCCGCGGCGCATGTCACAACCTGTGCGCGTACCGCGGCCGAAGCCGTCCCCGCACGCCGCCCGTCCATCGCGCACCCGTGAGCCCCAGGTCGCCGACGACGAGGCGACGACGGCCGCAGAACCCGCTGTCGTGGACGAGAAGCACCATGTCCTCATTCGCGAGGGAGACGACCTGTCACACATTCTTCGCCGCGTGTACGGGTATGTGGACGACGAGCTGCTCGACGCGATCCAACGCGCGAATGCGGACACGCTCGTCGATCGCAACCGGTTGACGCCCGGTGACACGCTCTTCGTTCCACCGGATCCGTTTCTCGCGAACGAGCCGATGCCGGGGCCGACGTCGGACGGGAGTGGCGCAGCGCCGTGAGTGCGCGGCGGGTCGAGCGCCCGGGGTCACGTCGAGTGGCATGGCGGTCGACGTGTGGGGCGCGCCGTTAAGCGCTTGGCGGGACTCAGCTTCCGGAGCGCCGATCGGCGCGATCGGGTGACCAGCCTGCACGATGCCGCACAAACGCAATTGTCGGGGGCTTTCGGCTGCCCGAAAAGCTACCCGGTATGGCGCTATGCGGCCTTGCACGTCCTGGCTAGGTCCTTGAGAGCGGAGGGGAAAGTGGGGTCGGAACGGCGCTGAAAAAGCTGAAAGGTTTCAGGCTTCTCGGGCGCTCCATGGCATTGAACTTGCTGCCATCGACCCCTGCCGATGCCCGCCGAAAGCACCCATCAGCGTGAGTGGTTCGTCGTTCGGAGCAAGCCTCGAAAAGAGGATTGCGCCGTTCGTCATCTCACCCGCCGCGGCATCGAGGTCTTTTTCCCGCGCATCCTCGAGCCCGTAGGGTTCGGGAACGCCTGGGCCACCGTTCCGCTCTTTCCAGGGTACCTGTTCGTCGAGATCGCGTTGCACCGCGACTTCCACCAGGTCGTCTGGACGCCCGGCGTGAAGGCGTTCGTGGCGTTCGGAGAAATTCCGACGGCGATTCAGCCCGCGGTCGTCCATTTTCTCCGGGAACAGGGCGGGGCCGAGGGCGTGATTCGACCGACACAGCGTTTTCACGCAGGCGATCGCGTACGAATCAAGCGCGGTCCGTTCGCGGGATTGATTGGAATCATCGAGAAGCCGTGTCCGGAACGAGGGCGGATCCGCGTTCTCATGGATTTTCTCCGCCAGGGTACGACGGTCGACGTTCCGGTGGCGGCGATTGGTTTGATGTGACGACGCCGATCGTCTTCGCCGCCGCTCGGGCTTCAGCCGGTGGCGACGAGAAGGTCGGTTGAGCAGATAAATCAGAAGCTTGGACAAAAACGAATGGCGGAGCTGCATCGGCGACTCCGTCCTGGTGGAGAGCACGCAATGAGAACGCATCGAGCGCATACGGAACGCTGGTCGGTCGGTTGCCTGGTGGTGACCCTCGTCCTCGGCGTCGCGGCATGCACCGAGGTCGGTCGCAATCTTCCGCCTCCCGAGGCGACGTACGCTCTTACCCGCGGTCCAGTCGCGCGCGACGCGTACCGGCTGCAGCCGGGCGATAGGCTCAACATCAAGTTTCCGTACCACGGCAGGCACAATCAGGAGCTTCCGGTTCGCCCCGACGGCAAGATCAGCCTCGAGCCGACGGGCGAGATCCTCGCCGAAGGGCTGACGCCGCTCGAGCTCGAGGATCTGATCAAGGAGAAATCCTCGCGCGTGCTGCGGAACCCGGAGGTCGTCGTCATCGTGACGCAGATCGGCGATCGCCGCGCGTTCGTCGGTGGCGAGGTCGGGCGACCCGGGTTCGTGGCGCTCCAGGAGGGGATGACCCCGCTCCAGGCCGTGATGGCCGCGGGCGGCTTCAAGGACACCGCGCGCAAAGACAGCGTGCTCTACATCGCGCGTGGCGCGAACGGCGCCTACCAGGCGAGCCGGGTCGACCTCGACGCGGTGGTCCGTGATGGCGCGCCGGAGAGCGTTCGTCTGAACGGCAACGACGTCGTGTACGTTCCGGCGACGCGCATCGCGAACGCCGACACCTTCGTGGAGCAGTACATCCGCAAATTGTTGCCCGTCGACTCGCGCGCTGGTGCGACTGCCGCCATGCCGATTCCGTGACGCCCGAAGCCGAGGAGGATTCGTGAACCCAGAGATCGTCAGGCCGGGCAACGGTGGAGGAAGCGGGGCGCCGGTCCCGTTCTACATGGACCCTCCCGCGCACTCGGAGAGCGCCATCAGCGCCAAGCTGGTGACGTACGCGGTCTTCAAGCGGAAGTGGCAAGTGCTCGCCATCCTCGCCGTCGTGGTGTTGTCGATCATAATCTCGGGAGTGCTCCGACCCAAGCTCTTCAAGACCGTGGCCAAGGTGATGCTGCGGCCGAGCCGCGCCGAGGTGCAGGTGAGCGCCGGCGACCAGCGCGAGATCACGCTCCCCGTCGCGGCCAGCACGGAAATGATCAACTCCGAGATGGAGATCCTCCGCAGCCAGGAGCTCATGCGGCGGGCCATCGCGCGGATGAAGGACAAGGGCACGCCGATCTTCGGCGCCGACGCGACCATGAGCGAGGAGGAGCAGATCACGGCGTTGCAGGGCATGTTGGTCGTCACTCCGGCACCGCAGTCGAACGTCATCGAGATCGACCTCCTCTCGCGCAACCCGGTGAAGGGCCGCGAGATCGTGAACGCGATCACCGACGCGTACCTGGCGCGCCACGCCGAGCTTCACGGGAATGGCGGCGCGGTCGACTTCTTCGAGGCGCAGAAGCAGACGCTGCGCGACCGGGTTGCGGACGCCGAGGCGCGGCTCGCGGCGTTCGTCGACCGTGAAGGGCTCGTCCTACCGGAGGATCAGATCCGCTCCGTGCTGAAGGACGCGACCCGTGGCGCCGACACGGTCAGCCTGCAAATGGCGAAGATTCGCGGACTCGAGCAGCGCATCCAGACGTTGCACCAGCAGCTCGCGAGTACGCCCGACATCGTGAAGAGTCAGGTCGAGCTGATCAATCCCACGACGCAGAGCCTCGCGCTCGAGCTCTCGAAGAAGGAGACGGAGCGGGCGGGGTTGCTGCAGAACTACACCGAGGAGGATCGCACGGTCGCCAACCTCACGGCCGAGATCGGCATGATCAAATCGCAGTTGTCGAGCGAGCAGGGGAACGCGATCCAGGGCAGCAGCCGCACCGTCCTGAACCCGATTCATCAGGACCTCCAGCGCCGTCTCCTCAATTCGCAGATGAATCTCGAGGACCTGCGCGCGCGCGTCGCCGGCATGTCCGAGAAGCTCGACAACGCCGCCGCCGAGTCGACGAAGAAGGCGATCGGCATGCGCCAGAAGACGATCCAGCTCAGCCGATTGCAGCAAGAAGTCTCGGCGGCGCGCGACGCCTTTCAGCTCTACGAGAAGAAGCAGGAGGAGGCACGGATCTCCGAGGCGCTCGACACCGAGCGCTTCCTGAACGTGAGCGTCCTCGAGGGCGCGACCTTGCCGAGCGAGCCGTACAACAAGATGAACCCCTTGGTCGTTCTCGCGGCGCTCATCGTCGGGACGGGACTCGGCGTCGGCGCGGCGATCGGACTCGAGTTCCTCGGCCGCAACTTCAAGTTCGAGGAGCAGGTCGAACAGTATCTCGAGCTGCCCGTGTTCGCCGTGATTCCGGACATGACCGACGTCGCCGAGGTGCAACGCACGTGAGGGACGCATGAGCAAGATCTACGAGGCGCTGCAGAAAGCGCAGGAGGAGCGCGAGGGCGTTCCGCCGCTCGAGACCGAGCGGCGGCGTCGGCGTGCGTGGTTCCGTTCGCGCCGCGCCGCCAACGGGACGAACGGCCACCGCGAGTCCAGGTCGTTGCGCATCGACTTCGACCTGGCGCCGGATGTCGAGGAGGCGTACCAGCGCCTCGGAACCAATCTCCTCTCGCCGTCCAAGGACCCGACCGTGCTGCGTGATTTGATGGTCGTCGCGTCGGTTCACGGCGAGGGCACGACGACGACGGCCGCGCTCTACGCGTCGACGCTCGCGAAGCGCAAGAAGCTCGACGTGTTGCTGATCGAGGCGAACTTCCGCACCCCCGCCCTCGAGCAGGTCTTCCCGATCCGCCGCAACGGCGGCTTCGCCGAGCTCATCGCCGGGACGCAGGATCTCGACACGGTCGTGCAGGCGACACCGCAGCAGAACTTGTTCGTGATCACCAGCGGCCATTACGAGACGTCGCCCTCGAACGTCCTCGAAGCGCCGCGGATGTCGGAAGTTCTCGCCCAGTTGCACGAGCGGTTCCAGTTCGTCGTCTTCGACTCGGCGCCCGTCAACGTCTACACCGACGCGCAGATCCTCGGCCCGCGCCTCGACGCGACGGTCGTCGTCGTCGAGGCCGATCGCACCCGCATCGAGGAGGTGCAGCGCGCGAAGCGGCAGCTCGAGCGCTCGGGCGCGAAGATGCTCGGCGTGCTCCTCAATCGGCAAAAGAGCTACGTGCCCTCGTTCCTCGAAGGCCTGATCTGATCCTGCGATGACCGTCGCGGCTTTTCCGGGTGTCGCGGCCGGGCGCGGGGCACGCGTTGCGGCGCCGAACATCCTCTGGTCGGTCGCGGCGCTCTGCGTCCTCGGCGCGCTGCTCGTCGTCGCGACCGTTCTCGGTTTCGAGATCCCGGCGATCGGCATGATGGTCGTGATCGCCGTCCTGGCGACCGTCGTCGTGCAGCCTTCGATCGGCGTCCTGATGCTGACCGCGAATTTCCTGATCGCCAGCTACCCGAGCCCGATTCGCGGCGAGGGGCTGCTCACGATCAACAATATCCTCGGCATCATCCTCGCCGTCCTGATGGTGGCGCAGCTGGCGCAGCATCCGGACTTCTGGTTCCTGCGCGTCCGCCAGTTTTACGTGCTCCTCGCGATCGGCACGATCTTCGTCGTCGGGACCTTCATCTCGTACCACAACTTTCCCAGCCTGCGGGTGAGCATCGGGCGACGGCGGTTGCTCGATCAGACCGGTCCGATGGCGCTGGACTTCATCACACATCTCTCCTTCTTGATCCTGACGCTGCAATTCATCGTGCAAAAGCGCGATATGAAGCGGTTGATCACCGTCGCGGGCATGTGCCTCATCATGGTGGTCCCGTCCGCGCTCCTCGGCTACGCGTCGGGTCATGCGTACGCGGGGTATCGCGCCGCCGCGGACTTCTCCGCCGCGACGAACTCGAACCGCCTCGCCTTCTTCTGCCTCATTCAGATCGCGTTTTGGTGGTACTTCATGCGCACCGATCCCTCGCCGGCGCGTACCGTGCTCGCCGGCGGAATCATCGCGACATTGATCTTCACCGTGTTTCTCACCGCCTCACGCAGCGGTGTGATCGGCCTCGGCGTTCTCTTCTACATGCTGACGAAGACCCGCGGCGCCATGAGTGGCGGGCGCTGGCAGGTGGTGGCGGTCGCGATCATCGCTGTCGGCCTCTTGATGACGGTGATTCCGCAGGAGAACCTCGAACGCATCCAGAATCTCAACCCGTTCGCGACTGGGACGCGCGAGGTGGGCAGTCATTCGACCGAGCGCCGCGTCGAGACGATCGAGCTCGGCTGGCGCATCTTCCACGACTATCCGTGGTTCGGTGTCGGCCTCGGCAACTTCCGCGAGGTCGCGCGGCAGATCTACGTCGATCCCTATTGGCGTCCGCCGCACAACTCCTACGTCTGGTCGCTCTCCGAGGGTGGCATCTTCTGCTTCCTGCTGTACCTTCTGCTCTTCTGGTACACGTGGCGCGACGTGAAATGGCTGCAACGCTCCCCGGCCGTGCCGCACGATCTCGCGTGGATCGTCGCCGCGCTTCCGCCGTGCATGGTGATGCTGCTCTTCTTCAGCGCGTTCGCCGACATTTGGCTGAGTCCGATCACGTACATCGTGATGGGCTTCGCGATCGCGCTGCGGCATTACGTGAGTGCGCGCCGTGTCGTCCTCGTCTGAGCGCGCGCCGCGGACGATTGCGTTCTTCCCGCCGCGGTTGGTGACCGGAGGCACGCAGCGCCACTTGCTCGAGGTGCTGAAGTTCCTCGACCGCGGCCGTTTTCGTCCGATCGTGATCAGCGCCAAGAGCGGCGGCGAGCTCGGGACCGCGATCGAGGCGTCGGGTGTCGAGCTCGTGCGCCTCGACCTCGGCGAGCGCGTGATCAGCGCCGACATGGTGCGCTGCGTGCGCGCGACCGCAGCGCTCTTCCGCGCCCGCGACGTCGACGTCGTGCAGTGCTTCCAATGGCGGCCGGCACTCATCGGGATGGCGGCGGCGCGGCTCGCGGGGCGCGGGCGCGTCGTCGCCGGCCGGCGCAGCGCACCAGTCGAACGCGGCGTGCGCGGGCTCTTGGAAGACCTCGTCGTCCGGCTCGCCGATCGCGTCGTCGTGAATGCGGAAGCGCTGCGGCCGCGCGGCGCGGCGGCGGCGCGCACCGACGTGATCCCGAGCGGCGTCGACACCGACGTCTTTCGGCCGCGCCCGGAAGCGCGCGCGGCGGCGCGTGGGCGTCTCGGCGTCGGAAGCGGCGAGCCGGTGATCGGCACCGTCGGCCGTCTCGAGGCGCGCAAAGGGACGGCGACGCTCCTCGAGGCGGCGGCGCGCCTCGCAAAAAAAGGTCTTTCCGATCTTCGGGTCGTAGTGGTAGGTGATGGACCGCTCCGCGACGAGCTTCCCGCGCTCGCCGCACGGCTCGGCATCGCCGATCGGGTCGTCATGCTCGGCGACCGCTCGGACGTTCCGGAAATATTGGCAGCGCTCGACGTCTTCGTCTTGCCTTCGCGCACCGAGGGCATGTCGAACGCGCTGCTGGAGGCGATGGCGACGGCGCTGCCGGTCGTCGCGACGGCGGTGGGCGGGAATCCCGAGGTAGTGGCGGCGGAGACAACTGGCGTGCTCGTTCCCCCTGACGACGTGATCGCGATGGCTGATGCCGTGCTGCGGCTCCTGACGACGCCGACCCTTGCGAGCCAGCTCGGGAGCGCCGCGCGGCGCCACGTGGAGGAACGCTACGGCGCGCGCGCGATGGTCCGTCGCCTCGAGGCGGTCTATGCGGCGGTCGCCGACGCGGCGCCGCTCTCGGTCGGCCGTGCGGCGGCGGTCAACGGGCGGGCATGAGCTTGGACTCGGAGGTGTGTCGCTGATGGCGTCGATTTCTCGGATGGTGGTGGTCGGCCTCGACGGCGCGACCTTCCACCTCATCAAGCCCTGGGTGGAAGCCGGGAAGCTGCCGACGTTCGCGCGGCTCCTCGCCGAGGGTGCGCACGCCGATCTCCGCAGCACGCTTCCCGCGCTGACGCCTCCGGCGTGGACCTCGGCGGCGACGGGAAAGAACCCGGGCAAACACAACATCTACAACTTCTACAAGGTGAGCGACGGCGGCACCGGCAAGCTGCCGCTCACGCCCGCCGATCTCCGCAGCCGGCGCGTGTGGGACATCGCCAATGCGTACGGGAAGCGGGCGGGCGTCGTGCACCTGCCGCTCACCTATCCCTGCGAGCAGCTCGACGGCTTCGTCGTCTCCGGGATCATGACGCCGAAGGGCGTCGACGACTACACCCATCCGCCCGAGCTGCGCGACGAGCTCCGCGCCAACGTCGACGGCTATCGCTTCGACGTCGACGCCGACGCGCTGAAAGTCGGCGACCTACGTGCGTTCGCCGCCGACGCCTTCGAGCTGCAACGGATCCAGAGCGCCGAGACGCTGTACCTGCTCGAGCACAAGCAGTGGGATCTCCTGTGGGTGATGTTCCATACGCTCGACAAGGTGCAGCACTTCTTCTGGCATCTGATGGACCCGGCGCATCCTGCGCATCCCGGTCCGAGCGACCTCGGCGACACGATCCTGCGCTTCCATCAGCTCCTCGACCAGACGCTCGCCGACATCCTCGCCCGGCTCGACGACGACACCGGCCTGATGGTGATGTCGGATCACGGCTCGTGTCCGCTGGAGTCGTATTTCCTCGTGATGAATTGGCTCGAGGACACCGGCTTCCTCCGCATGAAGGGTGCCGGGTCATCGCCGTTGAAACGCGCGCTCGGTGGCATGGGCGTCGAGGCGCGCGGCGTCGTGCAGCGGCTGCGCCGCGCGGGGCTCGGCTGGGTGCCGCGGCTCGTGCCGTCGCGCTTGAAGGCGCAGGTGCCGCTCGCACGGGCGTCGTTCGCGCGCATCGCGCCGCACATCGATTGGGCGGGGACGCGCGTCTACTGCCCGTCGGCCCCGGGGAGCGGCCTGCGCGTCAATCTCCGCGGTCGCGAGGCGCAAGGAACCGTCGCGTCCGAGGACTACGACCGCGTGTGCGAGGACGTGCGCGCGCGTCTGCTGACGATCGTCGATCCGACGACGGGGCGGCGCGTGATTCGTGCGGTGCACCGTCGCGAGGAGATCTACGCCGGGCCGCATCTCGAGAACGCGCCGGATCTCTTGGTGGAGACGGCGGATCCGTATTGTCTCATCGAGGGTATGGGTCCGGCGGCGATCGTGCCGTCGGGGCAGAACGACGGCGAGCGCACCGGTAATCACCTGCGCGACGGGATCTTCCTCCTCGCCGGCGCCGCCGCGCGCCACGGCGCCGCGCTGCCGACGCTGGACATTTGCGACGTCGCGCCGACCCTGCTGCACCTCCTCGACCTGCCGGTGCAGGAGGACATGGACGGCGCCGTGGCGCAGGCGGCGCTGACACGAGAGTTCCTCGCCGCGCGTCCGGTGCGCACCGACCAGCTGCCGCCGCCCGCCGAAGCGCCCGCCGTCGAGATGAGCGACAGCGACCGGCAAGCGATCGAAGGCATGCTCGAGGGCCTGGGATACCTGTGAGCGGCGCGCCGATCTTCATCTATCACGATCTCGTCGACGGCGCCGACGCGCTGGCCGCGATCGCGCCCGCGCATCGACCATACGTCCTCACGCGGCCGCAGTTCGTCGCGCACCTCGACGCACTTGCCGCGGCCGACGTCGGAGCGGTTCCGCGGGCGAGCACCGTGAGCGAGGTCCTCGATGCCCCGACGCGCGGCCGCTTCGTGCTGTCGTTCGACGACGGCCATGAGAGCAGCTACGCGAAGATCTTTCCGTTGCTCGCCGCGCGTCGCTGGCCGGCGACGTTCTTCATCGTCGCGGGTTGGGTCGGGACGCGTGACGCAGTCACGTGGTCGCAGCTCCGCGCGATGGCCGACGCGGGCATGGAGATCGGCAGCCACTCGCTGACGCACGCCTCGATCCAAGGCGCGTCGGCGGCGGAGATCCGTCGCGAGTTCGGCGATTCGAAGCGCATGCTCGAGGACGGCCTCGGGCGGGCGGTCACGGTCGCGTCACTGCCGCGCGGCAGCGCCGAGCGGCGCGCGGCGGCGATTCTCGCCGAGCTCGGGTATCGCGCGTTCTGTACGAGCGCGCCGGGACTGATCTCGCCGGCGACCGATCCGCTCGACGCACCGCGTATTGCCATGAAATGGAAGACGTCGGCAGCTTTCGTCACTCGCGTCCTCGCCGGTCACCGTCTGACACTCACCCGCTTGCGCTCCTCCTACGCCCTGAAAGCGCTCGGCAAGCGTGTCGTCGGACTCGACCGCTGGCGACGGGTGCGCGGCGCGATGGTCGCGGGGACGGCGCGGGCCGGGCTGTGAGCACGAACGGATGAAGGAGAACGTGTCGATGAAGGTGTTGGTGATCGGTCTCGACGGCATGACGTTCGACGTCGCGCGTCCGCTGATGGACGCCGGCGAGATGCCGACGCTCGCGGCGCTCGAGCAGCGCGGCGTCAGCGGCACGTTGCTGTCGACGTATCCGCCGATCTCAGCGCCTGCGTGGGTGACGTTTCTCACCGGCAACAATCCGGGACGCCACGGAGTCTACAATTTTCAGAACCTCGATCTCTCGCGCTACTCGAGCTTCAGCGAGACGCTCGTCAACTCCAGCTACTTCCGCGGCAAGACGCTCCTCGATCATGCCGGCGCCGAAGGGAAGCGCATTCTCGCGTACCGCATCCCGCTCACGTATCCGGCGTGGCCGGTGAACGGCCTGCTGATCTCGGGCCCGCCGACGCCCGATCGCAAGCGTGCGTATGCCGCACCCGCGGACGCCGCGAGCGAGCTGCCGCCGATGACGCTCCTCTCGCACGACGAGCTGGCGCGCGCGAAGCGGGCAGGGGACGTCGCGGCGATCGACGCCTGCAACGCCTACGAGCTGAAGGTGATGGATCAGATCACCCGCCGCGCGATCGACGACGGTACCGACGTGATCGTCACGTTCACGGGCATTCCTGACGGCCTGCATCATTCGTTTTGGCACCTGCACGACCCGCGCTCGCCGCTGCACGACCCGGCGGCGTCCCAGCACGACCAGAGCGTCATTCGCCGCTGGTACGCCGAGATCGATCGCATGATCGCCGGCTGGCTCGCCGGGCTCGGCGAGGAGTGGGCGGTGATCGTGCTCTCGGATCATGGCGGCGGTCCGGCGCCGACGCGCTACTTCAACGTCAATCATGTTCTCGCTCAGCGTGGCTACCTGAAGCCGACGAGCGCGTCGCGCGCGCGCGTCGCGCGTCTCGTCAGCCGCCAGGTGAACGCGCTCCGCCGCCGCGTGCCGGGCAAGGTCTGGCTGAAGAACCATCTCCCGGCGCGGTTGAAGTCACAGGTGCGCCAGTTGCGAAACGGCACCGGCCGCATCGAGTGGCCGGCAACGCGTGCGTACGCGGTGCCGATCTTCTTCCCGGTGACCGGCATCAATCTGAACGTCCGCGGACGCCAACCGCAAGGAATCGTCGAGCCGGGCGCGGAGTACGAGCGCGTGCGGGCGGAGATCATGGCCGCCGTCGCCGAGGCTCGGGACCCCACGACGGGCACGCCGCTCTGCCGGCGCGTGCTGCGCAAGGAGGACGTCCTCGCCGGCCCGCATCTGGACAACGTGCCGGACATTCTGCTCGTCACCGCCGAAGGCATCGACGGTGGCCACGACGTCGACGAGCTCCTCGCGCCGGTCCCCGAGGCGGCGCTGCGAAACGTCAGCGGCTCGCACACGATGGAGGGCATCTTCTTCGCCGCGGGCGCGCCGTTTCGAACGGGGAAGCAGCTCGCGAGCGTCGATCTCGGCGACATCTTGCCGACCGCGCTGCACCTCGCCGGCGTGGCGATTCCGGAGGGCATCGACGGCACCGTACTGTCGGAGGCGCTCGCGCCCGAGTACCTCGCGGCACACCCGATCGCGACGACGAGCGCGCGCGTGGGCGGCGGTGACGACGGCGACGCGCTCTCGGCCGGCGAGGAGCACGAGATGCGGAAGTTCCTCCAAGACCTGGGATACATCGAGTAGCGCATGTCCTCGCGTGCCATCAGTCGCCTGCGCGACGCCAGCAAGGTCGCCGCCCACCACCTCGGCGTGCTGGCCGTGCTGCGCCGCCTCGTCCGTCGCGATCGCGCGATCGTGCTGCGCTACCACGCGGTCGCGCCCGACGAGACGCCGTTTCCCGCGTACGCCGGTCCGGAGATCACCATCCCGCGGGCGCTCTTCGCCGCGCAGATGCGCTTCGTGCGCCGCTCGTACACGGCGGTGCCGCTGGCGACGATCGCCGACGCCGTGGCACGAGGCGAGGCGCCGCCCGCGGGGACGGTCGCGATCACGCTCGACGACGGCTACGCCGACAACTACGAGCAGGCGTTCCCGGTGCTGCGCGCCCTCGGCCTGCCGGCGACCGTGTACGTCGTTACCGAGACGCTCGACGACGGCCCGGCGCTCTGGATGTCGGAGCTGCGTGCGGCGGTCGTCGCGAGCCGCGCCCGCTCCTTGCGGGTCGAGATCGGCGGCGGCTACGAGTTCGCGCTCGGCGGCGAGCTCGAGCGCCGGCACGCCATCAAGGAGCTGACGAACCTGCTCGTGCCCGTCGACGCGGCGCTGCGACGCCGCATCCTGGCGACGATTCGCCACGAGCTCGCGGTGAACGGCAACGCCGACCTCGCGCACACGGTGCTCTCCGCGGCGCAGATCCGCGAATTGCACGCCGCCGGCATCACCATCGGCGCCCACTCGCAAACGCACAGCAACATGACGCTCGTCTCCCCGGATCAGGCGCGCGCCGAAATCGGCGGCTCGCGCGACCGGCTCGAGGCGCTCCTCGGCGCGCCGGTCCGCGACTTCGCGTATCCCAACGCCGGCGGACGGTACCCGCACTGCAACGACACCGTGGCGAACATCGTGCGGCAGCTCGGCTTCCGCTCGGCGGTGACGTCGCATCCGGGCGTGATCGGCGCCGGCGCGAATCCCTTTCTCCTGCCGCGCCTCGGCGTCGCGCCGCGCCTCTACCGCGAGGCGGCGCTGGCGGTCACGATCGAGCGCTATCGGCTGTTTGCCGAGGCGTCCGCATGAAGCGCGGACTCGGGAGCGTGCGCTGATGTGCGGCATCGTCGGCGTGTGGCGTGGCGCGGGCGGCGTGCCCGTCGCAGAGGAGACCCTACGGCGGATGAACGCCGCGATCGTGCATCGCGGGCCCGACGACGAGGGGATCTTCGTCGACGGCAGCGTCGGCATGGGGATGCGCCGCCTCAGCATCAACGACCTCGCAGGCGGTCATCAGCCGCTGGCGAACGAGGACGGCTCGGTCGTCGTCGTGTGCAACGGTGAGATCTACAACTCCCCCGACCTGCGCCGCGAGCTCGAGGCGAAGGGGCATCACATGCCGTCGCACTCCGACGTCGCGGTGATCCCGCACCTCTACGAGGAGCGGGGCGACGACTTCGTCGCGGCGCTCGACGGCATGTTCGCGCTCGCGCTCTGGGACCGTCGCCGGCGGCGGCTGGTGATCGCCCGCGATCGGCTCGGCATCAAGCCGCTCTACGTCGCGGAGCGCGGCGGCGCGCTTGCGTTCGCGTCGGAAGTGACGGCGCTCGTCGCCGACGGTTGGTGCGAAACGATCGACTTCGCGAGTCTCCACCACTATCTCGCGCTCGGCTACGTTCCGTCGCCGGGCAGCATCTTCGCCGACGTCCGCAAGCTCGAGCCGGGTACGCAGCTCACCATCGACGAGGGCCGACCGCCGGTCTCGCGCCGCTACTGGGAGCTGCGCTTCGCGCCGGCGGCGCGCACGCGCAGCGATGACGACTACGCCGACGAGGTGCTGACGACGCTGCGCGCGGCGGTGAAGAGCCATCTTCTCTCCGACGTGCCGGTCGGCGTCTTTCTGTCGGGCGGCGTCGACTCGAGCGGCCTCGTCGCGCTCATGAGCGAGGTCGCCGGGCAGCGCATCCAGACCTTCTCCGTCGGCTTCGAGGAGAAGACGTTCGACGAGCTCGACCTCGCGCGCGAGGTGGCGCGCCGCTACGGCACCGACCATCACGAGCTCGTCGTCCGTCCGGACGCGATTCGCATCCTGCCGGCACTCGTGCGGCACTTCGGCGAGCCGTTCGCCGACTCGTCGGCGGTCCCGGTGTACTACGTCTCCGAGCTCGCCCATCGCAACGTGAAGGTGGTGCTCTCGGGGGAGGGCGGCGACGAGGTGTTCGCCGGCTACGAGACGTATCTCGCCGGCAAGTACTCCGCGCTCTATCGCCGTCTGCCCGCGGTGATCGGCCGCACGCTGATTCCGGCGCTCGTCGACCGGCTGCCGGTGTCGCATGCCCGCGTCAGTCTCGACTACAAGGCGAAGCGCTTCGTCCGTGGCGCGCACTTGCCGCTCGCCGACGGGCACTTCTGGTGGAAGGTCGTCCTTTCCGAGGCGGTCCAGTCCGAGCTCTGCGTCGGCGCAGCGCGGAACGGCGCGCTCGAGACCGCGGCGCTCTTCCGCGCCGCGGCGGCGCGCGCCGGCAGCGACGATTGGCTGGCGCAGCTGCAGGCGATCGACGCCCACGTGTACCTTCCGGACAACATTCTCACCAAAGCCGACCGCATGAGCATGGCGCACTCGCTCGAGGCGCGTGTGCCGTATCTCGACCGCGCGCTCGTGGAGCTCGCGGCGCGGCTGCCGAGCGATCTCAAGTTGCGACGCTTTACGAAGAAGTACGTGCTGAAGCACGCGCTCAGAAACCACGTGCCGGCGGCGATCCTGCGCGCCAAGAAGCGCGGCTTCAACGTCCCGGTGCCGTCGTGGTTGCGCGGCGAGCTGCGCGGCATGCTCGAGGACGTGCTGGCGCCGGCCGCTCTACGTCGCGTCGGACTCTTCGACCCAGCGTACGTGCAGCGCTTGATCGCCGAACACGTCGGAATGCAGTTCGACCACAGCCGTCCGCTGTGGACCTTGCTCATCTTCATGACCTGGCACGAGGAGTGGCAACGGATGCGCGCTGCGGTGGAGCGCGATCCGGCTCCCTCGTTCGCCCCGGCCCGTCTGCCCTCGGCAGCGGGCGTTCGCAGTTGACCTGAGGCCACCATGAGCTTGCAAAGCCACGTGAGCATCTCGTTGGAACGATCGTCGGCCCCGCCGGCGAGCGCCGTGCACGCGTCGGCGATCGACTGGCAGCTCCTCGACATCGCGCGACCGACGCCGATCTGGCAGCGGATCGCCGGCGTGATCGGTCTCGTCTTGCTGTCGCCGATCATCATCCTCATCGGCCTCGCCACGAAATCGACCAGCCCCGGACCGATCCTCTATCGCGGCCAGCGCGTCGGGCGCGGCGGCAAGAACTTCACGATCTACAAGTTCCGCACGCTCGAGGTCGGCGCCGAGCAGAAGATCGGCGCCAGGCTGCTCGAGCACGGCGACGGCCTCTACACTCGGATCGGGCGGTGGTTGAAGCGCGCGAAGCTCGACGAGATTCCGCAGCTCTTCAACGTCGTGCGCGGCGAGATGAATCTCGTCGGCCCGCGCCCGGTGCGGCCGGTGTTCCTCGAGACGTTCTGCCGCGAGATCGGCGGCTACATGCGTCGCTTCGGGGTGAATCCCGGCATGACCGGTCTGGCGCAGGTGCGCGGCGGTTACTTCACGCACCCGCGCGACAAGCTCCGCTACGACCTCATCTACATCCGCAACCGCAGCTGGTGGCTGGACGTCAGGCTCGTCACCCTGACGTTCATCAAAGTCTTGAACCGCTGGGCGACGCTCGGTGTCGTCCTCACGTTGCTCTTCCTCTCGGCCGCGTTGCTCCCGGGCCTCTTCCACTATCCGTTCCAGCTCGACTTCGGCAGCTTCAAGCTGAGCCCGTTCGAGATGCTGGTGGCGGTCACGGCGGCGTGGCTGATCGTGCAGCGCTCGCCGCGCCACGAGCTCTGCATGTACGACACCGCGGCGAACAAGCCGATGGCGGTGTTCGTGTCGTTCGCCGTCTTGGCGGCGTTCTTCTCGCCCGAGCCCGTCTTGGCCCTGCAAGGGATCGCGTACTACGTCGCGACCGGCTTCTGCCTGACGTTTTTGATCGTCAACACGCGGCTCACGCAGCGCGAGGCCAACTTGGTCGCGAACGTCGTCGGGCTCTCGGCGGTGTCGGTGTCGATGATCGGACTGCTGCAGGTCGGCCTCGAGAACCAGCTCGGGACGCAAATCGCGCCGCGCATGTCGTCGACGCTCGGCAACCCGGTGCTGCTCGCGACGTACCTCGTGCTCGGACTGCCGTTTCTCTTGACGCAGATGCTGCACAGCCGGACGCGCGAGCAGCGCGATTTCTGGGTCGGCTGTGCGACCGTGGCGCTGATCGGCGTGTTCCTCACCCACACGCGCATGGGGATCGTCGCCATGGTCGTGACGGTGAGCGTGTTTCTGTGGAAGACCTCGCATCGCTACCTCGGCATCGTGGCGATGGCGGTCGTGATCACTCTTACGGTGATGATCGCCGGCCGCGACATGCGCATGTCCGTCCCCGAGGTGACCGCCGAGGCGGTGCGACGCGAGGCGACGGCGGAGCATATCTTCTCGGCGCCGCCGCTCGAGCTGCTGCTCGGCGTCGGCAGCACGCGGCGGGCGACGACGCCGACGATCTCCGAGCACGATGCGCGCTGGATCTCCACTAGCATGCACCTGACGCTGATCCGCCAGAATGGCATCGTCGGCTGGGCGCTGATGCTGTGGGTGTTCGGCGCGGTGCTCGCCGCGCTCTACCGCGGGTACGCCGGCATTCACGACCCGCACATGCGGCGCATCGTCTGGGCGATCTTCAGCTCGCTCGTCGGCTTCATGATCTCGATGATCGACGCCAACGTGTTCTTCAACGTCACGATCCAGATCTACGTCTGGGGTATGATCGGCGTCGGGATGGGGATCATCACCCACTTGAACGGCAGGCGACCGACGTTCCACGTCCTGTGGCGGTTCGGCGAGCACGGAGATTGAGATGAGCATGCCCGGACGTCGCGACGACGCCGTGCCGCAGACGCTGCCGCGGATCTCCGTCGTCATCCCCGTCTACAATGCCGAGAAGCTCCTCGACGAGTGCTTGACGGCGCTGCGTGCGAGCGACGGCGCGGAGTACGAGATCGTCGTCGTCGACGACAGCTCGACGGATCGGTCGCGGGACGTTGCCGCTGCCGCCGGCTGTCGCATCGTGCCGAGCGGCGGCCGCCTCGGCCCGGCGGGCGCGCGCAATTGCGGCGCGCGCGAAGCAAACGGCGACGTCGTGTTCTTCGTCGACTCGGACGTGATCGTGCGGCCCCACACGCTCCGCCGCCTGGCGGAGACGTTCGCCGCCGACCCGACGCTCGACGGCGTGATCGCGGTGCAAGCGCCCGCGATGCGCTTCCGGAACGCGTGCAGCCACTACAAGAACATGTGGATGTACTACACGCACGTCCGCAAGGCGGGCGAGGACGTGTCGGTCTTCTACACGACGGCGGCGGCGATCCGTCGCCAGTCGTTCCTCGACTCGGGCGGGTTCGATCCGAACTACACGAACCCGAATATCGAGGACACGGACTTCGGACAGAAGCTCGCCCGCCTCGGGTATCGCGTACGCGTCGCGCCGGACCTCGAGGTCGAGCACGTGAAGGGCTACGACCTACGCGGGCTCCTGCGAACCGACTTTCTCCGCGCGATGTCGCTCGCGCGTCTCAAGCTCCGCAAGCGCGCGGACACGATGGGGAAGAACGATACCTCGGTGCCGACCGGCTACATCGTCAGCATGCCACTCGCCATGCTCGCCGCTGTGCTGCTCGTCGTCGCGCTCGCGACTGGCAGCCCACTTGCGTGCGTCGCAACGTTTCTCGCACTCGCGACCATTTTCGTGCTAAACCTGCCGTTCCTGCGCCTCGTACGAACGCATGGCGGCCCCGCCAGCTTCGCGTTCGGGACGGCTATTCTGTTCGTCGAGTTGCTCACCGCCGGGGCCGGCGGGATCTACGGCATCGCGACCTTCATCGCCGGCAAGAAGTACTAGGAGGATCTCCCAGATGGGCTACCTGGATTACCTGCGTCACGGGAAGAACATGTTCGCGAAGAAGGGCGCCATGCCGATCTACATGGTGTACTTCATCACCGACGCCTGTAACGCGAAGTGCAAGCACTGTCTCCTCGCCGACGGCGCGCATCCCGGATGGGAAACGCCGACGATGGAGTTCAAGCGCAAGGAGCTCTCGCTCGAGGAGGTCGACAAGATCACCGCGAGCATGGGGAAGAGCCTCATGTTCCTCCTGCCGACGGGCGGCGAGCCGTTTCTCCGCAAGGATATCGGCGAGATCGTCAAGATCTTCTACAAGAACACCGGCGTGCGAAACGTCGGCATCCCGACGAACGGCAGCACGGTGTCGCGTACGTTGAAGATCGTCGAGGACGTCCTGCAGTCGTGTCCCGATCTCGACTTCAGCATCGACGTGTCGCTCGACGGCGTCGGCGCGCTGCACGACGAGATCCGCGTCTTTCCCGGTCTGTTCGAGCGCTCGATCCAGACCTACCGCGAGCTGAAGAAGCTCTCGAAGCACTACAAGAAGCTCACGGTGAACATCGAGACGACGGTCTCGTCGCACAACGACAAGCACCTGATGGAGAACTACGCCTACTTCCGTCGCGAGCTCGAGGTCGACAACGTCTTCACCTTGCTCACCCGCGGCAGCCCGAAGGAGTCGATCGCGAAGTTCTTCGACGTGAAGCGCTACGAGGAGTACGCCGACGTCATCGAGAAGGACATGAAGAGCGGCTCGCTCTCGGGCTATGACAACTTCCCGTTCGCCGACTTCATCAACGCGAAGCGCATCGTCCGCCATCGCCTGATCGCGGAGATCGCGAAGACGAACACCTATCAGATCCCGTGCTTCGCCGGCAGCCTCGGCGCCTGCATGTTCGCGAACGGCGACGTCTACCCGTGCGAGCTGCTCATCGACCGCAAGCTCGGCAACGTCCGCGAGAACGATTACGACTTCAAGAAGATCTGGTACGGCAAGAAAGCCGACGAGGCCCGCAAGTTCATCCGCGACACGAAGTGCTTCTGTACTTACGAGTGCTTCCTCACCGTGAACATTCTCTTCAACCCGCGCATGATGCCGAAGATCCTCCGCGAGTGGGGCAGCCTCAAGCTCGGCAAGCTGCGGCGTAAGCTGACCGGCGCGAAACCGGCCGCGTCGGCGATCACGAGCCACGCGACGAACGGGCACGCGTGCATCAACGGGGCGATTCAGTCTCACAATGCGCGCGTCCTCAACGGCGCGGCGCATCCGAGCGAGCCGCCTTCGGACGAGGCGCGAGTCTAGGCCTCGGCCACGTTCTTCGCGTCGGGCATCACGACGAGGGGTCCTGCACGCCGCGTGCGCAAAAGGTTCAGTGCGCACAACGCGCGCAGGACCCCTCGTCGTGATGCCCGACGGGTAGGACGTGGACGGGACGGCGGAGTCGCACGGCTTCGTGGCGGCTGCGTTCAGCGCCGCTCGCTGCGCTCGCGGGGATCGAAGCGGCGAAAACAATCGCAAGCAAGTTTCCGGGGAGCGCGCGGCGTTCGGCCGTGGCAGAGTAGGGAGTCATGGGTCTTGATCGGGTCTTTGTGATCGTCGACGGCGGCGCGGTGGGGGGCTGACTTGGCGTTGCCGATTGCGCATGGGGCGGCTGGGTATTTGGTGCACCGGCTGGATTCGCGGAACCGTGCTGCTGGATGGTGGCGGGCGGTGGCGTTTGTCGTGATCGGGAATCTGCCGGACGTCGATTTCCTGTTCGGGTTTTTCGGTGGGGAGCCCGGGGCATACCATCGCGGCTTTACGCACACGCTGCTCGCGGCGCTTGTCTTCGGTGCGGCGGCCGGCACGTTCGTGTGGTGGCGGCGACACGACCGCTGGCGGCCGGCGGCGCTGCTCTGCGCCGCGGCGTACGCGTCGCACCTCCTGCTGGACGCGTTCACGGAGGACCGACGCGGTGCCGCGGGTGCGCGCTTCTTCTGGCCGCTCTCCGACTCGTACTACATCTCACCGGTCACGATCTTCCACGAGATCTTCATCGACGGCGGCTCGCGTCTCGGCTTCGTCCGTAGCATCCTCGCCTGGCCGACCCTCTGGGTGCTGGCGCGCGAGGCGGCGATCGTGGTGATCGCGCTCGCGTCGGTGCGGATCTTCGAGCTCGTGCGCGCTGCGCGCCGAGAGTCGGCGCTCGGCGATCTCGCGGCGAGCGGCGAGGAGGATCTCGCCTGATCGGCTGGTGGCCGCTCGGCGCCTACGTCGGCCTGGCGGCCGCGCTGTTCGTGCGCTTCGAGGATCCGGCGCGGCGTCGCCACCACGCAACCGATCTCGTCGCGAGCGTCACCGATGTGCGACTGGTGCGCGCCCAACACCGGATCTTCTACGCGTTGCTCCTCGCCGCGCCCGTCGAGTGGTGGTGGCGAGGGCGGCCGGCCGCATGGGGACAACTGGTCGGCGCGACGGTCTTTCTCGCCGGCGTCGCCGGATACCGCGTCGCCGGCGCGGTACTGGGCGACCAGCTCTCGCCGCTCGTCGCGCCGCGCGAGCCCGCACGCTTGATCGACGACGGACCGTATCGCCGCGTTCGCCATCCGATGTACGTCGCCGAGCTGGCGATGACGGTGGGCGCGCCGTGGACGCTCGGCGCGTGGGTGAGCGTGCTCCTTGCCGTGGCGTTCGCGGCCCTGGTGCCGTACCGGATCGCCGTCGAGGAGCGTGCGCTTCGTGCGCGCATTCCGGAGTACGCTGCGTATGCGGCACGAACGTATCGTTTGATTCCGTATGTCTATTGAGCACGACGACATCGAAGAGAGCGCGGGAAGTCGCCCGTCGCTCGGGGTGACGCTCTTCGTCCTCGGCTGGGCGGCGGTCGTCTACGCGTCGTATCTCGCCGGGTATCTGCACTGATGGTGGATCTCGGTATCCTCGCCGTGCTGCTGCTCGTCGCCTACGGCGTCGGCGCCCGCCTATTGCGTGCCGTGCCGTTCGAGTGGGCACTCGAGGAGACGCTCTTCGCGATCGCGCTCGCGCTCGGGCTTCTGGCGTATGCCACCCTCGCGCTCGCCGAGGCGTCGCTTCTCGGCCGGCCGGCGCTGCTCGCGCTCGTCGGCGCCGGCGGCATCTTCGGGTGGCGGCAGATCGTCGGCGGTCTCGCGCGCGGCGCGCGCGGAGCGCGCCGTTGGTGGCAGGCGGGGCCGAGCCGCAGTGAGAGCGCGGCGATCGCCCTCGGCGCGGTCGTCGTGGCGGCCGAGGCGATCATGGCGTTCGCGCCGCCGGTCGGCGGCGACCAGACGAAGTACCAGCTCGTCTATCCGCGCCTCTGGGCCGAAGCGCATCGCGTGGTGGCGACGCCGTGGAGCTTCTGGGGGTACGTCCAGTACCTGATGAATCTCCTCTACGCTGCCGCGTTCGCGCTCCGCGGCGACGTCCTGGCGCGGCTCCTGAACGACACCTACGGCGTGCTGTTGGCGCTCGCGATCTTCGCGGTCGGACGGCGCGCGTTCTCGCGGCAAACCGGCATCTGGGCGGCGCTTCTCTTCCTCACGATGCCGCTCACAGCGAGCTTGATGATGCGCGCGTGGGTCGAGTTCGCGCTCACGCTGTACGTCGTCCTCGCCGTCATCGCGATCATGGCGTGGCGGCGAACGGAAGCGACCCCGTGGCTCGCCCTCGGCGCGGTCATGGCGGGATTTGCCGGCGGCACGAAGCTCATCGCGCTGCTCGCCCCGGCGCTGCTCGGCATCGTCATTCTGACGCACCTCCTGCGCCGCTACGGACGCGTCGCGGTGCCGGCGGCGCTCGCGACCGTGGTCGCATTCGGCCTCGTCGCCGCGCTCGTCGCATCGCCGTGCTACGTCCGCAACGCGGTCGAGACCGGCAACCCCATTTACCCGTTCGGTTACGGCGTGTTCGGCGGTCGCAACTGGAGCGCCGATGCCGCGCGCGGCCTCGACGCCTATTACGCGGCGTACCGCGAGACGCAGGCGGCGCGTCACGGCGTGCGCGCGCACGGCTACGATGCCTGGTGGCACGCGCTACGCTTTCCGTGGGACGTGACGATGGCGCCGTACTCGTTCGAGGAAGTCGGACGCTCGGCGTACGACGTCGGGCCGTTCGTACTCGCGTTCGCGCCCGGACTGTTGCTGTTGCGGCGCGGCGGCAGCGCGTGGCTGCTCGCCGGCTTCGCGGTGGCGTACGGGGCAGTCGTCGTGTTCGGGATGTGGGCGCACCCGCGCTACGTCCATCCGGCGCTCGTGCTCCTGCTCGTCGTCGGTGTCGCCGCGACGGCACGCCTACGCGCCTACGGCCCGCTGGCGGCGCGCGCCGTGACCGCGCTCCTCGCGGCGACGGTGCTCGTCCAGGCGGCGCTCAGCGCGCGCGTCTTGGCGCCGCTCTGGCCGGACAGTGCGCGCGTGGCGTTCGGACGCATGAGCCGCGACGCTTTCTTGCGCCGAAACGAGCGCCACTACGCGCTGGCGACGCTGGTCCACGAGCAGGTGCCTCCCGACGGCAATGTCCTCGTGCTCGGGATGATCCCGCATCCGTACTATTACGTCGGCCGTCGGTTCACGCTCGCCAGCCCGCTCGAACAGGGCGCCATCGACTACTGGAGAATGCAGACGTTGGACGATTTCCTCGCCGCGATTCGTGCCTTCGGCGTGACCCACGTCGTGCGCGAGACCGATCCCGACAAGCGGGCGACGAATCCCGTCGGCGCGCACGTGCTGCAGCTCTGGGACGAGCTGCTCGCGCGCTCGGAGCGGCTCGGCGGCGACGACAGCGGGGCGCTGTACCGTCTCGCGCCTGCGGTCGCGCATGCGGGGGGGCCGTCGTGAAGCGCACGATGAGCGGGCACATGCTGCTCGACATCCTCGGTCTGATCGGCTCGCGCGCGATGCTGGTGGTCTTCGGTCTCGCGACCGGCATCATCACCGCGCGACTGCTCGGGCCGCATGACCGCGGTCTCTTCACGGTGCTGCTGCTCCTGCCGCAGACGCTGGTGAACTTCGCGAAAATGGGGGTGGCGCAAGCGAACGTCTACTACATCCGCCGCCGCGGCGCTTCGGTCTCGACGGTGGCGTCGAACTCGCTCGTGTTGTCATTGATCGTGAGCGCGGTCCTGATCGTGGTGTGCTACGTCGCGCGGCCGTGGGTCCTCGACCCCTTCACGAAAGGGGCGCGCGGCACCCTCGTCCTGCTCGCGCTCACCGCGATCCCGTTCGTGATGATCGAGAGCTATTTCCTTTCGATCTTGCAGGCGGTCGAGAACTTTCGCGCGTACAACCTGCAGTCGATCTACAAGGCGGTGTTCAGCTTCCTCACGATCGCCGTCGCGCTTTTGGCGCTGCACGGGCGGCTGTGGGCGGCGCTCTTCTCGCAGATCCTGGTCACCATCGGCGCGAACGTCTGGCTGCTCTACCAGGTGCGGCAGCTCGCGCCGTTCAGCCTCAAGTGGGACGGCGGTCTCGGGCGCGACACGTTGGAGTTCGGCATCAAGTCGTACTTTCAGACGCTCGCCGCGCACCTGCATTACCGAATCGACGTCTACCTGATCGCCTACTTCCTCGATCCGGCGCAGGTGGCGTTCTACTCGATCGCGGTCAACATCACGAATCCCATTCTGCAAATCCCGGACGCGATCGGGACGGTGATCTTCCCCAAGCTCGCGGGATCCTCGGACGCCGACGCCCACGCGCGCACCGCCGTTACGTGTCGGCACACGCTCTTCGCGACGATCCTCGCCGCGCTCTTCTACGCCGGGATCGGCAGCCAGGCGCTGACGATCTTCTATGGCGATCGCTACGCGCCGGCGATCCGCCCGATGATCCTCATGCTGCCCGGCATCATCATGATCTCGCTGTACCAGATCCTCACTCGCAACTTCACGAGCCGGAACCGGCAGCAGGTGAACATCGTCGCCGCCGGGATCGCGCTCGGCGTCAACTTCACGTTGAACGTGATTCTCATCCCGCGCTACGGCATCTCCGGCGCGGCGGTCTCGACGGCGATCTCGTATACGCTCGCGGCGCTGCTCCTGCTGTTCGTGTTCGTCCGCGAGTCCGGCGGCAGCCTGCTCGGAACGGTGATGATCCGCTCGACCGATCTCGCCAGCTATCCGCGCATGATCGCGGCGGCCGGCGACCA
>JBGPOW010000003.1:0-57670 GCA_041488235.1 Binatia bacterium
CATGGGGAACCCCGACCACGCCGGCGAGCTCGTGCGACAGCTCGCGCTCTGGTCGGTACCGCTCCTCTTGGCGGTCATCTTTCACGAGGTTGCGCATGGGGTGGTGGCGCTGCGGTTGGGCGACGATACGGCGCAGCGAGCGGGGCGACTGACGTTGAACCCGCTGCCGCACATCGATCCAATCGGCACCGTGCTACTGCCCGCGCTCTTGCTCGTGGCCGGCGCGCCGGTCTTCGGCTACGCCAAGCCGGTGCCGGTCAACTACGCCAAGCTGCGCGACCCGCGGCGGAGCATGGTGCTGGTCGCGGTCGCGGGCCCGCTGACGAACCTCGTGCTCGCGGCGGTGAGCGCGGTCGTCCTGCGGCAGATCATCGCGTACCTGGAGTCGCTCGCGGACGGCGGTCCCGCGTTCCACGTGCAGTTCGCGACGACGGTGCTCGTGCCGCTCGCGACCATGGCGAAGATCAGCGTCCTCATGAACGTCGTGCTCGCGGTGTTCAACCTGCTGCCGATCCCGCCGCTCGATGGTGGACGCGTACTCACCGGCATCCTGCCGTACGCCTACGCGCGGCGCGTCGCGTCGCTGGAGCCGTTCGGGTTTTTCATCCTGATGATGCTGCTCATGACGCGCTCGCTCGGCACCGTTCTCGACGTGCCGGTGCGTTTCATCCTGCGGGTGCTCCTGTGAGCGCCGAGCCCATGCGCATCGTGAGCGGCATGCGCCCGACCGGGCGCCTGCACCTCGGCCATTTGATCGGGACGCTGCACAACTGGCGGCGCCTGCAAGAGCGCGCCGACTGTTTTTTCTTCGTCGCCGACTGGCACGCGCTGACGACCGATTACGACCGCAGCGAGGGCGTCGCCGCGAACGTGCTCGAGATGGTCATCGATTGGCTTGCCGCCGGCATCGATCCGGCGCGGGCGACGATCTTCGTCCAATCGGCGGTACCCGAGCATGCCGAGCTCCACCTCTTGCTGTCGATGATCACGCCGGTAGGCTGGCTCGAGCGCGTGCCGACGTACAAAGAGACGCAACAACAGCTCGAGGATCGCGATCTCTCGACGTACGGCTTTCTCGGCTATCCGGTGCTGCAAGCCGCCGACATCCTGATGTATCGCGCGACCGGGGTTCCCGTCGGCGCCGATCAAGTGCCGCACGTCGAGTTGACGCGAGAGATCGCGCGACGCTTCAATCATCTCTTCGGCGAGACGTTCACCGAGCCGCAGGCGCTGCTCGCTGAGACGCCGCGCGTGCCCGGACTCGATGGTCGCAAGATGAGCAAGAGTTACGGGAACGCCGTCTACCTTGCGGACACGGCTGCCGACGTGAAAGCGAAGCTCTCGCGGATGATGACGGACCCGCGGCGTGCGCGTCGCCACGATCCGGGCGATCCGGACGATTGCCCCGCGTACAATCTGCACCGCGTCTACTGCACGCCGGAGGAGCTGGCGTACACCGCGCAAGGTTGCCGGACGGCGGGGATCGGCTGTCTCGAGTGTAAGCAGATCATGATCGCACGCGCCGAGGAGGAGCTGGCGCGGATTCGCGAGCGGCGCGCGCTTCTCGCGCAACGCCCTGACGAGGTGCGCGATCTCCTCGCGACCGGCACGGCGCGCGCGCGTGCCGCGGCCGCCGAGATGATGGCGCGCGTGCGTGAGCGCGTCGGGTTGAGAGGGGGCGTATGAGTTATCAGGTGAAGCTCGAGGTATTCGAGGGTCCGCTCGATCTCTTATTGCACCTCATCAAGAAAGAAGAGGTCGACGTGTACGACATCCCGGTCGCGCGCATCACCGACCAGTACCTCAAGTACGTCGAGCTGCTGCGCGACATGAATCTCGACGTCGCGGGCGAATACCTGGTGATGGCGGCGACGTTGACGCACATCAAATCGCGCATGCTCCTGCCGCCGTCGGAGACCGATGCCGAGGAGCCGGACGAAGATCCGCGCGCCGATCTGGTGCAGCAACTGCTCGAATATCAGCGCTATCGCGAGGCTGCGCTCGCGCTCGGCACGCGGTCGCTGTTGTTGCGCGACGTCTTTCGCCGTGAGCCGGAGACGCCGGTGCGTGACGAGGGCGAGGGCGTCCGCCTGCGCGACGTCACCTTGGCTGATCTCCTCGAGGCCTTTCGCGAAGTGCTCGAGCGCGCGACCCGCGAGAGCTTCCACGAGATCGTGCATGAGGAGATCTCCGTTGCCGAGTGCGTACAGGTGATCCTCGGCCGGCTCGAGATGGACGGTGCCCTGCGCTTCCGCGACCTCTTCGCCGGTGCGCCGACGCGCCGGCGGCTGGTGGCGACATTTCTCGCGCTGCTCGAGCTCGTGAAAACGCAAGCGATACGCGCGTGTCAGGAGGAGGAGTACGGCGAGATTCTGCTCCTGCCGGGCGCGGTTGCCGCGGGCGAGAATGCGGGGGAGGAGAACGGTCATGGCCGACGATGACGATGCGGTGGCGCAGATGGACGACGATGCGGTGCAGGCGGCGGACGAGCGGCTGCTCGGCATTCTCGAGAGCGTCCTCTTCGCGGCCGGCGAGCCGCTCTCGCTCGTGCGGCTCGGCGAGACCGTTCCCGGGGCGAGCCGTGCCGAGCTCCGTGCCGCGCTCGGCGAGCTCATGGTGCGCGGCGAGCGCGAGCATCGCGGTATCCGGCTCGTCGAGGTGGCGAACGGATATCAGTTCCGCACCGACCCAGCCCACGCAGAATGGGTGCGCCGACTGTTTCAGCAGAAGCCGTGGCGCCTCACGCGCGCGACGCTCGAGACGCTCGCGATCGTCGCCTACAAGCAGCCGATCACGCGCGCCGAGATCGAGACGATCCGTGGCGTCGACGTCGACGGCGTGCTCGCGTCGCTCCTCTCGCGCAAGCTGGTCAAGATCGTCGGTCGGAAGGACGTCATCGGGCGTCCGCTCCTCTACGGAACGACGCGGCAGTTCCTCGAGGTGTTCGGGTTGCGTGATCTCGCCGGCCTGCCGGCGCTGACGGAAGTCGCGGTCGCGGCGCCCGAGGCCGTCGGTGCCGGCGCCGCGGCGACCGACGCGACGTGGAGCGGCGATGACAGCGGAAGCGAAATCGACGGGGATCCGACTGCAGAAATGGCTGGCGGACGCGGGGATCTGCTCGCGACGAGCGGCGGAGGAGCTGATTCGCCAGGGTCGGGTGAAGCTGAACGGCCGCACCGTGACGGAGCTCGGGACCCGGGCGAGCGCGCGTGATCGCGTCGCCGTCGACGGGAAGCCGGTAGCGTTCGGACGCGAGCCGCTCTACGTCCTGCTCCACAAGCCGGCGGGCGTCGTGACGACGTTGCGCGATCCCGAGGGCCGGCCGACGGTACGCGCACTGCTTCCGCGCGAGGTGCCGCGCATGTTTCCCGTCGGTCGGCTGGACGTGCAATCGACGGGGCTCCTCGTCCTCACGAACGACGGCGAGCTGGCGGCGCGTCTCCTGCACCCGCGGCATCACGTGCCGCGCACGTACCGCGTGAAGGTGCGCGGCCGACCGGACGAGCGCGGGCTCTCCCGATTGCGTCGCGGCGTGCGGCTCGCCGACGGCAAAACCGCGCCTGCCGAGGTGACGGTCGAGAAGGAGCTGCCGACGAAGACGTGGCTCCGAATCGTCGTCCACGAGGGCCGCACGCATCTCGTACGGCGTCTGTGCGACGCGATCGGTCACAGCGCGGAGAAGCTGCAGCGCATTGCGTTCGGTCCGCTTGCCCTCGGTGGGCTGGAGCTCGGCGCCGCCCGCCTGCTCACCGCCGCGGAGATCGCGGCGCTCCGCCGCGCCGTCGGCCTCGGGCGACGTCCGCCGCGACACGACCGCAGGCCTCCAGCCGCGACGCACGGCGTGCGACGCCGCCGCTGACGCGATGCGATAGTCCTGCGCAAACGCGCGCGGTCGATGCGCGTGTGCGCGGCACATTGGCCACATCCGTCACATTCCTGCCCGCCCGTCCACGTTTGAACGCGAGCACGGGTAGCGGTCATCCCAGAAATCCACATGCTGCGGCGGTATGCGCGGTGGCACGGATCGTGGTGCGTGCGGCGCGCAATCTGCGAGCGCGCGATGACGCGCCGCTCTGGCGTGGAGCGCGAAATTCACCGAGGTGGAATTGCAAACGATGACGAGTCTTCCTACAAGAGGGTCTGGACGTCGGAGGAGTGGGGATGAGTGACCGCAAGAGCACAGCGTCACTGACCGCGACGGCGGAGACCGAGCACGGGACCTTTCACGTGTCGGGCACGCTCAGCCCGTACGACGTCGAGAACCTCTACGAGCAGTTCGCGATGCTCGGGCGATCGGAACGCGGCGACGTTCGCGTCGACGTGCAGCTCGCGGACGCCGTCGCCAACAGCCCCGAGTTGCGCGCGTTCACGCGGCGCATGAAACGGCTCCGTCGTCACGGCGTGACAGTGCACTTCTACGCCGCTCGCGGTCGGAAGCGCCCGCCGAACCCGCCGCGTTGACACCTCGTACGGCAGCCGCTAGGTAATCGAGATCGCGCTCAGGCGCGCTCGTCGCGGGGTGGAGCAGTCTGGTAGCTCGTCGGGCTCATAACCCGAAGGTCGGAGGTTCAAATCCTCCCCCCGCAACTTCCCGACGTGGTGGCGCAGCGCCGATCGCCACGCCCCCGTCAGTCACGATCGGCGAGGCCCGGCATGCAGTCGGGTCTCGCCGCCGTCGCTCGCCCCGGGTGGCGACGTTCACCGCGAGCTCAGCGCGTCACGGCGACGTGACGATCACGGCTCGGTCGCGATCTCGCGGCGGGGCATCGTCTGCGATCGCCGTCGCAGCGGCGTTCCACGCTCGACGATGAGCTGCCGGTGCTCGTCGTTGTACGAGAAGCAGGTGTTACGCATGCCCGGAACCGCCTGCAGTACGGCGGCATGCCGTGCGGCGGGAACGTCCTCGGCCTCGCGCACCTCGCGTGGCAGGCTGCCGAAGAAGCGGACGAAGTGCAGTTGGTACGCTGCCTGCGCGATCTCCACGACGAGCTCCGAGACGCGGTGGCACCCGGCACTGCCGCCGACGGCGGCACGCGCGGCTTGCGTGAACCCGCGCGCGACGCGCATGCCGACGAGCCTCTCCATGTTCGGGTGCGTGAGGTTGCAGACGGTCGTGAACGGTCCGTTCCGCACTTCCGAGCGCGCGGCGACGACCTCGAGCGACGGATAGACGATCTCCACCTCCGCGTGGACGTCGTGCACCTCGTCGAGGAGGAACGCTTCGATGAGGAAGCGCTCGTCGGTGAGCGGATAGATGTTCACCTCTTTCGTGCGGTGATAGATCGCGGTGATCTCGAGCATCGCACGACGATAGCGGCCGAGCGCAGCTCTGCAAAGCACTCGAGTGCGGTTTGAACCCGGCGGCGCGCTCGTGTAGCAGCGGACGACCCATGGCACACCAGTACATCTTCACGATGAAGGATCTGCGGAAGGTGTATCCACCCGACCGCGAAGTCCTGCGCGGCATTTGGCTGTCGTTTTTTCCCGGTGCCAAGATCGGCGTGCTCGGCGCGAACGGCGCCGGCAAGAGCACGCTCCTGCGCATCATGGCCGGCGTCGAGACCGAGTTCTCGGGCGAGGCGTTTCCCGCGGAGGGGACGACGATCGGATACCTCCCGCAAGAGCCGCGGCTCGATGCCGCGAAGGACGTCCTCGGCAACGTCATGGAAGGCGTTGCCGAGACGCGCGCGATCCTCGCCCGCTTCGAGGAGGTGAGTGCGGCGCTCGGCGAGTCGATGGACGACGACGCGATGGAGAAGCTCCTCGCCGAGCAGGCGGCATTGCAGGATCGCATCGATGCCGCGAATGCCTGGGAGCTCGACCGGACGGTCGAGATCGCGATGGATGCGCTCCGCCTGCCGCCGAGTGACGCCGCGGTGCAGACGCTGTCCGGCGGCGAGCGCCGTCGCGTCGCGCTCTGCCGCCTTCTTCTGCGTGCGCCCGATCTCCTGCTGCTCGACGAGCCGACGAACCACCTCGATGCCGAGTCGGTCGCGTGGCTCGAGCGCCACCTCCAGGAATACCGCGGCACCGTCGTCGCGATCACCCACGATCGCTACTTCCTCGACAACGTCGCCGGGTGGATTCTCGAGCTCGACCGCGGCGCCGGCATCCCGTGGGAGGGGAACTACTCGTCCTGGCTCGAGCAGAAGGAGCGGCGGCTCGCCGTCGAGGAGAAGCAGGAGTCGGCGCGTCGCCGCACGCTCGCGCGCGAGCTCGAGTGGGTGCGCATGGCGCCTCGTGCCCGGCAAGCGAAGAGCAAGGCGCGCCTTTCCGCGTACGAAGCGCTCCTCGGCGCCGACGCGGAAGAGCGGCGCGAGGGCGTCGAGATCGCGATCCCGGCGGGCCCGCGCCTCGGCGATCTCGTCGTCGAGGCGCGCGGCGTGCGCAAAGGGTACGGCGACAATCTGCTGATCGACGATCTGTCGTTCACGCTGCCGCCGGGCGGCATCGTCGGTGTCATCGGCCCGAACGGCGCCGGGAAGACGACGCTGTTTCGCATGATCACCGGCGGCGAGCAGCCGGACGGCGGCACGCTCCGTATCGGCGAGACCGTGCAGCTCGCGGATGTCGATCAGTCGCGCGATGCGCTCGTGCCGACGAAGACGGTGTGGGAGGAGATCAGCGACGGTGCCGAGCAGCTGAAGGTCGGCCGTCGCGAGATCGCCTCACGCGCGTACGTCGCGTCGTTCAACTTCAAAGGCAGCGACCAGCAGAAGCGCGTCGGCGACCTGTCGGGCGGCGAGCGCAACCGGGTGCATCTTGCGAAACTCTTGAAGCGCGGCGGCAATCTCTTGCTCCTCGACGAGCCGACGAACGATCTCGACGTCGACACGTTGCGCGCGCTCGAGGATGGGCTCGTGCAGTTCGCCGGTTGTGTGGTCGTGATCAGCCACGATCGCTGGTTTCTGGATCGCATCGCGACCCACATGCTGGCGTTCGAAGGCGACAGTAAGGTCGTGTGGTTCGAGGGCAACTACGCCGACTACGAGGCAGACCGGCGACGCCGTCTCGGCGCCGAAGCCGACCGGCCGCATCGCATCCGCTACAAGCGTTTGGCTCGCTGAGACTGCGGTCGCGGGCGAAGCCGCGACGCGAGTCTACGACGCGCGCAGGGAGGCTGGTGCCGACGCCGTGTCGGCGCACGGCGGCGCGACGCCGCCGCTCGCAGTCGCGAAACCGTCGCGCAGGAGGGCGCAACGCGTGTCGTCGGCGTCGAGCAGGTCGCACGCGCGCGCCTCGCAGAGCGCCACGCAGAACGTGAACGCGAGCCCGTCGAACGCGTCACACATGCCGGCCCGCTCCTCCAAGGACATGGGCGGCTCGCAATCGTCGGGAATCGCCGCCGGAGCCGCCGAAACGTTGATGGAGCCGAGAACGGCAGAGGCGAACACGATGGCGAGTGCGCGGCGCATGGCGATGGCACTCAGCAAGCGTCATGCCGTCTCGCTCCGCGAACTGCATTGACGTTTCGAAGAACGAGGTGTTACGCTGACGGCGTCTGTCAGCTTTGTGTCACGCGCTTCCCGGAGGACCCCTCATGCGCCCCCTCATCTCGCTCGTCATCTTCTGTTGCATCGCGATCATTCCCCGCGTCAGCGGTGCCGCTGCGATCTATCGCTGGCGGGACGCGGCGGGCACGCTGCACTTCTCGAACCGCGAAGAGGTCGTCCCCGGCGGCGCATCCGAGGTCACGCTGCCGCCGCTGCGTGAGCGTGCGACGGCGACACTGGCGGGCGGCGCGGCGACGTCCTTCGGCGTGCCGCGCCTCCGCGCTGCTACGACCGTCGAAGCGCCCGCGCCCGCACGGCCGCAGCCTTTCCGTCGCGTCGCTGGATGTCGCGAGGCGGACGCGGACGGTGTCGCGAACGCCGTCGCGACGCGGCTCGGACGGCGCGCGCTCGACGGCCTGACGTTGCTCGTCGGCGGCATTCCGGTCGCATACAATGCCGACGCGCAGATCGTCGTGAAGGGTCCCGACCTCGGTGCGCAGGCAACGCGCGGAATAACGGAGCAGGCGGCGATCGCGTATCCCGCGGGCTCGCGCTGTCCAGCGCGACCGCCGCTCGAGCGGTACCTGATCGCCAGCGGCCGACGAACTCCGTCGCGGCGACTCTGCGACGATTACCGGCGCGCGTTCGCGGAGGTTGGCGTCGCGGTGAGTCGGGATCGTGAGATCGCGCGCTCGTTTCGCGACGTCGCCGCTGAGTTCGTTCGCGTTGCGGAGCGCGGTCATGCGGCGGGCGGCCGCGACGTGCTCGTGACCGTGCCCGGGGCGCTGAGACCCGTCGCCTACGTCTCGGAGGAGCGGGTGCCGCTCCCGCCCTGGCTCGTCGAGGCGCACATCGCTCAAACGGGCGAGCTCGGCGCCGAGACGTCGCATCTCGTCGACGAACTCACGGTTGCGCTGGAGGAGATCGACGGTGCGGCGCGACGAATGGGGTGTTGGTGACGGTCGGGCGCGCGCTCAGTTCCACACACCGAGATTGGTCGAGCGCAACGTCTTGGTACATTCCGGACAGGGGATGTCCTGCGCCAGGCCTTCCAGAAGCGTGAGCTGTCCCTGACAATCTTTGCAGCGATGCATGTCGAGCTTCGCAGAGAGGTCGACGACGGACAGCCGCTTGCAGGCCGGACAGACGCCGAGCCCACCCCAAAAGCGCGTGCGGCCTTCCTTGCCCCATCCAACCCGCAGATGCTCCGTCGTGAAGCCGCAGCTTCGGCAGCTGAATTCGACGATCGAGCCCATGGCCCCTCCCAGCGACGTTCGAGTGAGCGCAACCGTACGTGGACGCGTTTCGCGCGTCAAGGAACGGCCGCCGCGTCGCGCCGCAAAATCCCGACGGTCGACAACCTTGCGACGTACATGGTAAGAATGACGCCGTAGTGTTCCTCCGCGGTGCCGGTTCATTTCAGGGTATGGGTGGTCGGTCCGCGCGAACGACACGGAAAGGAGCCTCGTGGCACGAGATGATCTGATTCAAATCCAAGGGCGAGTGGTGGAGGCCCTCGCCGGCGGGCATTTCCGAGTTCAAGGAGATCAAGGGCATTCGTTTCTCGCCCGGATCAGCGGCCGGCTTCGCCGGTTTCACATCAAGGTCGTCCCCGGCGACCGCGTGACGGTTGCCGTCTCCCCGTACGATCTGTCGCACGGCTTCATCGTGTATCGCGGTAGCTGAGCGCGCGTAGTCGAGCGTTGGAAGAGCGCGCTCCCGCCCCGATTTGCGCCCCGTCGTACGCTCCGTCAACATCGATAGAGGATCGTCCATGGACGCGATCGACGTCATCAAGCGCCGCTTGAAGGAGGAGCGCGTCCCCGACGCGCCCGATCCGGACGACATCAGCGCCAAGAGGAAGCGTCCGCGCGAGGTTGCGTTCATGGACGTGAACCTCTGCTTTCCCTGCGGCAAGTGTCCCGAGTTCTGTCCGGTGCAATGCATCGAGTACCTCGCGCCGGGGTCGGTACCGAATCGCGGCGTCCAGCCGGTGCAAGACCGGTTTCAGGAGTGCATCGGTTGTTACATCTGCGTCGAGGTGTGCGCGCTGCTCACCGATTACGACGCGGTCAGGATGTACGATGTCGCGCTCGTCGAGGACGTGCTTGGGGTGAAGATCGGCGACACGAAACCCGACGAGTACGTTCCGGCGCAGTCTTACGAAGAGTACTTCTCCGAGGGCGGCTCGTACCGCCACCTCGGCAAGGGCTCGCGTATTCGTGAGAAGATGACCGCGGAGGAGCGTGCCATCTTGAATGCGGCGCGCTGAGCGCGCTGCGAAGTCACGCGCGAACGGCGGAGCTGCTCGGAGCTAACGCTCCTCGACGATGCTGGACTCGTGCTCGTCGACCATGCGGCGGAGCTTCTCGAACGCGCGCCGCACCGTGATCGTGTAGCGTTGCTTTGTCCAGCTGTCCTTCGTCCGCATCCGTAACCATCCCAGCTTCACGGCGTCGGGCTTGTTGCCCATCTCGCCGGTAGCGGCTTCGACGGCGGCCTGCTCGTCGCGCTCGAGTGCGTCGATGAACTCGCGTTTCACCCGACCGAGCAGCTCTCGGCGTAAATCGATTTTCGGTTCCAACATGATTGACGCTCGCGACGGAAGCTCGGCTCAAATGGTTTGCGATTCGAGCTCGAGACCCTCGAGCGGCACGAGCCACGGGCTGAGTGTTTGCTTCAGCCGGCGTCGCACCGCCGAGACCGACCAATCCATTTGGCGACACACCGAGGGGAAGCTGAGCACGTGCGTTTCGGGATCGATGAAGAAGTAGCGAACCGCCGTGTCGCGCTGCCGTGCGTCGGCGCTGCGCAAGTCGTCGAACGCGGTGCTCACGACGGCGATCATCAGGTGCTCGATGCCGCTCATCTTCTGCAGCGGTCGGCGTGCTTCGAGTGCGGGGGGAAATGGGGGAATGGAGCTACGACCCATGACGTCCTGCCTCCTCAGCGAACCGCGGCCACTTCCTGCATCGCGCGTGGTCGACGGCGTCGTCGTCGATGCACGGGGATACTGTGACGGGGCGTTACTATGCGCCTAGCGATCCGCGTAGTCAAACAACATCGTTTTTTGTTTGACAATCAGACGACCTGCGGCCTATGTGGGGCCCGAAGTTACCTGGCCCAGCTGCCGCGGTGGGTCTAACCGTCCACAGCGCAGTGGGTTTTTTGCGTTTGGAGGAACGATGGGTACCAAGTTGTACGTGGGGAATCTGCCGTTCGCGGTGACCTCGCAGGAACTCGGGGAGCTGTTTGCTCAAGCGGGTGAGGTCGTGTCGGCCAACATCATTACGGACCGATTTTCCGGGCAATCGCGCGGCTTCGGGTTCGTCGAGATGAGCACCGACGATGCTGCGCAAAAGGCAATCAATCAGTTCAACGACTTTCAAATGAAAGGCCGCGGCCTCAAAGTGAACGAGGCGAAGCCCCGCGAGAACCGCGCGGGCGGTGGCGGCGGCGACCGCGGTGACCGGGGCGATCGCGGCGACCGCGGCGGCGGCGGACGACGTTGGTAGCGCCGCCCTTTTACCCTCGCCCACGCTGATCTTCGGGGTCCCCGCGATCCCACCGGCGACAGTTTCGCCGACCTGTAAGTTTCATCCCGCATCGAATATTGCACCAAGATGGACCACTCATGGACAGAAGGAGGACGGAACCATGCTGCGTTGGTTTCAACGTCCCAAGCTCGACGCGAGCTTCACGGCGACGCACGCGCTCAGTGACGAGTTCGCGCGCACGATCGAGGTTGCCGGCGAGCTCACATTACGCAACGACGGCAGCGATACGGATTTGGACGACGTCGAAATGATCGTGATCGCCGGTTTCCGACGGATTCCCCTCGAGGTGCCGGGTGAATGGCGCGCCCTCCACCTCGAGAGCGGCGGCGCCACTACGAAGACCGTGCGCTGGTCATTGACACTCGACGCGCCTCTTCGTGCCGAGACCGGCGAGCTCTACGTCAGCGCACGCGACCACAAGCGCAAAAAGTGGGAGTGGCGGCTGCCATTCGCGTTCGAGCGTCGTTAGTGTCCCGTCTCGGAAATCGCAGGCACGCCAGATCGCCGATGCATCGCCGCTGTCTGCGTCGCGCTCCCTGCAGCATAGCGCCTCGCTATGCCTCGGTCGCGCCCCTTGCCAACGGCGCGCCTCGACGCTCTGCCGTACCCGTGATTGTCGAGACGGGACATTAGCGTGAGAGGTGTGACGCGATGAGGGGTAATACGATGAGCAGCTGGATAGCGTCGAACGTGCCGTGTGCGACGGCACAGATCGCGAGATCCTCGGTGCGCTGGTAGGCGCGCCCAAGCACGGCGCCGATGACGAGCACTCCCATTCCCATCGTCGGCGATCCGTAGTTCATGTGACTCAACGCGAACCACAGCGTGGCGATGACGATCCCGACGCGTGCCTGTACGAACGCGCGGAAGAATGCCTCCTCGACGATCATTGCGGCCACGATCAGTCCAAGGCGCAGCATCAGCGGCCGCCGCGCCATCCACACCATGAGCTGCGCGAATCCCGGATGTGGAGCGAGGGTTCCTGCGCCCGCGACGATGCCGAGCATGATCATGGCGGTCATCGTCAGCAGCCAGCCGAGGATGCCGACGCGAACCCCCTCGGCGATGCGCGACACCCAGCGGCCGGCTGGCAGTTTCACGAACGATCGCACCGAGGTACGCGTGCGAAGAATGAACCAGAGGACCAAGAACGACGCGAGCACGCCTTGTCCGGCGAAGAGCGCGACGAGCCCCATCGTCTCCGCGTTGACCGGCTGCCCGCGCCAGTATGTCGCGATCGGCAGCGCCACCGTGAGGACGAACACGATCGCGAGGAGACCGTACGCGCACACGGCACGCCACGACGTCGGGAACTCGGTGCCGACGAGGCGTCCGGTCATCGTTCGCGCGGTTGCGGGGGTCGGTCGCCGATGCGAAGATTCGCCGCCGGCGGCGCTGTGCCGGCGTGCGTCGCGACGCGCAAGGAGAGAACGGCATGCTGAAGATCGGTGACGTGGTGGTGACGATGTCGCATCCCGGCCCGTTCACGATCGTCGACATTCAAGGCGACGTGCTGACCATCGAGACGGCGCACGGACTGCGGAAGATCGTGCGGTCGGCGAACGTCCGACAACTCGAAAAGGCGAAGCCGGCGTCGTCCTGAGGGCGCTCTCGCGTGCGCCGTGGCGACGCCGGCTCGCGTTGCCGTGGGCCGCTCGTCGGGCGGCTCGTGTCGCGGGCGGACTACTTCTTCACGCCGAGTACCGACTGCTTGAAGCTCTTCGCGACGGTGAAGCCCACCTTCTTGCGCGCGGGGATCTTGATCGCCTCGCCCGTCTGCGGATTGCGACCCATGCGCGCCTTCATCGAACGCAGCCGCCATCCGCCGAGATCGGGGATCTTCACCGTGTCGCCCTTCTTGATCGCCTTGCGGACGGTGTCGACGAGCGACCCGATCACTGCCTCCGCCTGCTTGCGGGAGATGCCGGTATCCTCCGCCAACTTCCCAACCAACTGTGTCTTCGTCATGTGCACTCCCCTCGTGGTTTGGTGAAAACGAGGCGCACCCTAGGGCAGTCATCGGCAACGTGTCAAGCAGAGCGCGGCTCGGGAAGCCGCGAACGACGCGCTCGCGCGCGATGTCGGCGCGTGCCGGGTGCGCCGTTCAGGCGCTCGCGGCGAGCGCCGCCTGCGGCGCGCGCGCGGCGTGCGAGCGGGAGAGAAAGTCGAACAGCAGACGGTTGAAGCGCGCGGGACGCTCGAGATTCGGGCTGTGCGCGCAATCGTCGAACACGACCAGCTCGGCGTCGGCGATCCCACGGGCGAGCCGCTCCCCGAGCGCAACCGGCGTGATCACGTCGCCGCGTCCCCAGACGATCAACGTCGGCGCCGCGATGCTCGCGAGCCGCTCGTCGAGGTACTCGGCGCCGTAGACGAGCTGACGCAAGATCTCGGCGCGATTGGCGAACTCACGCCGACAGCTCCGCACCACGTCACGAAGCACGAACCGCGGCAGCCGCGGCGGCCGCTGAAAGTTCGCGGCGATGAGGTCGCGCGCATCGTCGGCGGTCTCCGGAAGGAGAACGCGTTGTAGCGACAGATCCGGATCGAACCGCAGTCCGGCGGCGTCGACGACCACCAGCTGCGTCACGAGCTCGGGATAGGTCGAGGCGAACGCGAGACTGATCCATCCACCCATCGAGTGGCCGACGAGACGGACGCGCTCGCAGCCGAGTCGCGTGACCAGCTCGCGCAGGCAGGAGACCTGGAACGTGATCGTGCGCTCGTCGCCGACGCGGTCGGAGGCGCCGAAGCCGGGTAGATCGGGGGCGATGACGGCGAATCGTCGGCGCGCCGCCGGCAGCTGCTGGTTCCAGTTGACGCTCGCCTCGGTCCCGAAGCCATGCACGAACACAACGGGATCGCCGCGACCACCGCGCCACACCCGGACGCGCGCGCGCGTCAGCTGTACGCGCTGCGACCGCAAACCCGCGAGGCGCAGCCGCGCGCCGACGACGTGCCGGAAGAGCTCGGTCGGCCGCAGGTACCCGTAGCCGCCGACACCCGCGACGCCGGCGAGCAAGAGCGAAGCGTCCATGAGATGAGTGTGGCGCGGGAAGGCGGCGGGCGCAAGCCACGCATCGATCGCGGATCGAAGTCATCTGATTGGACGACGACCGTCACGTTGACGGTGCGCGAAGGCGCCGCTAGAGCAATCTCCCATGGCGAACATTCTCTGTCCGTGGTGCGGTTGTCCCATCGCCGTCGATCGCGGCATTCGCCGTCGCGGTGTCGTCTATTGCTGTCGCGGCTGCGCGACGTGGAGTGCGTGCGAGATCCCGGGTTGTGCGCGCGGGGCGCGAGAATCGCGCCTGCCCGACGTGAGCTTGCCCGAGTCGCGCAACCGGATGAATCGATGACGCCGTTCGACGATGATGCCCCCGCTCGCTGCGCTCGCGACCCTCGTCGAGCGAGGGCGCGTGGGCGTCGCGCCGCGGAGTGAATCCGCGGCGCTCCCGCTGACGGCTTTGCGTGCTCGGGCCATCCACTATAGAAGTGGCGCCATGGCGCGCGAGGTGACGCGTGAGCAGTTCCTCGTCGCGGGACGTCGTCCGGGAGAGGACGAGAGTTCTGCCGTCGCGCGTGCGGTCGGCGACAGCTTCGCGGCGACGCGCGTCGCCGATGCGATCGCGTGGGCGCGCAAGTACTCGTTCTTCAGCTATCCCTTCGTCACGGCGTGTTGCGGCATGGAGTTCATGTCGGTCTCGGGCGCGCGCTTCGATCTCGATCGTTTCGGCTTGTCGCTGCCGCGCTTCACGCCGCGGCAAGCCGATCTGCTGATGGTCGTCGGTACGATCACACACCGTCAGGCGCCGATCCTGCTGCGCATCTACGAGCAGATGGCGGAGCCGAAGTGGGTGATGTCGTTCGGCGCGTGCACGAGCTCGGGCGGCCCCTACAACAATTACGCGGTCGTCCAAGGGATCGACACGATCATCCCCGTCGACATCTACGTCCCGGGCTGCCCACCGCATCCGCAAGCCGTCATCGACGGGCTCCTGAAGCTCCAAGAGCGGGTGCAGCACGAGCGGCCGGGCGTTCCCTATCGCGGCCGCCACGGAAGCGGTCGGCCTCTGCAGAGCTGAGCCGGGATGGCCAAGATCACCGTCGACGGGACGGTCGTCGAGGTGCCGGACGGCAGCATGCTGCTGCCGGCGCTCCTCGACCACGGCGTGCAGATCCCCCACTACTGTTTTCATCCGAAGCTTTCGATCGACGGCAGCTGCCGCATGTGCCTGGTCAAGGTCGAGGGCATGCCGAAGCTCACCATCTCCTGCAACACGCCCGTGCGCGACGGCATGGTCGTCGACACGAGCGGGCCCGAGGTCGCGAAAGCGCGGCAAGGCGTCCTCGAGCTACTGCTGGTGAATCACCCGCTCGATTGCCCGATCTGCGACCAAGCGGGCGAGTGCTACCTGCAGGACTACGCGTTCGAGTTCGGCACGCGCGAGGCGCGCACGCAGGAGCCGCGACGCAAGCTCTTGAAGCGCGTCGACGTCGGGCCGCGCGTCGTGCTCGATCAGGAGCGCTGCATCCTCTGCCGGCGTTGCGTGCGCTTCTGTCGCGAGATCTCCGAAACGGCGGAGCTCGCCGTCTTCAACATGGGCGACCGCTCCGTCATCGACACGTTCCCCGGCGAGGCGCTCACCAACGACTATTCGATCTGCACCGCGGACATCTGTCCGGTCGGCGCGCTCCTCAGTAAGGACTTCCACCACAAGATGCGCGTCTGGTTCCTCGACGAGACGGAGAGCGTCTGCCCGAGCTGCGCCAACGGTTGCAACATCAAGATCGGCACCGCGCGCCGCGAGATTCAGCGCCTGCTGCCGCGTCGGAACGACGCGGTGAACGAGACCTGGATGTGCGACTACGGACGTCTGCGTTACGGCTTCGTCAACGACGATCGCGTCCGTACGCCGACCGTCGGGCGCGGGACGCCGGCGATCGCGGCGTCGTGGGACGAGGCGCTCGACGAGGCGGCACGACGCCTCGCGGCGGTCGCGCGCGTCGAGGGTGGACGCGCCGTGGCTGCCGTCGTGTCGCCGCACCTGACGAACGAAGAGCTCTTCGTTCTGGGTCAGCTCGTCGCCGGCGGCCTGCGCACCGCGCAGCGCGATGCCGCCATCCCTCTCGGCCCGGCGGACGACTTCCTCATCAAATCGGAGAAGGCCGCGAACGGCCGCGGCGCGCGCGACCTCGGACTCGTCGCCGAACCGGGCGCGCTCGATCTCGCCGCGATTCGTGCGGGTATCGAGGCGGGGACGATTCGCGGCCTTCTCGTCACCGGTACCGACGTGTGGGAGCTCTGGGAGGAGCGTGCCGACCTCTTCGAGCGCCTCGAGACGCTCGTCGTCGTCGCGGCGAACGAGCACCCGCTCCTCGGGCTCGCCGACGTCGTGCTGCCCGGCCTGACCTTCGCGGAGAAGGACGGCACGTTCACCAACCACGCCGGCCGCGTGCAACGTATCCGGCGGGCGCTCGATCCCGGCGAGCAACCGAGCGACGGCGACGTGTTTCTCGCGCTCGGCCGCCGGCTCGGTATGGAAATTCCGCCGGGACCGTTCGAGCCTGCCGCCGTGCTGCGCGAGATCGCCGCGACCGTGGCGACGTATCGCGACGTCGCGTGGGACGCGATCGGCAGCCTCGGCGTCCCCACCGCTGAGGCTTGATGGCGAGCAAAGTCGTCACCGTCGAGCGTCCTCCGCGCCTGCGCGCCGTCGATACGATGGGGCCGCTCCTCATCCTGCGCGGGCTGCTCGTGACGTCGCGCCATTTCTTCCGCAATCTCTTCGCGTTCATGCGCGGGCGACGGACGATCGCGACGATTCTCTACCCCGAGGAGAAGCAGCCGTGGTCGGCGGCGATGCGGGGCATGCCGGTCCTCGTGCAGATGGAGAACGGGAAAGAGCGCTGTGTCGCCTGCGGGCTGTGCGAGTGGGCGTGTCCCGTCGACTGCATCACGATCTATCCGGCGGAGACGACCGACGAGATCGAGCGCTACCCCGAGATCTTCGACATCGACATGTCGCGCTGCATGTTCTGCGGATTCTGCGAGGAGGCGTGTCCGGAGGAGGCGATCGTGATGAGCCCGCAGGTCGCGATCGCCACGACCGAGTGGCGCGGCAGTGTGTGGCACAAGCGCGATCTCCTCGTCCCGGCGCACGAGCTCGAGCCCCGCTTGCGGTACATCCGCCGCGGCTACGAACGGCCCGCGGTTCCGACCCCCGCGCAGGCCGCTCAGCGGATCGAGAAGCAATGAGCGACGGCGAGCCGACACCGAGCACCGCTGCAGTCGCAGAGCCGCCGGTACTGACGCGACTGCGCGAGCGCTTTCCCGACGCGATCGTCGCGACCCACGCGTATCGCGGCGACGCCACGGCCGAGATCGCGCCTGCGACGCTCCTCGACGTCTGTACGTTCCTGCGCGACGACCCGGTACTGGCGTTCGATTTGCTCGCCGACGTGACCGCCGTCGACTACATCGGCACGACGCCGCGGTTCGAGCTCGTGTACCATCTGCGCTCGATCGCGCAGGGGCACCGCGTGCGCGTGAAGACGCGAGTACCCGAGGAGAGCCCGCGGATTGCGTCGCTGACGTCCGTCTGGCGCGGCGCGAACTGGCTCGAGCGCGAGACCTACGACATGTACGGCATCCTCTTCGACGGGCACCCCGATTTGCGCCGCATCTATCTGTACGAGGAGTTCCAAGGGCACCCGCTGCGCAAGGACTACCCAAAAGAGAAGCGCCAACCGCTCGTCACCGCACGCGACGTCGCGCCGGAGCAGGCCGAGCGTACCGAGGCGCGCGAGCAGCAGCGCTATGGACGCTGGCCGGAATAATCCGCCCGTCACCGACGATCTCCACACGCAGCCGATGGAGATCCAGATGGGGCCGTCGCACCCATCGACGCACGGGACGGTGAAGATCACCTTGAAGCTCGACGGCGAGCGCATCCTCGATTCCGAGGTCGAGGTCGGGTACCTGCACCGCGGCTTCGAGAAGGAGTGCGAGAGCGGCGAGTACTACCAGGCGATCCCGTACACCGACCGCCTGAACTACGCGAGCCCGATGATCAACAACGTCGGCTACTGCCTCGCCGCGGAGAAGCTCTTCGGGATCACCGCGCCGCCGCGCGCGCAATACTTACGCACGATCGCGTGCGAGCTGTCGCGCATGAGCGATCACTTCACGTGCATCGGCGCAGCCGCGCTCGAGCTCGCAGCGCTGACGCCGTTTCTCTACTGCGTCCAGGCGCGCGAGCAGATCTACGACCTGCACGAGTCGCTGTGCGGCGCCCGCGTCACGACGAACTACGTCCGCATCGGCGGCCTGCAGAGCGATCTCCAGCCGGGGTTCGCGGAGCTCTGTCGCGACAAGGTGGCGGCGGCGCTCAAGCTCTTCGGCGACGTCGACGAGCTGCTGACGAAGAACCCGATCTTCCGCGAGCGCATGGAACGCACCGGCACGTTGCCGGCCGATACGCTGATCGCGTACGGCGTCACGGGCCCGCTGCTCCGCGCCGCGGGCGTCGGGTTCGACGTGCGGCGTGCCGAGCCGTATCTCGTGTACGACCGTCTCGACTTCGACGTGCCAGTCGGCTCGAGCGGCGACAATTACGACCGCTACCTCGTCCGTTTCGCGGAGCTGCGCCAGAGCGCGCGCATCATCGAGCAGGCCCTGCGCGATCTTCCGGACGGTCCCGTCGACGTCGACGACCCGCGCTTTCGCTGGCCTGCCAAAGGCAAGGTCTTCAACCGCATGGAGGAGCTGATCGATCAGTTCAAGCTCGTGACCGAGGGCATGCGCCCGCCCGCGGGCGAGGTCTATCAGGCGGTCGAGGGCGCGAACGGCGAGCTCGGGTTCTATCTCGTCAGCAACGGCACCGGGAAACCGTGGAAGTGCCGCTGCCGCGCACCGAGCTTCAGCAATACCCAGGCGCTGCGCGACATGATCCAGGGCGCGCTGCTCGCCGATGTGATCCCGACGTTCGACATGGTGAACATGATCGGCGGCGAGTGCGACCGATGAGCGCGGTCGTGAGCGGTGTCTCGATGCTCTCGGACGCGGTGAAGGACGCAATTCGCGCCGAGGTGCAGAAATATCCGCAACCGCGTGCGGCGCTGCTGATCGCGCTCCACCTCGTGCAGGGCGAGGTCGGCTACCTGCCGCTCGAGGCGCAGCGTGAGATCGCCGGCATCCTCGGCATCCGTCCGATCGAAGTGCGCGAGGTCGTGTCCTTCTATCCAATGTACCACGAGCATCCGGTCGGCCGCCGGAACGTGCAGGTGTGCGTCAACATCGCCTGCGCGCTCGCCGGCGCGCGGCAGGTGGTGCGCGGGCTCGAGCAGCGTTTCGGCATTGCCGCCGGCGAGCGCACCGCCGACGGCGCGCACTCGATCGAAGAGGTGCAGTGTCTCGGCTCGTGCGGGACGGCCGTGTGCGTTCAGGTGAACAACGAGCCGTACGTCGAGAACGTGCGGCCGGACACGGTCGACGACCTCGTGAAGAGGATCGGCTGATGGCGATCGAGCGGTATCTGCTCCCCCCGGAGGGTAGCGACTGGCGTTCGCTCGCTGCGTACCGGCAGGCGGGAGGGTACGAGGCGGCAACGCGGGCGCTCCGCGAGATGACGACCGATGCGGTGATCGAAGAAGTGAAGGCGTCCGGACTTCGCGGCCGCGGCGGCGCGGGGTTCACGACCGGCCAGAAGTGGAGCTTCATGCCGAAGCCGGGCGGCCCGAAGCCGAGCTACCTCGCGTGCAACGCCGACGAGAGCGAGCCCGGCACGTTCAAAGATCGCCAAATCATGGAGCGCAACCCGCACCTATTTCTCGAGGGGCTCATCATCGCGGGGTACGCCATCAACGCGCGGGCCGCGTACGTCTACATCCGCGGCGAGTACGTGACCCCATTCCGCGTGCTTTCCGAGGCGATCGCCGAGCTGCGGGCCGCAGGTCTCCTCGGGAAAGGGCTCTTCGGCACCGATCGCGAGTACGACATCCACTTGATGCGGGGGGCCGGCGCATACATCTGCGGCGAAGAGACCGGCATGATCGAGTCCGCCGAGGGGCGGAAAGGCCAGCCGCGCAAACGGCCGCCATTCCCGGCCGTGTACGGTCTCTGGGGCTGCCCGACGACCGTCAACAACGTCGAGACGGTGTCGCACGTGCCGGCGATCATCAAGCGCGGCGCCGCGTGGTTCAAGACGATCGGCACGCCGGCGAGTACCGGCAACACGCTTTTCGGCGTGAGCGGCCACGTCAACCGCCCTGGGGTGTACGAGCTGCCCCTCGGTACCCCGTTGCGCGAGATCATCGAGATCCACGCCGGGGGGGTGCGCGGCGGGCGCGCGCTCAAAGCGATCATCCCCGGAGGCGTGTCGATGCCCGTGCTCTCCGCCGAGCAGGTCGACGTCGCAATGGACCACGAGTCGCTGAAGCAGGCAGGGACGCTCCTCGGAACGGGAGGCATCGTCGTCATGGACGACACCGCGTGCATGGTGCGCGCGGCGATCGTCATCGCGCGGTTCTTCCGCCACGAGACGTGCGGCCAATGCACCCAGTGCCGCGAGGGAACCGCCTGGTTGTACAAGCTCTTGCAACGGATCGAGGCAGGGCAGGGCAGCGCCGCGGATCTCCGTACGATCGATTCCGTCGGCGGCTACATGGAGGGACAGACGATCTGTGCGCTCTCCGACGCAGCAGCCTGGGCGGCGACGGGCTTCCTGCGCCGGTTCCGGGCCGAGTTCGAAACGCACGTCCACGAAGGCCGGTGCCCGCTCCCGGAGAGCTTCGAGCCGTGAGCACGGCTGCGCAACCGATCCGCCGCAACATGGTCGTGCAGCGCTGGGGTACGCCGCAGGCGACCGTCGGCAGCGTGAACGAGCCGCGCGAGCGGTCGGAGAACGGCGTCTGCTTCAACGAGAGGTGGCTGTATCGCGTGGCGGGACACGGGAGCGAGCCCGGTTACGAGCGGATCGTCTACTGGCTGCGGTACGACTTCGTCGCGTCGTTCGTCATCAAGCCCGACGGCAGTATCGTTCGTGAGGAGCCACGCGCACTGCTCGCCGGCGTCCGCGACCGTCTCTACTTGCCGCCGAGCGCAAGGCACGCGGAAGCCTGACACATGTCATACGGAGTACGCGATGCCGCGCGCGCGATGACTCGTCGCGTCGCGCCGTTCACGAAACGATAAAGATCGATCCTCACCTCATGTGGTAATTGACCCTCACGGATGTGCGGTCGTAGAGTCACGTCTCCGGCACTTCCACCGCTCCCGTGTGAGGGTCCCATGTTGCAGGCGCGGATCATCTCAACGCGCGGCTCGCTCTACTTCGCCGCCGAAGCGACGCCGTACGATCTCGAGAACCTGCGCACGCACATCCGCGATCTGCAGACGACGAAGCCGAGCGACGTGCGATTGGAGTTGAGCCTCGATCGCAATACCAGCAACGACGTGAAGTCGATGCAGGTATCGGCGTGGCTACGCCGGCTGGCGGCGGACGGGGTGCAGGTCAGCGTGTGTACGTCTGCCGATCTCGCCGGCCGCGCGCCCTCGGCACGGCCGCACGCGCGGCGCTGAGCTCGCGCCCGCCGCTCACTTCCGGCGTCGCCGCCCGCGGGAGCGGTGATACCGATCGAGCCCTTCGTTCAGCAGCGCGAGGATCACCTCGCGTTTCTTGGCTTTGAGATCCTTCGCCAGGCGATCGATTCTGCTCGTCAGCTCCTTCGGCACATAGAGAGCGAGGAGCTTCGTTTCACTTTCCTTTTCTCGTCCGTACAGGTCTTCGAGCCGCAAATTGGCGTTCATCGAGGCCTCCTCGCACCGCATCCGGGGGACGGAACTAAACGCGGAATCTACACTCGTATGTAGCGGTGGGCGTAGTAGTAGACAACCCTACCTGCGTAGACGTCGTACGTGCGTCCATTGGCTATCTCGCGCACGCATTTCGCCGACGCGAAGCCGACGTACGAAAATGCAACGTTCGCGATACGTCGCGCGGTCAGCGCTCGAGTTGAATGGTCCCGCGCGCGTGATCGACGGAATAGCGGCGGAATTGATTGAGGAAGCTCAACCCGATGATGCCGACCAGAGGCGGCTCGACAGCGTCCATGACGACGGCCTCGACGCCGCCGAGCCGCGCGTCCTCCACTTGTATCGAGTCGAGCCGCACCAGATCGGCCTCGACCTCGCCGTTCGCGGTCGCGACCGCGATGGTCGCCCCGACGACCGGCTTCACACCGAGGCGTGCCGCCGTCTTGCGGGTGAGCACGCAGTAGGACGATCCGGTGTCGATCAGCATCGGTCCGCGCAGCACGTCGTTCAGCGTACCGTCGACGATGAGATGGGTCGTGCCTCCGGCGAGCGGGATGTGATGGCGGGATGCTCCGCCGGCCACGATCGCTGTACTCGGGTGCGCGTCCTGCGCCTGCGCGACGTCGCCGACGGCGCGCGCGCTGCGCCATCCGAGCTGCGCCCGCGCCGACGACCCGACGACGAGGATCAGGACGAGTCCGAGCGGCCGCAGGAGCCGGCGCGCGCGGTCCTCAGGCCCCCGCGGCGACACTGACGCGGTGTTGCTCGAGGAGGATCTTGACCTTCCGCACCAGATCCGCGCCGCTGAACGGCTTGGTGATGTAGTACTCAGCGCCCATCGCCAGACCCTTCTCCACGTCGTCTTGCGTGGACTTGGCGGTCAGAAAGATGACCGGCACGTGGCGCGTGCGTTCCTGGCTCTTCATGAACTTGAAGACCTCGTAACCATCGACCTCGGGCATCATGATGTCGAGGATCACCAGATCGACGTCCGAATGACCGAGGAACTGAATCGCCTCCCGCCCACCGAGGCACTTGGTCGGACGCATCCCTTCGATGCGCAGTCGCGTCTCGACGAGCTCTGCGATCATCGGATGATCCTCGACGATCAGAACCCGCGTGCCGCTTTCGCCCGCTTTCATGTCTCGTTGCGATTCCATGGTTTGCCTCGTTGGTTGAAGGTCTCGGTCGTACTCACTCGTCCGGTCGTCAGCGTGCGCCCATCAGCGTCGCAACGTCCGTGTTCGTCGCGCCCTGCATCAGCACCATCACCGCACCGATGCCGATGAGGATCACTGCGGCTACGATCGCGTACTCCGTGAGCGCGTGACCGCGCGTCTGGTCGATACGGTCCATCACGAGATCCCGTACTTCTCGAGCTTGCGGTAGAGCGTGCGCCGGCTGAGGCCGAGCAGACGTGCCGCCTCCATGCGCTTACCGCCCGCTGCCTCGAGTGCCTTGCGGATCTGATCGCGCTCGGCCGCTTGGATCGTGAGGTCGAACTCGGGCGCCAGCGCCAGCGGCGCCGCGGGGACCGCCGCGAGCGCCGCGGTCTCCGGTGCCGCGCTGAAGAACTGGACCGGCAGATGCTCGGGCAAAATCACCGGACCGTGCGCGACGATCAACGCGCGCTCGATCACGTTCAACAGCTCGCGGATGTTCCCGGGCCACGCGTAACTGCGGAACACCTGCAACACCGGCTCGGAGATCTCCGAGACCTCCTTCTGCAGACGTCGCGACAGCCGCGTGAGGAAGTGCGCGCACAACAGCTCGACGTCCTCCAGGCGGCGCCGCAACGGCGGCAACGTGATCGCGCCGACGTTCAGGCGATAATAGAGATCCTCGCGAAACTCGCCTTTGTCGACCATGGCGGCGAGATCGCGGTTGGTGGCGGCGATCACGCGAATGTCGATGTGGATCGCCTCGGGCGAGCCGACGCGCTTGATCTCGCGATTCTCGATGACACGCAGGAGCTTCGCCTGCACGGCCGGCGAGAGCTCGCCGATCTCGTCGAGAAAAATGCTGCCGCCGTGCGCCGCCTCGAAGAGTCCCTTGCGATCGCGGTCGGCGCCGGTGAACGCGCCGCGCACGTGGCCGAAGAGCTCGCTCTCGAGCAGCGTCGGCGCGAGCGTCGTGCAGTTGCAGGTGACGAGCGGACGATCCTTCAGCGGGCTCAGCTCGTGGAGCGCGTGCGCGACGAGCTCCTTCCCGGTGCCGCTCTCGCCGGTGATGAGCGCGGTGGTGGGGTAACGGGCGAGGCGCTCGATGAACGAGAAGATCTCGAGCATCTCCTGGCTACGCGCAACCATGCCGTGAAACTCGACGCGTCCTTGCAGGCGCTGGTGCAGGATGCGGTTCTCGGTGCTGAGGCGCTTGCGCTCGAAGACGACGTCGAGAATGCGCTCGAGGCGGCGAAAGTCGATCGGCTTCTCGATGTAATCGGTGGCGCCCGCCTGAATGGCCTCCACGGCGTCCTTCACCGAGGAATACGCGGTCATCAGCACGAGCTGCACGTCGGGGTCGTGTGTCTTGATGTGATGCAGCAGCTCGATGCCGCTCATGCCCGGCATGCGGACGTCGGAGAGAATGAGGTCGACCGGGGCGGCCGCGAGCGCACCGAGCGCCGCGTCCGCGCTTTCCGCTGTCGTGACGGCGAAGTCGCGCTCGCTCAGGAAGAGCTGCAGGATGCGCCGGATGTCCGGATCGTCCTCGACCACGAGCACCCGATGTCTGTCGTGCACGCCCATGTTCCTCCCCGATGACGTTGCATCACGCGCAACAAGTGCGCGATCGGGACGAGCGTCGGCCGATCGCGGTCCGTGATCCGCGTGTGCGGTAGGGGCCGGGGTCGCAAGACGCATGCCAGGCGGTGAGTTAGCCTGACACACACCCCCGCCAGTTCGTGCTCGCGAAAGCGGAGGGTTTTTTCGCCGTCGTTCGCGGTCGGCGTCAGGCGATGCCGTCGCTTCATGGTCGACGGCGTCAAACGTGTGACGAGCGTGCGCGTTCTCGTCGCGGCGCGACCGGCGGACGCTGCCGATGGCGCCTCGCCGTGGGGCACGCTCCTTGCTCCTTCGCATCGCGCCCGGAGCATCGATGGCCGCCCCTCACCCGATTCCCGTCTCTCCTGTCGCGCTCGGCGACCCTGCGGGGGCGACCCACGGCGGCGCCGCGCGCGACATCGGGCCGACAGCGGCGCTGCGCTGGATTCCGGAAACCTTGCTCGTCGGTCTCGCGCCCCTCTTTCTGTCGGCCCCGCGCGGTGTCGTGATCGGCGCCGGTGCGGCGCTGGCGGTCGCGCTCGCGTCGGTGCTCGGGTGGCGTCGCCGCGACGCCGCACTCGCGACGGTTCCCCGCGAGCGCCGCGTTCCCGTGGGCACGGCGAACGACGTCGTGGAGCTCGCGCCGGAGCTGTCGTGGGCGCTCGCGGTCGCCTCCGACGCCATCGTCGTCACCGACGTGCGCGGGACGATCACGCAAGCGAGCGCGCGCGCGTGCGCGATTCTCGGCCAGTCGGTGCGATGCGGCGAGATGTTTCCGCCGCGCCATGGGTTTTCCGGTCTCGCTGACTGCGACGCCTTCACGCGCGCCCTCCGTCAGCTCTACGCCGATCCCGGGGCGACGGAGAGCGGTGAGATCAGCGCCGTGCACGACGAGCGGCTGCGCGTGTACGAGTGGAAGAGCGAGCCGGTGCGAAACGCCGCGGCGGTCATCGTCGGCCGCGGCTTCCTGCTCTCCGACCGCACGCAAGAACGCGAGCTGGCGATGGTGCGGCGCGAGTTCTTGTCGACGGTCTCGCACGAGCTGCGGACGCCGCTCACCTCCGTCAAGGGATCGCTGCAGCTCGTGCTCGGCAAGGCATCGACGCTGTCGACGATCGAGCGCGAGCTTCTCGCGATCAGCCTGAAGAACACCGACCGGCTGATCCGCCTCATCAACGACATCCTCGACATCTCGCAGCTCGAGCTCGGCAAGATGGACTTGACGTTCGCGTCCGTCGCGCCGGGGTCGCTCATCGAGGAGGCGATCGCCGGGCTGCGCGCCTATGCGGCCGGGCGGGACATCGCGATAGGATGTGAGCTCGATCCCGATCTGCCGCTGATCGCGGGCGATCGCGACCGCTTGATCCAGGTGCTCACGAACCTGGTGTCGAACGCCGTGAAGTTCTCCCCGACGGGCGGCCGTGTTCTCGTGCGCGCGACGTGCACGGGCGACGAGCTCTGCATCGCCGTCCGCGACTGGGGCGTCGGCATCCGGCCGTGCGACCACGGGCGTCTCTTCCAGCGCTTTCAGCGTCTGCACGCCGCCCGCAGCGAAGAGCCGGGCACGGGGCTCGGCCTCGCGATCTCGAAGGCGATCGTCGACCGCCACGGGGGACGGATCACGGTGGACAGCGAAGAAGACCTCGGCTCGACGTTCGCCGTCGTGCTGCCGGTCGCCGTCGCGACCGCGACGGCGGCGAAGTCCGCCGAGGGAGGGGAGGCGCTGGAGGCGCGACGGCCGACGCTCCTCTTGATCGACGACGACGCGGACTTCGGCACCGTGCTCGAGGTGTCGCTGGGGGCGAGCTATCGGCTGTTGCGCGTCGAGCGCGGCGTGCAGGCACTCGACGTCGCGCGCGTCGAGCGGCCCGATCTCGTGCTCCTCGACGTCGTGCTGCCTGACCTCAGCGGCTACGACGTGCTCCGTATCCTGCAACACAGCGAGGCGACGCGCGCCATTCCGATCGTGATGCTCACCGTGCAACCCGAGCGCATGCTGGCGCGCGGTCTCGGCGCCGTCGACGTCGTGGCGAAACCGGTCGACGTCGAGAGCTTGCGGCGCGCGATCGAGCGCGCGCTGCGCGCGCCGGGTGAGGGCACGGCATTGCGCGTCGCCGTCGGACCGTTGTCGTCGCGGACGCCGGCGTCGCTCTGCGCCGCGCTCGAGGCCGGAGGGCACGCCGTGTTCACCGCCGCCGACACGTGGGAGCTCGTGCGCTGCGCCGACGAGCACCACGCCGACGTCGCGATCGTCGAAGCCGTGCGCGACGTCGACGGTGACGGTGCGATCGCGTTCCTGCGCGGGCACGCGACGACTCGCCGGCTGCCGGTCGTGCTGCTCGCGGGCGAGACCGCGGGACCGCTCGCCGCCGGCTGCACGCCGGTTGCCGCGGGGCTGGCAGATGCGGAAATCGTGCGAGTGGTGGAGGACGCGGTCGGCCGTGCGCGCGTACGTCCTGGCAGCGCAGAGATCGCGTAAGTCGGGGCGGACGCGGCTCAGCGCGAGGCGGCGCCGCGCTTCTTCATGAGCGACTGAATCGCGCGCCACGCCAGCTTGCTCGGCGTCGCGTGGCCGTTCTCCCAACGGTTCACGGTCGAGACCGTGACGGCGATCGCGTGCGCGAACTCCTCTTGCGTGAGGCCGAGGCGCGTGCGCAGCTCGCGGATCGATTGCGGACCGGCGGGGTTCGCGGTCGATGCTGCCTCAGGATCGCGATCCATGGTTCTCCGTCCTCCGCTTGGGCTCATGTGCCGCCGTGTATACCACGGCGGGTGCCATGGCAGGCAGCAACCCGCGTGCCACGCCAGGCGCATTGCGGGTATGGACTCGTTCCGCCGCGCGCGATCGGCCGAGCGACAGGACCGTGCCGAGCCGCCATCGCAGTAACACCCGCACGCCGGCGTCGTTGCCTTGCACCGGGCCGTTTCATATCGTCGGTCGTATGCGGTTTCGCACAGAAGGAGGACGCTCATGACCATGCTGCGAACGCTGGCAGTGCTCGCCGTCGCGACGGCAATCACCGCCGCCACGATCGCTGGCGCTGCCGGCACGCCTGAAGACACCGTTCGCCAGTATCTCAAGGCGATGCAGGACCAGAAGTACGATCAGGCGTACAAGCAGATCTCCAAGGCCATGGCTGGTGGCAAGGACGCCGAAGCGTGGGCGAAGGAGCAGAAGTACATGATGCAGTCGGCGGACGTGAAGATCTTCAAGTTCGACGTCTACCAGGCGAAGGTCGAAGGCGAGAGCGCGAAGGTGCCGAACATTTTGAGCTCGCAAGACAAGTTTTTGAACCAGCTGGGCGCCGACGAGTACGAGCTGTACACGCTCGTGAAGGAGAACGGCGACTGGAGGATCGACCAGCAAGAGCAGGTCGACAAGTCCGAGCAGTCCAAGTGGTTCACGAAGAAGGCGAGCTGAGCGACCGTGTCTCGCAGGCCGATGACGAACGGACGCCACCGGACTGTTGACTCCGGCGGCGTTCCGGGGCACTAGGACGCTGATCCGCCGGCGGTTTCGGTCTCACTTCCCTTTCTTCAGGAGGCGCGTACATGCGAACGATGCGATGGGCATCCCTCGTGCTCTTCTCCCTGGCAATCGGGGTCACGGCAGGATGCCACCCGGAGGTCGAGCTGCCACCGCTTCCGGAAGCCAAGATCTCGATCATCGGCGACCGCTTCTTCGACGTGAAGGCGCTCTCGCCGGAGCGCGCGCTGATCATCGGCTATCGCGGCAAGATCCTCGAGACGCCGGATTCGGGTCGTACGTGGAACGTCATCCAGACGCCGACGGACCGCGCGCTCTACAGTATCCGATTCGCCGACGCGCAGAACGGGTGGATCTGCGGCCAAGGCGGTCTGATTCTCGCGACGAAAGACGGCGGCAAGAGCTGGACGGAGCAGAAGAGCAACACGGACACCTATCTCTTCGCCATCTATCCCGTGAGCCCGTCGCACGTGTTCGCCGCCGGTGACAAGTCGACGCTCGTCGAGACGACCGACGGCGGCGCGACGTGGCGGCCGCGGAAAGTGGCGCAGTCCGGGGAAGGCGTCAGCGAGGACATCGCGCTTGCGGTTCAGGATCCGATCTTTTACGACATCGAGTTCGCCGACGCACAGAACGGCTGGATCGTCGGCGAGTTCGGTACGATCCGCCACACCACGGACGGCGGACAGACCTGGGTCGAGCAGCAGCGGTCCCTCCTCGGCGGCGGCATCGTCGACATGTTCGACCTGCCGACGCTCTTCGGTGTTCACTTCGTCAACAATCAGGAAGGCGTGGCGGTCGGTCTCGAAGGCAAGATCGCCCACACCCACGACGGCGGGAATAGCTGGGCGTTCGACAAAATCGACGAGGCGATCGCGGTCGAAGACCCGCTGTACTCGCCGTTCATGTTTCCGGATGGCCACGCGTGGGCCGTCGGGTCGGGCGGCGAAGTGGTGACGAAAGGTGCCGGCGACGCGCCGTGGAAGCGCGCGAAGCTCGGGATGCGCCTCTTCACGTGGCTTCGCAGCGTCGACTTCTTCGATCAGAACAACGGCTGGATGGTCGGCGGCTTCGGCACGATCCTGAATACCAAGGACGGCGGCAAGACCTGGACACAGAGCCTCGCTTGACCTTCGCTGCGGGCACGGCCGTGCCGTCCCCGCGGCCAGATTTGTCGCCGCAGTCGAATTGATCGCGCCGCGTCGTTTCCCTACCATGGCAAGCGATGCGGATCCTCGGCGGCGCGCGGCGCGGATGGGGCACACCGCTGGTACACTCGGCAGCCGCCCTCCGGAGCGCGCTGACCGTCGCGACGCTCGTCACGATCGTCGCCGGATGCGCGGTGGCGACGCTGCGGCCCGCGGCCTTCGACCGTGACTTCTTTCCCCTGGCGCCGAACTCGCAGTGGGAGTACGCCGTCAGCCGGTACGGCGGCGCCGAGAGGTTCCGTTTCGTCGCAACGGTACGCACGAACGACTTCCACACGGCGGACGGCCGCACCTGTCCGATCGTCGACGAGCAGTACGGCGGCACGAGCGGGCGTTTCCCGATCGCCTACTGCACCGAGAGCGGCTTTCTCCATCGCATCATGTCGCTCGAGTACCGCGGCGAGACGCTCGAGGACAACGGTTTTCGCTCCGGCGAGCTCAAGTTCTTGCCGACCGATCTGCGCCACGCGAGCGCGTGGGAAGGGGTCACCAACGCGTATCGTCTCCCCGACGGATCCGGCTTCGAGGTCCAACAACTGCACCGCGTCCTGCCGGACGCGGAGCGCGTGGAGGTGCCCGCAGGCGTGTTCGCGCGCTGCGTGCGCGTCGAAACGACCGCGATTCACTCCGCCGTCGACGACCACGGGACGCGAACGGGACCGCGCGTGACGTACTACTATTCCGACTGGTACGCGCCCGGCGTCGGACTGGTGAAGACGGAGCAGCGCAGCGCCGACGCTGCAGTGGTCGCGACGATCGAGCTCGTGCACTACGTCCGCGGCGCCCGGTCGTCGTCGTGATCGCGGTCGACGGCCTCGTCAAGGACTTCGGCCGCACCCGCGCGGTCGCCGGCGTCAGCTTCGACGTCGCCGCCGGCGAGATCATGGGCCTCCTCGGCCCGAACGGCTCGGGCAAGACGACGATCATGCGGGTCTTGACCGGGTTCTTTCCGCCCACCGCGGGTAGCGTCGCGATCGATGGTCTCGACGTCGAGCGCCACCCGCTCGCGGTGCGCGAGCGCATCGGGTACTTGCCCGAAAACGTCGTCCTCTACCCCGACCTCACGGTGGTGCGTTTCCTGCGCTTCTGCGCCGAAGTGAAGGGCGTGCCCGCCGCCGCGCGCCGCGCGCGGCTCGACGAGGTGATCGCCGCCTGCGGCCTCACCGAGGTCGCGGGCAAGCTCATCGGCAAGCTCTCGAAGGGCTACCGCCAGCGCGTCGGGATCGCACAGGCGATCGTGCACCGCCCGCGCGTCCTCATCCTCGACGAGCCTACCGTCGGCCTCGACCCGCGGCAGATCATCGAGATCCGCACGCTCATCAAGGCGCTCGCCGGCTCGACGACGGTGCTCCTGAGCACGCACATCTTGCCCGAGGTGAGCATGACCTGCGGGCGCGTGATCATCATCGACTACGGCCGCATCATCGCCGAGGACACCGCGCTCGGCCTCACGCAGCGCGTGCGCGGCTCGGATGAGACGCGGGTGCGCGTCGTCGGCCCGCGCGCCGAAGTCCTCGCTGCTCTGACGACGGTCGGCGGCGTCGACGAGCTGCGCGAAGAGGCGGCCACGGACGGCGCCGTCACCGTCGTCGCGCGCTCCGCACGCGGCGACGACGTGCGGCGCGAGATCGCCGCGCTCGTCGTCGGGCGCGGCTGGGGACTCGTCGAGATGCGCCCGCTCGCGATGAGCCTCGAGGACCTGTTCGTCCGCCTTGTCCGCGACGATCGGGACGCCGCCGCGTGAAGACGCTCGCGCTCGTCCGCAAGGAGCTGGCCTCGTACTTCGCCGGCCCGCTCGTCTACGTCGTGATCGGCGCCTTCCTCTGTGCGACGGGACTGCAATTCTACACGACGCTCAACAGCTACGTGACGATCGGCTTCGGCCTCAACATCCTCGAGCATTTCTGGGAGGAGTTCTTCGTCAACTCCATCGCCTTTTATCTGTTGATCGTCGTGCCGCTCTTCACGATGCGTCTCATCGCCGAGGAGCGCCGCCTCGGCACGATCGAGCTGCTCTACACGTACCCGCTACGCGACCGCGAGATCATGCTGGCAAAGTTCGCGGCGTGTCTCCTCGTGTTTCTGCTCTTCGTCGCCGGGACGCTGCTCTATCCGGCGATCGTCTACGCCATTCAGCCGTTCGATCCGCGTCCGTTCCTCGCGCGCTACCTCGGCACGGTGCTGTTTCTCGCCAGCTGCATCGCGTGCGGGCTCTTCATCTCGTCACTCACGGAGAGCCAGGTGATTGCGTCGTCGTGCACGTTCGTCGTGTTGCTGCTCTTCTGGATCCTCACCTGGAACGAGGCCGCGGTCAGCACGTCGCTCGTGACGGTGCTGAGCCAGGTGTCGACGTTCGACCACTTCCACGCCTTCGCGACCGGCGTCATCGACGCGAAAGACTGTCTCTACTTTCTCTTCTTCATCGCGCTCTTCCTCTTCCTGACGTTGCGCTCCATGGAGTCGCGACAGTGGCGAGGCCGGCGCTGAAGCGCGGGGCACGGCGTCTGCCGGCGCTGGTCGTCGGCATCGTGGGTCTCATCGCCTGCGCCGCATTGGTACTGCTGCTCGCCTACCGGCACACGCTGCGCATCGACCTCACCCCCGAACGCACGTACACGCTGTCGCCGCACGCACAGCGGATTCTCGGCGGTCTCGACCGCGACGTGCACGTCACCGTGTTCGTCCGCAGCGCGGATCCGCGGACGCCGTTTCTGAAAGACCTGCTCCGGCGAGTCGCGAACGCGTCGCGGCGCGTACACTACGACTTCGTCGACTTGAACCGATCGCCGGCACTCGCACGGCAGTACGGCATCGAGCGTTACGGCGCCCTCGTGGTGGAGAGCGACGGCCATCGTCGCGACATCTCGAACCCGTCCGAGGGGATGCTCGTGAGCGCCGTCCTGGCGGTGACGCGGCCGTCACAACGGGTCGCGTACTTTCTCACCAGTCACGGCGAGCACGCGCCGACGGACACCGACCGGAAGCTCGGCTACTCGAGCGCGGCGCGCGCCCTCGAGGAGGATCTCTTCGTCGTCCGCGAGCTGGCGCTCGTCGGCCCCGAAGGCGTGCCGGCGGATGCGACGGCGGTCATCGTCGCGGGGCCGCGCAAAGACTTGCTGCCCGACGAGGCGGCGCGACTCGACGCGTATCTCGACCACGGCGGGGCGTTGCTCTTGCTCCTCGATCCGGAGAGCCCGGCGTCGATCGCGGCGATCCCCGCGCGTCGCGGCATCACGCCGCTCGACGCCGTGGTCGTCGATCCGGAGCGCCGGCTGGCGTCGGGCGAAGGCGTCACGATCCTCGTCTCTGGTCTCACGTCGTCCTTTCTGGTGAGCGGCACGCTCGAGGCGCCGCCGGTGTTCTCCCGCGCCCGACCGCTGCAGCTCGCGACCGGCGACGCTCCGAAGCCAATCGGATTCCTGCAGAGCGGTGTCACGAGCTACGCCGTCCCTCTTGGCCAGCCGCTGGATGCGGGCGGCGGCGCGGCACGCGCGCAGGTCGTCGGTGCCGCGCTCGTCCTGCAGGCGAGCGACGGCGCAAAGCCCGGGCGGCTCATCGTGCTCGGCGACGCCGATTTCGCGACCAACGGCTTCGTCGACTACCTCGGCAACCGCGACCTGCTGGTGAACGCCGTCAATTGGCTCGCGCGCGAGGAGTCGTTGATCGCCGCGCGCGCGGAGCAAAAGGAGGCCGGGCGGGAGCAGTTCTTCGTCACCGAGACCCAGGGACGGATGGCGTTCTGGCTCGCCGCTGTCGCGCAGCCGGCGATCTTCTTCGCCTTCGGGATCTACGTGTTCATCCGCAGGCGGCTCGCGTGAGCTGGCGCGCCGTCGGCGTCGTCTACGCCGTGCTCGCGCTGCTGCTCGCGTTCGTGCTGCGCTTCGAGCGTGAGCCCGCCGTCGAGCCGCCGCCGCCGGAAGCGGCGCCCGCACGGTCGCTCCTCGGTGTCGAGCCGAGCGCCGTACGCGCGGTCACCTTCCTGCGCGGCGCGATGCGGGTGCGTGCCGAGCGCCATGACGGTCGCTGGCGCGTGGTCGAGCCCGCCGGCGCGGTCGTGCCGCCCGATCTCGTCGATGCCGCCGTCGCGACGCTCACGGCCGGGCAGGTGTCCGAGGTCGTCGCCGACGGTACGCGCGGCGTCGATCTGGCGGTCTTCGGCCTCGCCACGCCGAGCTCGACGATCGTGTTGACGACGAACAGCGATAGCGGGAGCCGCGAAGTGACCGTGCTCTTCGGCGACATGAATCCGACGCGTACCGCGCTGTACGCCCGGCTCGCCGACGATCCGCGCGCGTATATCGTCGGGTTGAACGTGCGGTACTACGAGGACCTGATCTTCGAGGCGACCGCGTCGCGACAGCGCTGAGCGCCCTCGCGCTTCGCGGCGCGCGGCACGCGCGCGAACCGCGCGAGAAGGAGCATCCGTCCCTCGGCGCGGTACTTGCGCGCGAACGCGGTGTCGAGCCCAGGGTGATCGTTGCCCGGCGGGAGCTCGGCGAAATCGCCGCTCTCGCGAATCGCCGTCTGGATCATCGCCATGTAGGCGCGGACGTCGGTCGCGACGTAGAGCTGGCCCCCGTCGACGAGCGTCCGGGCGACGGCGTGCACGAACGCCGGAGAGAAGATGCGTCGGCGCCCGTGGCGGCGCTTCGGCCATGGGTCGGGAAAATACACGTGGTATGCGCCGACTGACGCCGCGGGCACGATCGCGAGGACGCAGGTCGCATCCGCGTGCAAGGTCCGCAGGTGCCCGACGCCGACACGCGCCACGCGTGCGGCGAGACGCTGCGCCTTCCGGGGCGCGCGCTCGATGCCGAGGAGGTTGCGCTGCGGTGCCGCGCGCGCGCGGCCGAGGAGAAACGTTCCGTCGCCGCTCCCGATCTCGATCTCGACGGGTGCATCGTCGCCGAACAGCGCGTGCCAGAAGGCGGCGCCGTGCGGGACGGCGGCGGGAGCGGCGCTCATCGCACGTACGGCGAGCGTTGCGGGCGGAGCACGATCTCCGCGCAGGTCGCCGTGGAAGCGGTGCGCAGCGCGAACAGCACGGCGTCGGCGACGTCGTCGGGGCGCAGCATGCGTGCGCGGTCGATACGTCGATTCGGCGGGACGAGCGCCGTGTCGACGAAGCCCGGCGAGACCACCGCGACGCGAATGCCGAGCTCGCGCACCTCCTCGAAGAGCGACTGCGCGAAACCGCGGATGCCGAACTTCGCCGCCGAGTACGCCGCCGCGCCGGCGCTGCCGCTCATGCCGGTGATCGACGCAATGAAGACGATCGCCGGCTCGGGACGGCGGCGCAGCTCGGGCAGCAAATGATGCGTGAGGAGCATCGGCGCACGCAGGTTGAGACGTAGCGTCGTATCGACGCTCGCGATCGACGCGCGCGCGAAATCGGCGTGCGGAGGTGCGCCGCCGGCGTTGTGCACGAGGATGTCGAGGCCGCCGAGCGCCGCGCGCACGCGGTCGACGAGCCCGACTACTGCGTCGTCGTCGGTCAGGTCGGCGACGAGCGCGTGCGCGGCGCCGCCGGCGCGCGTGATCTCGTCGACGACCGTGTCGAGCTGACGTCCGGTGCGCGCCGTGATCGCGACCGTGGCGCCCGCGCGTGTCAGCGCCAGCGCGATCGCGCGTCCGATGCCGCGACCGCCGCCGGTGACGAGCGCAGTGCGTGCATGGAGTGGGGCGTCGCCCGTCACGACCGCGTTGCGTTTAGCATAGGGCGTGAGTACTATCCACGGCCTTTCACGCCCGCACGCGCACCGCTCACAACGAGGAGGATCCAATGAAGGCCGCCGTCCTGCACAACTTCCACGAGCCGCTGCGTGTGGAAGCCGTCGATTTGATGGAGCCGCAGGCGGGCGAGGTGCGAGTGAAGCTCGCGGCGAGCGGCGTCTGTCACAGCGATCTGCACGTCGTCAAAGGCGACTTGCCGATGCCGACGCCGCTCATCCTCGGCCACGAGGGCGCGGGCGTCGTCGACGGAGTCGGGCCGGGCGTCACGACGGTACAGAAAGGCGACCACGTCGTCCTGTCGTGGGTTCCGTACTGCGGCAAGTGCTTCTTCTGCGGACGCGGCGACTTCCACCTCTGCGAGGTCGCGGCGCAAGGCGCCTTCATGGGTGGTATGTACGACGGCAGCACGCGCTTCTCGTTGAACGGCACCGCCGTCCATCACTTCGGCGGCGTCTCGTCATTCAGCGAGTACACCGTCGTCGCCGAGCACGGTGCGATTCCGATCCGCAAGGACGCGCCGCTCGACGCCGCCTGCCTCGTCGGCTGCGGTGTCATGACCGGCGTCGGCGCCGTCATCAACACCGCCAAGGTGGAGGCGGGGGCGTCGATCGTCGTGTTCGGCGCCGGCGGGGTCGGGCTGAACGTCATCCAGGGCGGCGCCCTCGTCGGCGCCGAGAAGATCATCGCCGTCGACCTCGTCGAATCGAAGCTGAAGATGGCGGAGGAGTTCGGCGCTACGCATCTCGTCAATGCCTCGAAGGGCGACGCCGTCGATCAGGTGCGCGCGCTCACGGGCGGCCGCGGCGTCGATTATGCGTTCGAGGTGATTGGCAGCCCGGCCGTCGTGCTGCAAGCGTTCATGAGCCTGCGGCGCGGTGGCAAGGTCGTCGTCGTCGGCGTACCGCCGCTCACCGCGCAGATTTCCGTCCCCGGGTTCTCGCTGCCGCTCGAGGAGAAGAGCCTCATCGGCTCTTGCTACGGCTCGGCGAAGATGCGTACCGACATGCCGCGCCTCGTGGATCTGTTCATGGCGAAGAAGCTCAAGATCACCGAGCTGATCAGCAAGCGCATCGGGCTCGGCGACGTGAACCACGCCTTCGAGCAGATGGAAAAGGGCGAGGTCGCGCGCAGCGTGATTGTTTTTTGATTTCCTCCGCGTGTACGCGGCACGCAGCGTCCGTCGTGCGGCGCGGTGGGGAGCGCCTCCCCGGCGGCCGACGGAACGCGCGGGGTAGTCGTCGCGCTGCGGATCTTCCGTTCCCGCAACGTTTGTGGTGGTGAGGCGTCCCAATGTTCGCCCAGGAGGCGCTCCCCACCGCGCCGTGCACCGTCCGCCGCAACCCGCGGCATGCGGACACGAGGCCGCGTCCGTCGCGGCGCGTGCGCAGCACGCGGCCGCGGTCAGAACGTCCTGCGCGCCCGCGCAGAACGATGGAGGACGACGCCGAGCGTGCCGTCGTCAGCTGGCGGCGCGGTGGTGTGGGGGGTCGTGGTGTCCGAGGGCGGCGTGGGCGGTGGGCGCGACTTTCCAGACGGCGTGGCTGTGACCACGCAGCACGTCGAGGCGGCCGAGGATGCGGGCCGTCACCTCGAGGAGAACGGCGACGGTGCAGGTGATGATGCTCGGCCGTGCGGGGGCGCGGAGACGTCGGGCGGCGAGCCTCACCAGACGGCGCGTCGGGAGCGTCGCGACACGGTAGCCGGTCTGCGCGCGCAGCGTGTAGTGACCGGCGGCGTTCCGGCGGCGCTGCCAGAGATACTCGAGGATCGTGTCGGGGCCGCGATTCACGACGATCGCTTCTGGTACGTACTTGAGCGTGTGACCGGCGGCCGTGACCATCGCCTCGATCGTCGCCTCGTCGAGCACGCTGTCCGGCGGGAGACGCGGGACGAGCGCGGCGCGCACCACGATCGCCTCGCCGAGCTTCGGCGCGACCGTGGCGACGTCGTGGTGTAGCTCCCAGAGGAGTGCGCCGACGCGGCCCATGAGCGTGCGCGCGTCGTTGCTCGGTACCGGACGGCCGCCACACATCCCGACGCGCGCGTCGGCGGCGAACGCGCCCAGGACCACGTCGAGAAAACCGGGACTGAGCAGCACGTCGGCGCTCGCGATCAAGAGCACGTCGGCGTCAGGGTCGCGGATCTCGAGATACCGATCGACGGCGGCTGCCTTGCCGGAGCGTACGGCTTCGGTGACGAGGCGGACACGCCCGTCGCGGCGCGCCATCTCGGTGACGCGCGCCGCGGTCGCGTCCGTGCAGCCGCTCGCGACGACGACGACCTCGCTGAGGATGCCGAGCGGCGTTCGCTGCGCGAGAAGCGAGGCGAGCATGTGGGCGACGTTCCGCTCCTCGTTGTACGCCGGGACGACGGCGCTCACGCGATACCGTGCCCCCTCGCACGCGCCCAACCCATCCGTCATGCCAATCAGAATATACGGACCGTCGTCTCCCCGCGATAAGGTGGCACCAGGGCGGTAAGGAGGCGCGCGGATTGATTCCGCGCGCCGACGCCCAGCGCGAGCCGCAGGCGAGCGGGGGCGGCAATCAATTGACGGATCACCCGCGCGGCAACTTCAGCACGCGCTCGCCGATGATGTTGCGTTGCACCTCGGAGGTGCCGCCGCCGATCGTGAACGCGCGCACGGCGAGAATCCGACGCAACCACTTCGTCGTCTCGTCGCCGGCGCCGCTGCGGCGGTCGATCTGGCCGGCTTCGCCGAGGAGCTCGCTCGCGAGCTCGACGATGCGGAGGTTGAGCTCGGTGCCGAAGAGCTTCGCGACCGACGCCTCGGGGCCCGGCGGCTCGCCGCGGATCCGGCGCGTGACCTGCCGGTATTGCGTGTAGCGCAGCGCCGCAGCCTCGGTCGCGAGCCGCGCCAGGCGCTCGCGCACGTAGCCGTCCTCGATCGCCGGCCGGCCGTTCAACGTGCGGCGTTGCGCCAAGGTCACGAGCTCGCGGATCAAGCGATCGAACGAGTACACGGCGCCGAGGCCGACGCGCTCGAACTGCAGCGTCGTCATCGCCACCTGCCAGCCCTCGTTCTCGCGGCCGACGAGGTTCGTCTTCGGCACGCGGACGTCTTCGAAGAACACCTCGTTGAACTCGGCGTCGCCGGTGATCTGGACCAACGGGCGCACGGTGATGCCGGGCGTGCGCATGTCGACGAGGAGATACGAGATGCCGAGGTGCTTCCGCGCCGTCGGATCCGTGCGGCAGAGGAGGATGCACCAGTGGGCGCGGTGGGCGAGGCTCGTCCACACCTTCTGTCCGTTCACGATGTAGTCGTCGCCGTCGGTGACGGCGCGCGTCTGCAGCGCGGCGAGATCCGAGCCGGCGTTCGGCTCCGAGTAGCCTTGGCACCAGATCTCCTCGGCCGAGAGCATCGTCGGAATGAAGCGGCGCTTCTGCGCCTCACTGCCCCACTGCATGAGCGTCGGGCCGACCATCATGATGCCGATCGGGTTGATCGGGGCCGGCGCGTTGGCGCGGCCCATCTCCTCGGCGTAGACGAGCTGCTGGAGGAGCGTCGCGCCGCGGCCGCCGTACTCGCGCGGCCAGTGGATGCCGACCCAGTTGCCGGCGTGCATGGCGCGGTGCCACGCAAGGAGCTTCTCGAACCGCGCGTCGGGATCCTGCTCCTCGTCGAGCTCGCCGGGGGCGAAGTGCCGCGGCAGGTGCTCGGCGAGCCACGCGCGCACCTCGGAGCGGAAGGCCTCTTCCTCGGGCGAGTAGCGGAAGTCCATCGCTGCCCGTAGAGGCGGTACCCGCTCAGTCGCTCTTCACGCGCGAGAGGTAGGCGCCGCTCTCGGTGTCGATGCGGATGACATCGCCGGTCTCGACGAAGTTCGGTACCGGGACCACGAGGCCGGTCTCCGTCGTCGCCGGTTTGAGCACGTTTGTGACCGTCGCCGTTTTCAAGCCGGGCGCGGTGTCGGTGACGCGCAGATCGACGGTCTTCGGCGGGGTGACGCCGATCGGACGTCCTTCGTAGAAATCCACCGTCACGCGCATGTTCGGCAGCATGTAGGAGACGACGTCGCCGAGCATTCCGCGGTCGAGCGAGATCTGCTCGAAACTCGTGGTGTTCATGAAGTGGAACTCGTCGCCGTCGGCGTACAGGAACTCCATCTGTTGCTGATCGAGCGTGACGCGATCGACTTTGTCTTCCGAGCGGAACCGGTTTTCGGTCTGCGTCCCGGAGCGTACGCCCCGCATCTTCGTCTGTACCATGCCGCGCCAGTTCCCCGGCGTGATGTGGGTGACCGTCATGATGCGGTAGAGGTCGTTCTGGTAGTTGATCAGCATACCGACGCGCAGCTGCGTTGCGGGAATGAGCATCGCGATCGGCTCAGGCGAGGATCGCCGCGAGATGCTCGGCGGGACCCGGGGCCGTCGGCGTCGGTTTCACGAAGCGGTCGACGACGGCGCGCGTGCCGTGGATCCGCAGGCGCGTGAAGATGTTGTCGAACGTGCGCTCGAGATCGGCGCCGATCGCCTCGCGCGCAGACGCGGGGAGATCCCACATCTTGCGCTTGAACGGGCCGAGCGCCTGCTTGCGCGTCTTGTAGTAGAACTGCTGGTCCGACATGCCGCCCTTGCGCTCGTCGGCGTGCGCCTTCGCGAGGTGCGCGTACATCTCGTCACGCAGCTCCCGCGGGAACTGCGGGTGATCATAGATCAAATTCTGGAAGCCGGTGGCGAGGTGGATCTCGGCGGTCTCGACCTCGGGGAATTTGCCGAAGAGGTCTTCGGGGAGCGTCGAGGCGCCGTGCTGCACCGCCCCCGCCATCGCGAACTCCTTGCGCGCGACGATCGAGAGCTCGCGCAGCGTATCGAAATCGACCGCGACCTTCGCAATCGTTCCGTCCGCGAGCGGCACGCCGCCGTGCGTGGTGCCGGTTTGGACGCTGATCTTGCTGATGCCGTCCGACCCAGGCGCGATCTGGTCGAGGTGCTTGCGGTAGCCGCGCATGTACGCGCGCAGCTCCTCGACGGTGCTGTTCTTGCCGCCGACCTCGCCGATCTCGCCGCCGATCGAGATCGGGACCCCGGCCGGTGCGTGCTTGTGCACGTGGGCGGTCAGCTCGGCGGCGATGCGGCAGTTCTCTTCTTGCTGGGCGTCGATCGTCGGGCGGTCGAGCACGACGAGCGTCGAGCTGTCGATGTCGATGTTGAGGAAGCCGGCGGCGAGCGCTTCCTCGATGAGCGACCGCAGCGCGGCGAGCTCCTTCTCGCGGTCACCTTTGTAAAAGGCCGACGCGCTCACCTGGAAGTGATCGCCCTGAATGAAGAGCGGTCCGCGGAAGTCCTCGCAAATCGCGGCAGCGGTCACCGCCGCGGCGTACTCCGGGGGCCGCTGCTCGGTGTAGCGGATCTCGGAGCGCGCGACCTCGAAGACGACGGCCGAGGCGTCGAGCTTCTTCGCGGCGCGCATCGCAGCGCGGGCGACGTCGCACGTGAGCGTGCGGATGTTGATCGCCGGCACGGTGAAGCCGCCGCACTCGCCGCGTCCGCGCGCTTTGTAGAGCGGCAGGATCGACGCCGACATGACGCCGACGGCCTCGCCGGCCTTACGGAGGAGCCACCGCCCGGCGTCGCGCACCTCGGCCTTGTCGGCGAAGATCGCGTGGCGGGCGAGCGCTTCGGCGACGCTCGCCCGCAGGCGCGTCGGGTCTTTGACGGTCACTGCGCCCGCGCGATCGACCTGCACGACACCCTGAATCGTGCTCCGTAGGCTCTGCTCGTCGAACATGGGATCCTCCTGAAGTGATTGGCACGCGCGGGGCGCGACGACGCGCACTATAATCGCCGCCCGCGCGGGTCGGCAAGTCGCGATCCGTCGCTACGGCGCGGCAGCGCCCGCCGGAATCGCCAGCGCCACCCAAACGATCCAGCCGGCGAGCACGAGATTGACGATCGAGCCGGCACGCATGCGCCGGACCATGCTCGCGAGCCGTTCCGGCGGCACCGGGTCGCCCCATTCCACCGCGCGCACGATCCGATGCGCGAGACCGAAGGCGACGTACGTCACGCCGTTGATGAAGAAGAACGCGAGGACGAGCTTCAGCGTGAGCGGCTCGCCGATACGGGTGAAGAACTCGCCGCGCAACCGTGCTTTGTACGCCGTCAGACTGAACGCGCCGGTCATCACCAGCACGCCGAGGACGCCGATCAAGAGCGGGTTCAGGCGCTGTAGCATCGCTGCGAGGACGCGCAGGCGCTCCTCGTGGGACTCGATCCGCTCGACGGCGGGCAGCATCACCAGCACGAACGCCAACGTCGCGCCGAAGTAGGCGGCGAGGCTCGTCAGGTGCAGCCAGAGCGTCAGGCGGTCCATTGGATTTCGCCCCCGCTCGCTGCGCTCGCGATGGGCGTCGCGGCCGGGAGTGAATCCCGGCCGCTCCCTCCGCTCGCTGCGCTCGCGATCGACGCCGGCCCGCGAGGTGAATTCGCGGGTCTCCATGGCGTGCCTGTGGCGGGGTGGCCCGCGTGCGTGATCGGGACGTTCACCTTGACTTGGCGAATTGGGCCACGATAGGTCTTTTCGTATCCGAGACGCCGCTCACGAGCGAATCAGCACACCCGTGACGGCGGTGAATTATGCGTGCGACGGGAAAGGCGGTCAATCCCGCGATAGCGCGCGCGATCCTTCCTTCCCTGCTATGCTCGAAGGCTCCGCGTAGAGGCACGAGACATGCTGCGTCCTGACGACGAAACGTTTCGCGAGGGGATCGCCGGCCATGGCGGGCGCGTCGATCTCTACCGTGAAGGCAAAATCACGCCCGACGAGTTCCGGCCGATGCGGCTCAGCTACGGGCTCTACTATCAGCTCGACCATACGAGCCACATGCAGCGCATCAAGATTCCGGGCGGCATGTTGACGGCGGCGCAGATGAACGGGCTGAACGACGTCGCGGACCGCTGCGGTCGCGGCGTCGCGCACGTGACCACGCGTCAGGACATCCAGATCCATTGGGTGCCGCTCGAGGACGTGCGGTCGATCTACGAGCAGCTGCACGAGGTCGGCATCACGACGCGCGGCGCCTGCTCGGACAGCGTCCGCAACGTCACCGCCTGCCCACACAGCGGCTTACTGGCGATCGAGCCGTTCGACGTCGGTCCGTATGCGCAGCTCATCAACGACTACTTTCTCTTCAATCCCTTGAACCTCACGTTGCCGCGCAAGTTCAAGATCGCCCTCAGCAACTGCGCGCGCGATTGCGCGCAAGGCGCGATCAACGACATCGGGTTCTACGCACACCTCCGCGGCGAAGGCGCCCGCAGCGAGCGCGGCTTTGCGGTGCACGTTGCCGGCGGCCTCGGCGCGCAGCCGTTTCTCGCCAAGCGCATCCGCGACTTCGTGCCGGCGGACGACGTCCTCGTCTTCTGTGAGGCGATCGTGCGCCTGCAACACCGTCTCGGCGAGCGCAAGAACCGCAACCGCGCTCGCATGAAGTACTTGATGAAAAAGCTCGGCGACGCGCGTTTCGCGGCGGCGCTCGACGCGGAGATCGCGCGCGTCGAGGCGACGCGCGGCGACGACCTGCGGCGCGAGACGCGCGCCTACATGGCCGCGTATCAGGTGCCGGCGGCGCGCACCGCGGCGGCACCCGCCGTCGCGACGAACGGCGGACCCAGCTACGCTCTCTGGCGCGCGACGAACGTGAGCGCACAGCGCGATGCCGGGTACTTCTGCGTCACCGTCACGGTGCCCCTCGGCGACTACACGACCGCGCAAGGACGTGCGCTCGCGGCGCTGTCGGAGGAGGTCGGCAACGGCACGTTGCGCACGACGAACGAGCAGAACTTCGTCCTGCCGTTCGTGAGCGGCGCGTCGCTCCCGGCGCTCTACCACCGCCTCGAGGAGCTCGGGCTCGGCGAGCCGTGCGCGAATCACCTGAGCGACGTCGTCTCCTGCCCGGGTGCCGACTATTGCAGCCTCGCCATCACTCGCTCGATGGGCATGGCCGAGCGCATCCGCGACCACCTCGGGATGGTCAGTCTCGCTCCGGCGGAGCTCGGCGAGTTCCGCATCAAGATCAGCGGCTGCCCGAACTCCTGCGGCCAGCATCACGTCGGCGACATCGGGCTCACGGGCCTGCTCATCAAGGGGACCGACGGCAAGGAGCGCCCACATTACTCGATCCTCGTCGGCGGTGCCGTCGGTGAGGAGGGAGCCAGCTTCGGCCAACGTCTCGCCGGCCGCTATCCCGAGGAGCTCGCGCCGCAAGCGATCGTCGCCGTCGCGCAGTGCTATCAATCCGAGCGCGCACCCGGCGAGTCGTTTGCGCGTTTCGTGCAGCGCGTCGGCCTTGAGCGCCTGAGCGCCGCGGTGCACGCGGCGGTGCGCGACGGCGTCCGGTGAGCGACGGTACCGACGGTCGCAGCGACGACGTCGTTGCCCCTGCGGACGATCCGCGCAGCAGGTTCTACCTCGGCACGATCCTGCGGCTGCATTCCGGGAGCCGGAGCGGTGTCGTCCGCACGGGCAGCGGCCGCGAAATTCCGTTCGTGATCGCGGGCGTGCGATTTCTCGGTGACGCCAGCTTCGGCGTGCTGCGCGAAGGCATGGAAATCGGGTTCGACGTCGGTTGGACGTCGCGCGGCATGCGCGTCACGACGATTCGACTCTTCGACTGAGTGCACGTCGCGGCGTCTCGACGCCGCCGTGGCCGCTGCTACAAGGGTAACGACGTTCGGTAGAGGAGAAAGCGGCCGAGGAACTCGCCGACGACGCTCGTCAGCACCGCGACGTAGAAGAGGCCGGTTGCGGCCATCGTTTGCGGGATCTGCAGCGTGCGCCAGATCATCCACGCGATGACGAGCGCCGGCAGCGGCCCCAGCCCGAGCCGCGTCCAGAGGAGCTCGCGGTGCTCGTGCCAGAGATCGCGCAGCGCCGCCGCGGTCGTGCTGCCGCCGCCGACCTGCAGCAGCGCGAGCGACAGGGCCAACGTCGCGAGCTGCAGGACGAGGCTCGTGCGGTAGAGACGCCACATGCGCATGAACGGCGCGAGCGGCATGCCGACGTCGATCAGATACCAGTGTCCGAGCAACATGCCGCTCGCGGTTGCCCCGAGGAGGATCGCAGAGACGAGGAAGCTCGCCGGATAGAGGACGGTCTCGAGCGAACACACGGGAGCCAGCGAGAAGCCGATCGCGCTCACGATCAGCGCCAGCGCCCCTACGGCGAGCGTCGTGAGATAGGCGAGGGCGCGGCGGCGGTACGGATCGCCCCAGAGCGACGCGACGTACACGGCGGCGGCGACGGCGAACGCCGCCCACAACACGGTCTCGGCTGGGCGCGCGCCGCCGGGCTCGTGCGGCCGCGAGAGCAGCGTCAGCTCGCCGACGGTGATGAAGAGGCCGCTGGTGAGAAACACGGCGGCGCTCGACTTGTAGAAGCCCCGCTCGATATCGTGGAACGGAAGCCGTCCGAGCGCGAAGAACCCGCCGACGGCGAGCTGTCCGAAGACCAAGAGGAAGCAGTGTGCGAACGCCGCCACGTCGCGCGATGGTAAACGAGCCGGGCCCATCCGACAACGAAGCCGCCCGGCATGCGGACCGCCGCCGGACGGGACCGGCCCGCGTCGAGCGGCGTGGCGGGTTGCGTCGGACGGTCGTGGCGCTGGTCGTCGCGTTCGCCGCGTGTCGCACGCCGGTTGCAGACGAGGTCGAGATGCAGGTGCGGAACGTCGGCTTCGATCATGCGTCGGGGTCGCCGGTCGTGATCCTGCACTCGCCGAGCGAGCAGCGCTTGCTGCCGATTTGGGTCGGTCCGGCCGAGGCGCAGTCGATCGCGATGGAGATGCAGAAGGTGACGCCGCCGCGGCCGCTCACGCACGATCTCGTGAAGCGCATCCTCGACGGCACCGGCGTGGCGCTACGGCGCGTGCGCATCACGGCGCTCGAGTCGCAGACGTTCTTCGCGACGCTGGTCCTCGAGCAGTCCGGCCGCGAGATCGAGGTGGACAGCCGACCGAGCGACGCGATCGCGCTCGCGCTGCGGGTGGCTTGTCCGATTTTCGTGAGCCGGGCGCTCCTCGGCAGCGATGCCGCGATCACGCTGCGCGACGAGGGTGTGCGCGGTGTCGCGAAGTTTTGGGGCATCACGGTGCAGGATCTCGAGCCGGCGGTGGCGGAGTCGCTCGGCAGCGCCGAGGTCGCCGGCGTGCTCGTGTCTGATGCCGGCTCGACGGCCACGGCCGACGGTCTTCGTCGCGGCGACGTCATCGTCCGCGTCGACGACGCCGCGGTTCCCGACGTTGCCACGCTGCGCACGGTCGCGGAGTCGCACCGCGACGTCGGTCATCGTCTCGAGGTGCGGCGCGGTGAGACGCATGTGATCGTGCATCTGACCGCTTCCGGCGCGGTTGAAAAGTAGCAGGGCCTATAATAGACGTCGCAGTTTAGATGGAGGACCGGGCGCGGATCCTGGAGGATCGAGTCGAAGACCTGACGCGCGCGATTGCCCAGACGATCAACGATGCGGAGTTGCCGGAGCGGCCGGCGATCCGTGCCGAGCTGAAAGAATTTGCGATCAGCCTGCTGCAGGAGTCGGTCAACGCTCCCGATGCCGTCGTCGTTGCGACGGTCGAGGGCGACAAGGCGACGTTCAATCCACTTGCGATGGGCATTCCGCTCTTCTTCGCGGGCGGCGTGCTGATCTTCCTGTTTCCACCGGTGGGCATGATGCTCTTCGCGGGCGCGGTAGTCATGATCGTCTGGGGACTCGTGACCTCGGTGGTGAGGCGACGGTAGCGTAAGCGCGACTCGATCGTTCGGGTAGGGCACGGGTGTTTCCCCTTCCGGTCCCTCCAAGTTTCCAGCAGCGACACAGCGGAGACGCATCGGTATGGCGAAGGCCGAGAAGCAAGTCACGGAAGCCGATCTGAAGGCGCTCGAGGAGCGCCGCCGCGCCGAGCAGGTGCGCGAGCGCGCGAAACGCGAGCGCGAAAAGGCTCAGCTCGGCACGTTGTGGTCGCGCCGCGACTTCATGGGTCGGCTCGGCTGGGGCGTGTTCGGTGCGTTCACGGGCATCACGCTCCTCGGCTTCATGCGCTCGGCGTTTCCGCGCGTCCTCTTCCAGCCGCCGACGAGTTTCAAGGCGGGCCTTCCGAAGGACTTCACGGTCGGGGAGATCAGCGAGAAGTTCAAGAAGGACTTCCGCGTCTGGATCATCCGCAGCGAGGAGGGCTTCTACGCGCTCTTCGCGAAGTGCACCCATCTCGGCTGCACGCCGCGTTGGCTGGCGGCCGAGACCAAGTTCAAGTGTCCGTGCCACGGCAGCGGGTTCTACAAGACCGGCATCAACTTCGAGGGCCCGGCGCCGCGGCCGCTCGAGCGTCTGCGCATCAGCCTCGCGGAGGACGGCCAGATCGTGATCGACAAGGGCGTGAAGTATCTCTACGAGAAGGGCGACTGGACGAAGCCCGGCGCCTTCCTCAAGTACACCGCGTAGGAGTTTCAAAATGGCATGGGACGACATCAAGCGGCAGATCACGGAGTCGGACGTCTGGCAGTCGATGTTCCGCCACGGGTACGAGGACACGCCCCGCAACCGCATTCTGATGGTATCGGGCAACGTCTGGCTGCACCTCCATCCGTCGAAGGTGCGCCGGCACGCGGTGCGAATGCGCTTCACGTGGTGCATGGGCGGGATCACGTTTCTGATGTTCCTCGTCACCACGGTGACCGGCGTCTACCTGATGTTCTACTATCGCCCGACCGCGGAATACGCCTACGCCGACATGAAGTATCTCGAGTTCGACATGCCCTTCGGGATGCTCATGCGGAACATGCATCGTTGGGCGGCGCACGCCATGGTGATCGCCGTTTGGCTGCACATGTTCCGCGTGTTCCTCACCGGCTCGTACAAGCCGCCGCGTGAATTCAACTGGGTCGTCGGCGTCATTCTCTTGGTGTTGACCTTGCTTCTCAGTTTCACCGGGTACCTCCTGCCGTGGGACCAGCTCTCGATCTGGGCGGTGACCGTCGGTTCGAACATGGCACGAGCGACGCCGTTTCTCGGGCACGAGGGTCCGGGGCACGAGCTCATGGGCGTGAACCCGATCTACGACGCGCGCGCCTTTCTCTTCGGCGGCGGCGAGATCGGCCCGCACACGCTCCTGCGCTTCTACATCCTCCATTGCATCTTCTTCCCGCTGATCACGAGCCTCTTCCTCGCCGTGCACTTCTGGCGCATTCGCCGCGACGGCTTCTCAGGTCCGCCGCTCTGAGGGATCGACGATGCGCGTTCTCGTGCTGCCGATCGCGTTCGGCGTGATTATCTGGCTGATGTACCTGGCCGCCAAGCCGCGAGGAGAGTGACGATGGCGGAAGAAGGAGCCGCATTGCGCGCCGTCTCCGGCGGGGCCGCCACAAAGCGGATCGAGGTGCCGATCCGCAAGGCGACCGGCCCGGGCGACGACAAGATTCACACCTGGCCGCACCTGGTTCGCGCCGAGTTCATCTGCGCGATCCTGGTGACGGTGCTGCTGATCGTGTGGTCGCTACTCTCCGACGCGCCGCTCGAGGAGCCCGCGAACCCGACGAAGACGCCGAATCCCTCGAAGGCACCGTGGTACTTCCTCGGTCTGCAGGAGATGCTCGTCTTCTTCGATCCGTGGCATGCCGGCGTCGTGCTCCCGAGCTTCATCATCATCGGCCTCATGGTGTTGCCGTTCATCGACATCAATCCGAAGGGGAACGGCTACTACTGCTTCAACGATCGCAAGTACGAGATCATGACCTTCTTCCTCGGCTTCCACGTCCTGTGGGTGTCGCTGATCATCATCGGCACCTTCCTCCGTGGGCCGGGGTGGAACTGGTTCTGGTTCTGGGAACCGTGGGACGCACACAAGGTCGAGGCGCTGACGTCGGTCAACCTGCCGTACCTCCTCGGCGTGCGGAATCCGACGCTCGACTTCCTGGTCGGCGGCGCGTTCGTCGTCGGCTTTTTCGTCGGCGGCACAGCGCTCATGTACTGGTGGGTCGTCCGCTTGAAGGGGCGTGACTTCATGCGCCGGTGGGGCGGGGTGCGCTTCGGCATCACCGCGTTCCTCTTCCTCAACATGTGGGGCGTCGTGTTGAAGATGCTCATGCGGCACTTGGCGTCGATCAAGTACATTTGGGTGACGCCGTGGATCAACATCTGACGGCGCGGGTGGGGTGGTTTTCTATTTCGCCAAGCTGCTCGAGCTGATCGGGTTCGCGCACGTGGGGTACGCGCTCTTCGTCGGGCTCACGCAGGAGAACTCGATGGGTCCGGAGATGAAGCTGCTGATGCTCGGCGCGGTCTTCTTCGCGCTCGGACGGCTGCTCGAGCGCAAAGCAGCGACGTGAAGGATCGACATGGCGCGGCGTGATAACGAGATCGACGAGGAGAAGAAATCCCGCAGCGTGCTCTTCCTGCTGTCGGCGATCGCGCTCCTCGTGACGGGCATCTGGGCGGTGTGGAACGACAACATCTCGCGCCGCCCGTGGAAGCTCTTCCAGTACGAGTTTCGCAACCTCGAGTACGAGCGCGCACAGGGCGCGCTCGCCGCGGAGCAGGCGCGGCTCGAGGCGGATCCGCAGTACCAGGATCTGCAAAAACAGCTCGTTGCCGCGCGCCAGAGTCTCACCGAAGGCGAGACCGCGCGCCAAATCGCCGACCGGCAGGCGCAGCTCGCCGCGCTCGAGAAGCGGCTCGCCGTCGTCGATCTCGATCTCCGCTTCGTGAAGAGTGAGCTCGAGGAAGCGTGGTACCAACTCGATCACGCGCGCGAGTTCAACCAGCCCGAAGAGCCGCGGCGCGCCCGCATCGACAAGCTCGAGGCGCACCGCGTGGAGACGAAGAAGGCGTACGACGACCTCACCCATCAGAAGGAGCAGCTCGAGAACGAGGTGAAGGAGCTGCAGGCGGGCGTGAAGACGCTCGAGGACAAGGTGGTCGAGGTCGCCGCCGAGCGTACCAAGCTCGAGCAGAAGGTCGAGGGCATGGTCGTCCTCCACCTCGGCCCGATCAAGATGCTGCAGGTGCCGCGCATCGAGCAGACGGTCATCGAGGAGTACGACCGCAACGCCTACAAGCAGCCGGTCGCGCGTGTCGATCGTTGCGTGTCGTGCCACACCGGCATCGACAAGCCGGGCTTCGAGGATCAGCCGAACCCGTTCAGGACGCATCCCGATCGCGAGCACCTCCTCGCCATGCATCCGCCCGACAAGTTCGGCTGCACGCCCTGCCACGACGGCCAAGGCGCGAGCGTCAACAGCGTCGCCCAGGCGCACGGTGACGTGCCGTTCTGGGAGTTCCCGCTGCTGCGCGGCGAGAAGGTGCAGGCGCGCTGCAACAAGTGTCACATGGACGTCGCCGACATCAGCCACACCGACCACATCGCCGCCGGCCAGAAGCTCTTCGAGAACCTCGGCTGCACCGGCTGCCATCTCGTCGAGGGTCTCGAGGACCTGCCGAAGGTCGGGCCGTATTTGCGCCGCATCGGCGCCAAGGTCGACCCGTCGTGGCTGACGCGCTGGGTGACGAACCCGCATCAGTTCCGGCCGAGCACGAAGATGCCGAACTTCCTCTTCACGCCGGAGCAGGGCACGGCGGTCGCCGCGTATCTGCTGAAGGCGTCGGCGAAGGAATCCGAGGAGTGGCTCGCGCAATATCCCGAGCCGACGGGCGTCGATCCGAAAAGCGCCGCGCTCGTCGCGCGCGGCCGCGAGATCACCGAGCAGATCGGGTGCAAGGGTTGTCACGCGTTCGCGCCCGGCGAGCACGGCCCGCGTCTCGGTGCCGGCACGGACGAGGTGGTGAACGTCGCGACGACGTCGGCCGGTGACGGCGCCGCGCCGTACGACGGCGTCGTGCCGGCGGCCGCGCACGAGGGCGCGCAGCCGCCGGAGGGGACGCAGCTCCGCAGCAGCAAGGACATCGCGCCGAACCTCGCGAGCGTCGCCGAGAAGACGAACCGCCGCTGGATCTTCCATTGGCTGAAGAACCCGCGCCATTTCTCGCCCGTCTCGCGTATGCCGAGCCTGCGCCTCGCCGACGAGGAGGCGGCGGCGGTGACGTCGTATCTCCTCACGCTCGGCGCGCCGAAGCCCGAGCCGGCGGAGCGGCTCGCGGCGCTCGGGCGTCCGGAGACGATCGCCGACGGCGAGAAGCTCGTCCGCAAGTACGGTTGCGCCGGCTGTCACGACATCCCCGGCATGGAGAACGAGTCGCGCATCGGCGTCGAGCTCTCGACCTTCGGCGGCAAGACCGTCGAGGAGCTCTTCTTCGGCGACCGCTACGACATCCCGCGCACGTGGGACGACTGGACGCTCAACAAGATCCGTACGCCACGCACCTACGCCACCGAGCGCATCGAGCAGGTGATGCCGCAGTTCGATCTGCCGGACGACGACATCAAGGAGCTGAAGGTCTTCTTGACGAGCCGCAGCGAGCACGTCGTTCCCGTGAAGTACCGCTACAAGCCGAACGACGCCGTGCAGAAGCAGATCGTCGACGGCGAGCGCCTGATCACCAAATACAACTGCACGGGCTGCCATCAGATCGAAGGCAAAGGCGGCTTCATCCGCGCCTTCTATCAAGACAATCTCACGCTGGCGCCGCCGGCGTTCTTCGGCGAGGGCGCCAAGGTGCAGCCGGATTGGCTCTTCGGCTTCTTGAAGAGCCCGGTCTCGATCCGTCCGTGGCTGAAGCTGCGGATGCCGACCTTCAACCTCTCCGACGAGGACGCGAAGACGCTCGTCGACTATTTCACGGCGCGGGCACGTAACGAGGCGCCGTTCGTCTACGTCGATACAGGCGCGATCGCGCCCGAGACGATCGCCGCCGCGAAGCAGCTGATGTCGCCGGACTACTTCAATTGCTTCTCGTGTCACGTGCAGGGCGACAAGAACCCCGAGGGACCGCCCGAAGGCTGGGCACCGAATCTGGCGATGGCGAAGCATCGCTTGAACCCGGATTGGATCGTGCAGTGGATTCACGATCCGCAGAAGCTGTCGCCGGGGACGAAGATGCCGTCGTTCTATCCCGGCGGCCCCGACGACATTTTCGGCGGCGACGAGGAGAAGCAGATCCGCGCCATCCGCGACTATCTCATGGTGCTGGGGACGCCGGCGGCCGATCGCGTTGGGACGCAGGTGGCGCAGGGCGCGGGCGGCGCGAAGGCGCAGACCGCGCATTGAGCGCGACGTCGGCGGACGAGACGTGTTGAAGAGTGGCGATCACGCCAACAACAAAGGAGACGATCATGCATAGAGTGATGCTGGGTGCGGTGGCGCTGCTGGCGGCGTCGGTGCTCGCGGCGCAGGTTTCGGCGTACGAGGGTGTCGACGTCGCCAATGGCGGCTCGGTCAGCGGCGAGGTGAAATATCAGGGCGATCCTCCCGCGCCCGCGAAGATCGCGGTCACGAAGGACAACGAGGTCTGCGGCAAGGAAAAGGAGTCCCCTGACCTGATCGTCGGGGCCGACAAGGGCATCGCCAACGTCGTCGTCCGCATCAGCAACATTCAGAAGGGCAAGAAGCTCGCTCCCGCGGCGACGCCCCCCGTCTTCGACCAGAAAGGTTGCGAGTACTCGCCGCACGTCCTCGCGTTCCCCGCGGGCTCGACGGTGCAGATCCTGAACAGCGACGGCATCCTCCACAACGTCCACACCACGTCGACCGCGAACCCGTCGTTCAACCAGGCGCAGCCGAAGTTCAAGAAGACGATCGAGGCGAAGATCGAGAAGCCCGAGATGCCGATCAAAGTTCAGTGCGACGCCCACGGCTGGATGCACGCCTGGTGGGTCTCCGAGGATCATCCGTACTACGCCGTGACCGATGCGAAGGGCGCCTTCAAGATCGCCGACGTACCGCCGGGCGACTACGAGCTCGAGTTCTGGCACGAGACGCTCGGGAAGCAGACGCAGAAAGTGTCGGTGAAGGCGAAGGAAGACGCGAAGGTCAACGTGCAGATGACGAAGAAGTAGTCGCCCGTCGGCGCTCAAGCGGAGCGCAGACCTCGCGATGTGCGGGCGCCGCGACGACGGTCGCGGCGCCCGTGCCGTTTCTGGGCGCAGTTCTGGGCGAGACATACGCCGGCGCAATCGGTCGTCGTCGCCGTGCGCGGCGCAGGATCAGTCGTCGGCTGCGGAGGATCAGTCGTCGTCGGTGCGGCGCTCGACGGTGAGCTCGAGCCAGCCAGTCGGTGCACCGTCGATCCGGCAGAGCGCGTACACCGTCTCGACGACGCTGCCCGCGGCGCCGGGGCGGCGCACGGGGATCGGCCGCTCGAGCGTCGCGTCGAGGGTGTCCGACGCGCCGCCCGCACCGTCGACGCGGATGCGCAGCGCTCCGTCGCCGAGGCGCACGTCGGCGACGCCGCGCGCCGGCGCCGCTCGTGTCCCGCTCCACGCGACGCCGTCGACGTCGAAGCGAAACGCGGCGGTGAACGGCCGTGACGGGTCACCGGCGACGTCGCTCACGACGCTCGACCGCAAGTCGAGGTCGCCGAGCACCGTCCCCGGCAAGACGAGACGCACGTTGGGGCGCGGTGCCGACGGCGCCAGCCCTTCGCTCGCCGCTCCCCGCACGTCCATGCGGTAGCGTGCGTCGTCGACGCGGACGATCCCGGTGACCACGCCGAAGCGGGCGGCCGCGGGTGCGAGGTCGGCGAGCGGGGCCGTCGGCGTGAAGCGTAGTTGGACCTCGGCGTCGACGAGGGTGCCGGCGGCGAGGCCGCGCTCGAGATCGGCGAACGGGGTGAGGATGGGAAACGCGAGCATCGGTCCGGTGAAGCGTACGTCGAACGCGTGGTGATCGCGCGCCTCGATGCGCAGCGCCGGGACGTGCAGGGACTGGCCGCCGCGCTCGACGAGCTCACCCGTGAAGAGCGCGAGGCGCCCGGCCGCGTCGGTGACGAGCAAGCGTCCGGCCGTCGCTCCCGCGGTGCCGACGTCGATACTGCCGAACACGGCGACGGGACCGCTCGCCGCCTGGATGCCGATCCGTGTCGTCGGTTTGCCGCCGCAGCCGAGTGGACCGACGACGGCTGTCGTCGCCCCCGGCGCCGCGCCGACGCTCGCGCCCTGCGCATCGTCGCTCGCGAGCAGGACGGCGCCGGCGCCGGTCGCCGCTCCGACCTCCGGCGGCGCCGTGAGCACCTCGACGAGCGTCTCGACGAACGCGGCGCGCCGCGGCCCGCGCCATCGGAGGGGGATTCCGAGCTCGAGCTGCACCGCCTCGACGCGGTCGGCGAGCGTCGCCAGACGCCGCAGCAGCGGATCGGCCTCGTCGGCGTGGCGCGCCGTCAAGAGCTGCATCACGTTGCTCGAATGCGCCGCCGGGTAGCGGGCGCCGATCGTCACCAGCGCGCCGCGCGCGCACGCGCGCCGCTGCAAGAGGCGCAGCCGGTTCTGGAGAAACGCCGGCGAGACGGTCGCATGGCCGCGCGCCGCGGGCCGGCAGATGCCGTTCTCCTCGATGAGGCCGACGCCGAGGTCACAGACCGATTGGACGACGTTCCAGCCGTGGACGGCGAGCAGCGTCGCGCCGCCGTGTGCCGCGACCATCTCCTCGAGCGTCGTCGCCAGGAGATCGAGCAGCCACGGCGCTCGCTCGCGCACCTGCTGCGTGCGGTTCAGATCGAGCTCGTTGCGGTCGCGGGTCTCGTTGACGATCCACGTCGCGTCGCACGCGGTTCCGAGCTCGCGCGTGAGGTCGGCGGTGTGGAGATCGTTCACGTTGTCGCGGCCGGGACGGCGCGGCAACGTGCGGCGGGCGCCGTGCGGCGCGAACAGGAGAAGCGGCGCCGTGCCCCGTCGGACCTCGATCCACTCGGGCACGGCCATCGTCGACGCGCCGCTCGGGTCCTGCGGTTCGCGGCCGCTCATCGCGCACCTGGGACGCGCATGCGAGGGTTGTAGCGGCTCGCAACGACGCCGTCATCCGCGGGTAAACGCGACGTAACGCGGCCACGATAGCATCGGCGAGGATTTCATCTCGAGCCGGAGCGACGTAGAGTACCCGCGTGATCGCGTCGAGAGCTTTCCATCCGCGCGCGGCGCTCCCCGTCGCATGAAAGTGGCGGCCATCGACATCGGCAGCAACTCGATCCACATGGTGGTCGCGCGCATCGACGCCGACGGCCATTTCACTCTCCTCGACCGAGCCAAGGAGATGGTCCGGCTCGGCAAGGGGACGCTCGCCGCCCGCGCGCTGTCGCGCGACGCGATGCAAGCCGGGATGCAGACGCTCGCGACGTTCAAGCGCCTCGCAGATACGCAGCAGACGGACCGCGTCATCGCCGTCGCGACGAGCGCCGTCCGCGAGGCGAAGAACGGCGGCGATTTCATCGCCCAGATCGGGCGCGAGCTCGGCATTCACGTCGATCTCATCACCGGGCGCGAGGAGGCGCGACTCATCCACCTCGCCGTGACCAACGCCCTCGACCTGCGCGAGGGGTGGACGGTGCTCGTCGACATCGGCGGCGGCAGCGTCGAGCTCGGCCTCGCCGAACGCGGGATCGTCAAGGTGCAGGAGAGCCTCAAGCTCGGCGTCCTCCGCCTCGCGGAGCGTTTCTTCGCCCACGAGCCGCCGGCGCGCGACGAGGTGGACGCGCTCGAGGAGTACCTCGACCGCCAGCTCGCGGCGTTCTACAAACGTGCACGCGCAATCGAGATTGCGCGCCTCGTCGCCACCTCCGGAACCGTGTTGAACCTCGCCGCGATCGCGCTGCAGATGGACGGGGGCGCTGCGCCCGAGCGTCTGCACGGGGTCACGTTGCGCGCGAAGGACATCCAGCGGGTGCGGAAGCTCATCGTGCGCAGTGACCGCGAGGAGCGGCAGCGTCTGCCCGGCCTCGACCGCCGCCGCGTCGACACGATCGTGCCGGGTGCCATCCTGCTCGATCACGTGATGCGGCGCTTGGAGCTGCCGGAGCTCGTCACCTGCGAGTGGGCGTTGCGCGAAGGCGTGCTCCTCGACTTCGTCCGGCGGCACGGCAAGGAGATCGAGGAGAACGAGACGATCGCCGACCCGCGCCGGCGCAGCGTGCTGCATCTCGGGCGGCGGCTCAACTTCGAGGAAGGACACAGCCAACAGGTCGCGCGCCTCGCGGTCGCGCTCTTCGACCAGACGGTGGGGCGTCACGGGCTCGGGCCGCGCGAGCGCGAATGGCTCGAGTACGCCGCGTTGTTGCACGACGTCGGCAATCACATTGCGCACGCGCGGCATCACCGGCATTCCTACTATTTGATCGTGCACGGGGAGCTCTTGGGATTCGATCCGAAGGAGATCGGCCTCATCGCGGCGCTCGCGCGCTACCATCGCAAGGCCGGACCGAAGGACGACGACGAGGAGCTCGCCGCGCTGCCGAACGGGATGCGCGCCGCGGTGCCGCCGCTCGCGGCGCTCTTGCGCGTCGCGGACGCGCTCGACCGCAGCCACTTCGGCGTCGTGCGCGAGGTCACCGTCGGCGGACGCGGCAAGGACGTCAAAATCAGCGTGCGCACTGCCGGAAACGACGCGGAGCTCGAGCTCTGGGCGGCCCGTCGCAAGGCCGACATCTTCGAGCAGGTGTTCGACGCGCACGTGAGCTTACAGGTCGAGGAGTGAGGCCATGAACGGGCTGTCGCTGCCGCATCCGTATCCAGGGAAGCTGATCATCGTCGAAGGCATCGACGGCTCGGGAAAATCGACGCAGATCTCGCTCCTGCACCGCTGGCTCCTCGCGCTCGGGCACAAGGTGTTCTTCACCGAGTGGAACTCGTCGGCGCTCGTGCGCCGCGCGGTCCGCCGCGGCAAGAAGAAGGACCTCCTCACCCCGACGACGTTCAGCATCTTGCACGCCGTCGATTTCGCCGATCGCCTCACCTACAAGATCATCCCGCCGCTCAAGGCGGGCATGACCGTGCTCGCCGATCGCTACGTGTACACCGCGTTCGGCCGCGACGTCGCGCGCGGCGTCGACAGCGAGTGGGTGCGAAACGTGTACAGCTTCGCGCCGAAGCCGGATCTGGCGCTCTATTTCCGCGTCCCGATCGAGGTGTCGTTGCAGCGCATCTTGATCGGCCGCACGAAGCTCAAGTACCACGAGGCCGGCATGGACCTCGGCCTGAGCCGCGACCCGGCGGAGAGCTTTCGCTTGTTTCAAAGCCAGGTCCTCGTGATCTACGACGAACTGGTGCGCGAGTTCGGCCTCGACGTCGTCGACGCGACGGCCGACATCAATCAACAGCAGCAGCAGGTGCGGCACTTGGTTGCCGACGTTCTCGGGCTCGTGAAGGGGGAGCGGAATGCACGACGCGGATAAGCTCTTCTACGGGAACGGTCTGCCGTACCTGAAGGTCGGCCCGCTCAAGGGAAGCCTGATCGTCATCGAGGGGACGGACGGCGTCGGCCGCTCGACGCAGATCGAGGCGCTGACGCGCTGGCTCGAGGTCCAGGGCTACGGCGTCGTGAACACCGGGTGGACGCGGTCGCCGCTCCTGTCGGAGACGATCAACGAGGCGAAAGCCGGCCACGAGCTGAACGTCACGACGTTCAGCCTGCTGTACGCCGCCGACTTCGCCGACCGCCTGGAGAACCAGATCATCCCGGCGCTCCGTGCCGGGTTCATCGTGCTCGCCGACCGCTACATGTACACGGCGTTCGCCCGCAACGCCGTCATGGGCGCGGACGCACAGTGGACGCGCAAGCTCTTCGGCTTCGCCGTCGTCCCGGACCTCGTCCTGTACCTCAAGATCGACGTTCGCCGCCTGATTCCGCGCGTCCTCGAATCGAAGGGGATGGACTACTGGGAATCGGGCATGCACCTGAAGCTCGGCGGCGACATCTTCGATTCGTTCCGTCGCTATCAAGCGCGCCTGATCCGCGAGTACGACGCGATCGCCGAGGAGCTCGCGTTCGTCACCGTCGACGCGTGCCGTCCCGTCGACGCCATCCAGCAGGATCTGCGGGCGCACATCGCGCGCTACCTCGCCGGCGAGCGGCCTGGACGCACGCGGCGTGCGACGTCCAGTGTCCGGCGCCCGGTCGCGGCGGCGGTGCGGACGGCGGCGCGCGCCAAGATGCGGTGACCCGCGCGACACGCGCCGCCGGTTTCGTCTTCACGATCGCGGGCGCGCTCGCGTGCGCGGCCTGCACGCAGCGCGATGCTCCCACCGGCGCACCGTTCGCGCGCTCCGCTGCTCCGGTCTGCCTCGTCGTCGTCGACGGGCTCGACGCCCGCGATGTGAACGACGATATGCCGGAGCTGGCGCGCACGTGGCGTGAGGGCCGCTGGTGTCCCGGCGCGCACGGCCGCGCGGCGATGCCGGCCCGCACCAACGTGAACCACGCGACGCTCGTGACCGGCGTCTATCCGGAGGTTCACGGCGTCACCGGAAACGCGTTCTGGGCACGGACCTCCGACCCGCCACGGAAGCTCGGCGCAGCGGTGGATTTCCTCACCGAGACGCTCTTCACGCTCGCCGCGGCGCAGGTGCCGCCGCTGCGGACGGCGATCGCCGTCGGCAAGCCGAAGCTCGAGCTCATGTTCGCGACGACTACGGCCGGACGTGCGACGCCTGACGGCATCTGGAGTCCGAAGGATGCGCCGTCGTCGGCACGCGACAACGCCACGAGCTACGCGTTCGA
>JBGPOW010000004.1:0-52858 GCA_041488235.1 Binatia bacterium
AATCGGGGAGTCGCCGGGATTCACTCCCGGCGACGATCGCGAGCGCAGCGAGCGGGGACGGAATCGGGGAGTCGCCGGGATTCACTCCCGGCGGCGACGTCCATCGCGAGCGCAGCGAGCGGGGACGAAATCGGGAGTCGCCGGGATTCACTCCCGGCGGCGACGTCCATCGCGAGCGCAGCGAGCGGGGACGAAATCGATCGATCGTTGGTTTGTCTTGCGGGCATCGGTTCACTAAGATCCGTCGCCGAACGAGGCGCCGCCCGCCGTGCGACACGTCATCACATTCCTCGCGACCGGCGCGTACGTCGGGTATCTGCCGATCGCTCCCGGAACGTTCGGGTCGTTGCTGGCGATCCCGCTGCTGTGCGGCCTCGCGCGCGCGCGTCCCGCCCCCCTCGTGCTCACCGCCGGTCTCGTGCTCTTCTCGGCCCTCGCGATGGGGATTTGCCAACGCGCCGGCGCCGAGCTCGCCGACCCAGACAGCGGCACGATCGTCCTCGACGAAGTCTGCGGCATGCTCGTCGCCGGGGCGTGGATCGTGCCGACGACGCTGTCGTTGGCGCTCGTGTTTCTCCTGTTTCGCGTCTTCGACGTGCTGAAGCCGTTTCCGGCGCGCTACCTCGACCGCCACGTGCGGAACGGCATCGGCGTCGTCGGCGACGACCTCGTGGCGGGACTGTACGCCAATCTGCTCGTGCGCGTGCTCACGTGATCGAGGCCGCGATCATCAGCACCGGTGACGAGCTCACCACCGGGCGTACGACGGACACGAACGCCGGGTTCATCGCCGATCGGCTGCTCGCGCTCGGCGTCGACGTGGTGGCGATCCTCACCGTCGGCGACCGGCCGGAGCGCTTGCGTTGGGCATGGACGGAGGCGCTGCGCCTGGCGCACCTCGTGATCGCGACGGGCGGCCTCGGCCCGACCGCCGACGACCTCACGACCGAGACGATCGCCTCGCTCTTCGATCGGCCGCTCGTGACCGATCCCGAGGTCGCCGACCGCATCCGCCAGCTCTTCGCGCTCTTCAATCGGCCGATGCCGGAGAACAACTTGAAACAGGCGGCGTTCCCGCGCGGGGCCGTGATCGTGCCGAACCCGCTCGGCACGGCGCCCGGCTATCGTCTCGAGGTCGGGACCGACGGCGATCCGCGCCACATCGTCGTCTTGCCGGGCGTGCCACGCGAGATGAAGCCGATGCTCGTCGACACCGTGTTGCCGTGGGTCGTGACGCTCGCCGGCGACGAGCCGATCGCGTACCGCACCTTCCAGACGTTCGGCATCAGCGAGTCCGGCCTCGACGAGGTGATCGCGACCATTCCGGGCGAGGGCCGCTGGGCGTTTCGCGCCAACTTTCCGGAGGTGTCGGTGCGGGTGACCGTGCGCGGCCGCGACGTCGAGGCGCGGCTCGCCGCGTTCGCGCGCGAGGTGTACGCGAAGCTCGGCCCCTACATCTATGGCGAGGGCGACACGTCGATGGAGGCGGAGGTCGGCCGCCTGCTGCGCGACCGCGGCCTGACGGTGGCCGTCGCGGAGTCCTGCACTGGGGGGCTCGTCGGTCACCGCCTGACGAACGTCCCCGGCAGCTCGGCGTACTTCCGCGGCGCCGTCGCGGCGTACGCGAACGCGGTGAAAGAGGAAACCCTCGGCGTGCCGCGCGACCTCCTCGAACGCCACGGCGCCGTCAGCGAGGAGGTCGCGACCGCGATGGCGGAAGGCGCTCGCCGTGCGCTCGGCGTCGACCTCGCGGTGGCGACGACCGGCGTCGCGGGACCGGACGGCGGCACGGCGGAGAAGCCGGTCGGCACCGTGTGTCTCGGCCTCGCCGCGTCGACCGGCAGCGTGGCACGGCGTTATCAGCTCTGGGGCACGCGCGACTGGGTGAAGCTCCTCGCCTCGCAGATCGCGCTCGATTGGATGCGCCGTCACGTGCTCGGCTTGCCGCTCCTCGAGATCGGGCGCCGGACTGCGGCCGCCGCGCCGCCGGGTCGCGAAAGCGTCGCGCCGGGGTAGCATCGATGGCGTCGTCGCCGGCCGTCGCGCAGACCGTCCGCAGCTTCGTCGCGATCGAGGTGGAGGAGCCGGCGCGCGCCGCGATCGCGGCGTATCTCGCGACGCTGCGCGGGCGCGTGGAGCACGTCGCGTGGACGGCTCCGGAGAACCTGCACGTGACGCTCAAGTTCCTCGGCGGCGTCGCCGCGGAGCACCTCGTCTCGTTGGCCGAGCACCTCGCGATGATCGCGCCGGCGCAGCCGCCGTTCACGGTCACGTATGCGGGTGTCGGCGCCTTTCCAAACGCCGCGCGGCCGCAGGTGCTATGGGTGGGCGCGGCCGCGACGGAGCTGGCGCCGCTCGCCGCGATCGTCGACGATACCGCCGCGACGGTCGCCGGCGTCGCGCGCGATCGCCGCCCGTATCACCCGCACGTGACACTCGGACGCGTGCGCCGCGCCGGCTCGGGTCGCGAATCGTCGCCGTCACGAAGCGGTACGCGCCCGCGCGACGTCGCGGCGGCCGACGCGAGGCGCGCGTTCGGCGTCGCGCCGGGCGCGGCGTTGATTCTCTTTCGCAGCGACACGGGACCCGCGGGAGCACGGCACACGCCGCTCGCGCGGTTCGCGCTCGGATTCGAGTAGCGGTCGGGCCGCGTCAGCGATTGACGTCGGCACCGGTTTCGTTTTATCTTCGCCATCGGTCGCGGGGTCGCGACCGGCTATTCGTAGGCGCGGTTTTTTGTGGATCAACAGCGAGGCGATGGGTAGGGTGACCGCCGATCGCAGCATGCAGTCGAACATTGGGAAAGGGAGGGGACATGGGAACGACGGAAACCAGTAATCGTGATCGGGCGATCGATCTCGCGGTCAGTCAGATCGAGAAGCAGTTCGGCAAGGGCGCCATCATGAAGCTCGGCGCTGACGCGCTCATTCGCGACATCGCCACCATTTCGACGGGCTCTCTCGGGCTCGATCTCGCGCTCGGCGTCGGCGGCCTGCCGCGCGGCCGCGTCGTCGAGATCTACGGCCCCGAGTCGTCGGGGAAGACGACGCTGGCGCTGGAGGTGATCGCGCAAGCGCAGCGCCACGGCGGCATCTGCGCCTTCATCGATGCGGAGCATGCGCTCGACGTCACCTACGGCCGCAAGCTCGGTGTGAGCACGGAAGAGCTCCTGATCTCGCAGCCTGATTGCGGTGAGCAGGCGCTCGAGATCGCCGAGACGCTGGTACGCAGCGGCGCGATCGACGTCCTCGTCGTCGACTCCGTCGCCGCGCTCGTGCCCCGCGCCGAGATCGAGGGCGACATGGGCGATCCGCAGATGGGCCTGCAAGCGCGGCTGATGTCGCAGGCGCTGCGCAAGCTCACCGGCACGATCGCCAAGTCGAACACCATCGTCATCTTCATCAACCAGATCCGGATGAAGATCGGCATCATGTTCGGCAATCCCGAGACGACGACCGGTGGCAACGCCCTCAAATTCTATTCGTCGATCCGCCTCGACATCCGCCGTCTCGGCGCGATCAAGCTCGCCGATCAGATCGTCGGCAGCCGCACCAAGGTGAAGGTCGTCAAGAACAAGGTCGCGCCGCCGTTCAAAGAGGCCGAGTTCGACATCCTGTACGGCACCGGCATCTCCAAAGAGGGTGAGCTCGTCGATCTCGGTAGTGAGCTCGGGATCATCGAGAAGAGCGGCGCCTGGTATTCTTTTGACGGTGAGCGGATCGGCCAGGGGCGGGAGAACACCAAGGAGTTCCTCAAGGAAAATCCCGAAACGGCCGATGTTATCGAGCAGCGTATTCGGGAGAAGTGTGGCCTCGGCACGCCGGTGACCAGCCCCGCGACGTAAGTCGCGGATTCATCGAGGAAAGTCGAGGCTGCCTCCACGAGACGCCAGGCAGGATAAAGCCATGGAGCTCGATACAATCCTCGCACAGAGCATCAAGCGGCAGGCTTCGGACGTGCATCTGAAGGTGGGGCGGCCGCCGCTCTTTCGCGTCCACGGCTCGCTGATGCCGATGGAGGACGGCCCCGTCCTGGATAGCGCGGCGATGGACACGTTCCTCGCCGGCTTGCTCGACGACCATCACCGCAAGCAGTTCGACGACCGGCTGCAAGCCGACCTCGCCTACGCGTGCCCGGCCCTCGGCCGGTTCCGCGTCAACATCTTCCGCCAGCGCGGCGACGTCAGCATCGCCTTGCGTGTGATTCCGCCCTTGGTGCGCACGATCCGCGACCTCAACCTACCGCCGGTCGTCGAGCGCGTCGCGCTCGAGCACCGTGGCCTCGTCCTCGTGACCGGCACGACCGGAAGCGGCAAGAGCACGACCCTTGCCGCGATGATCCATCACATCAATCAACAACGCGATCGGCATATCATCACGATCGAAGATCCGATCGAGTACACCCATCGCGACGAGCTGTGCATCATCAACCAGCGCGAGATCGGCTACGACGCCCGCAGCTTCGCCGAGGCGCTGCGCGGCGCCCTTCGCCAGGACCCGGACGTGATCCTCGTCGGCGAAATGCGCGACCTCGAGACGATCGAGACGGCGATCCTCGCCGCCGAGACGGGTCACCTCGTCATGAGCACGCTGCACACGCTCGACGCCCGCGAGACCATCACGCGCGCGATCTCGGCGTTCCCCGAGCACCAGCGCGACCAGATGCGCCTGATCCTCGCCTCCGTCATCCGCGGCATCATCAGCCAGCGTCTCGTGAAGCGCGCCGACGGTCAGGGCATGGTGCCGGCGGTGGAGGTGCTGCTGTCGACGGCGCTCACGCGCGAGTGCATCGCCTTGAAGGAAAAGACCCACGAGCTAACTGATGCCATCGCGCGTGGTCACGCGACGTACGGGATGCAGACGTTCGATCAGTCGCTGATGGCGCTCTATCGTCAAAGCTTGATCACGTACGAAGAGGCGATCGCGCAGGCGACGAATCCCGACGACTTCGCGCTCAGGGTACGCGGCATCGATTCCACCAGCGACGCCCGCTGGGACACCTTCGACAAGGCGGCGCAACCCGCCGAGAATGGCCAGGCGGCGGCGTTCAAGATCGATCGGTTCTGACGCCTCGTCGCGCTTCGGCCGCAGCGACGCCGGCAGTGCCGGTGGCGCGGTGGCCGCCGGCGCGGCGGACGGCGACGCAGCCGCCGGCGCTGCGCGCGACGTCGCCGTCCGTCTTCTCGCCCGCGCGCCGCGGTCAATCGTCGAGATCGAGACGCAGCTCGCACGCCGCCGTTTTGCCCCCGCAGCGATCGCTGCGACCGTGCTCGCGCTCCGCGAGCTGCGCTATCTCGACGACGGCGCGCTGGCGCGCCGGCGCGCCGAGGAGCTGATCGTGCGGCGCGGGCAGGGCCGGCTGCGCGTGGCGTACGAATTGACTCGTCGCGGAGTCGCCGAGAGCGTCGTCGGCGAGGCGATCGCGGCGGTCATGGAGGGCCGGCGCGACGCCGAAATCGCTCGACTCGCCCTTTGCCGCAAATTCGGCCATGATCCCCATCATGCATTGAAGGACGCGTCCGCCCGGGCGCGGGCCTATCGATTCTTGGTCGGACGCGGGCACCCCCCGGAGGCGGTGGCCGAGGTTCTCGGAGACGACGATTCGCGGTAACGACATTCGGCGGGGCTTTCTCGACTTCTTCGCGGCACGCGACCATCGCGTGATGCCGAGCGCGTCGATCGTACCCGAGCACGATCCGTCGCTGCTCTTTACCAACGCCGGCATGGTGCCTTTCAAGCCGATCTTCCTGGGCGAGAAGGAGCCGCCGCACCCGCGCGCCGCGAGCGCCCAGAAGTGCCTGCGGCTCTCGGGCAAGCACAACGACCTCGAGCAGGTCGGGCGCGACACCTACCACCACACGCTCTTCGAGATGCTCGGCAACTGGTCGTTCGGCGACTACTACAAGGCCGACGCGATCACGTGGGCGTGGGAGCTGCTCACGCGCGACTGGCGCCTGCCGAAGGACAAGCTCTGGGCGACGGTCTACACGACCGACGACGAGGCCGCCGCATTGTGGTCGCGCCACACCGACCTTCCGGCGGCGCGCGTCCTGCGCTTCGAGAGCGAGAACTTCTGGGAGATGGGCGAGACGGGCCCGTGTGGACCGTGCTCCGAGATCCACATGGACCGCGGCCCCGACGCATGCGACATGCGCGGCGCCCCGGGCCACGTGTGCGCCGTCAACGCCGGGTGTGCGCGTTACATCGAGCTCTGGAACCTCGTCTTCATCCAGTACAACCGGGAGCCCGACGGCTCGCTGAAGGAGCTCCCCTCCAAGCACGTCGACACCGGCATGGGCCTCGAGCGCATCACCGCCGTGCTTCAAGGCGTCGGCAGCAACTACGACACCGATCTTTTCCGCCCGATCATCGCCGCCACCGAATCGCTCGCCGGCAAGCGCTACGGCGGCGACGCCACCGCGGACGTGTCGTTTCGTGTGATCGCCGACCACGCGCGCGCCGTCGCGGTGATGATCGCCGACGACGTCCTGCCGTCGAACGAAGGCCGCGGCTACGTGTTGCGGCGGATTCTGCGCCGTGCCGCGCGCCACGGAAAGATGCTCGGCCTCGATCGACCGTTCTTGACCGACCTCGTCCGGCCCGTCGTCGAGATCCTGGGTGGCGCCTATCCCGAGCTGCGCGCCCGCCACGCGTTCGTCGCCGAGGTGATCCGTGGCGAGGAGAGCCGGTTCGCCGAGACGCTCGACAAAGGCCTCGCGCTCCTCGAGGGCGAGATCGCGAAGCTGCCGGCGCGCGGCGTCCTGCCGGGCGCGGTGGCGTTTCGCCTCTACGACACGTTCGGCTTCCCGCTCGACCTCACCGAGGACATCTCGTGCGCACAGGACCTCACCGTCGATCGCGACGGGTTCGCCGCGATGATGGAGGAGCAGCGCGCGCGCGGGCGCGAGGCGAAGCGCTTCACGTCGCAGAGCGCGTCGACCGACGAGCGCCGCTCGCGCTTCGTCGGCGAGCGCGTCGGGCGCTGGGAGTCGGTCGTCACGCACGTCACGCGCGACGGCGAGGACCGGCCGGACGGTGTGCGCGAGGGCGACGAGGCGGAGGTCGTGACCGAGGAGACCCCTTTCTACGGCGAGTCCGGCGGTCAAGTCGGCGACGTCGGCACGATCGAGACCGAGCGCGGCGACCGGCTCGAGGTTCTCGAGACGCTCCGTCCGAGTGCCGACCTCGTCGTGCATCGCGTGCGCGTCGTGCGCGGCGCGCTCGCGCCCGGAGACCGCGTGCGTATGCAGATCGACGAGTCGCGTCGCGAGGCGATTCGCCTGAACCACTCGGCAACGCACCTCTTGCACGGCGTCCTGCGCGAACGGCTCGGCGGCCACGTCCGTCAAGCAGGGTCGCTGGTCGCCCCCGATCGCCTCCGTTTCGACTTCAACCACATCGCCGCGATCTCACCCCAGGAGCTCGATGCGCTCGAGGACGAGGTGAACGCGCGCATCCGCGCCAACGTCGAGTGCACCGCGACGGAAGTGTCGTTCGATGACGCGATGAAGCTCGGCGCCCTGGCGTTCTTCGGCGACAAATACGGCGACCGCGTGCGCGTGCTGCGCATGGGGGACTTCTCGCTCGAGCTCTGCGGCGGGACGCACGTGCAGCGCACGGGTGACATCGGTCTCTTCAAACTGCGCGGCGAGGCGGGGGTCGCGGCCGGCGTGCGACGCATCGAGGCGGTCACGGGCGGCGGCGCGCTCGACTGGGTCCAAGCGCGCGAGCAGCGCCTGAAGCAGATCGGCGAGACGTTGCACGCGTCGGAAGAGGAGGCGGTCGAGCGTCTCGAGCGCCTCCTCGCGCAGCAGCGCGAGCTCGAGCGCAAGCTCGAGAAGCTGCAGCGTGGTCTCGCGGGCGCACAGAGCGGTGATCTCGCCGCGCATGCGCGTACCGTCGACGGCATCCGCGTGCTCGCGACGCGCGTCGAGAATCTCGACGAGAAGGCGCTGCGCGAGCTCGCCGACCGCCTGAAGGAGAAGCTCGCACCGAGCGTCGTCGCGCTCGGGACGACCGACGGGACGAAGGTCACGCTCGTGGCTGCGGTGAGCAAAGATCTCGTGAAGCGCTACCACGCGGGCAATCTCCTCAAGCAGATCGCGCCGCTCGTCGGCGGCGGCGGCGGGGGACGTCCCGATTTCGCGCAGGCGGGCGGAAAAGATCCGACGCGCCTCGACGACGCATTGGCGCAGGTCTACAAGATCATCGGATGACCGCGCGTCACACGCCGAGGCCGTCGGGCGGCCTCGAGCCGCGATCCGGACCTCGTGCCGAGGACGTCTCGAGCCGCGACGCCGGGCCGAAGGCCGGCGACGACCGGCCGGTGCGTCGGAGCGATTCCGACGCCGCCGACGCCGGCGCGACCGACGGCGAAGATGCGGCGCCGGGCCCAGGCGACCCGAGGCGCGCTCCGCTCGCCGCCGACGGCACTCGGCTCGAGTTCCAAGATCATCGCCTCTTCCACGAGCTGCTCGGGCATCACGACGAGCACCTGAAGACGATCGAGCTCGCGCTCGCCGTCCGCATCGGCGTCAGCGGCAAGGCGGTCTCGATCAGCGGTGACGAGCCGTCGCGTGAGCTCGCGGCGAGCGTGCTGACCCAGCTCTACGGCGTCCTCGAGCGCGGCCTGCCGGTGTACGCGAGCGACGTCGACTACGCGGTACGCATCGTCTCCGGCGACCGCACCGCCAACGTGCGCGACATCTTCCTCGACACGATCTACATCGCCGCCCACCGGCGAGTGATCACGCCGAAGAGCGTCGCGCAGAAGGCCTACATCGACGCCATCCGCAAGCACGACATCGTCTTCGCGATCGGTCCCGCCGGCACCGGCAAGACCTATCTCGCGATGGCGATGGGCATCGCCGATCTCATGAAGCAGGGCTTCACCCGCATCATCCTCACCCGACCCGCGGTGGAGGCCGGCGAGAAGCTCGGATTTCTTCCCGGCGATCTCGCCGAGAAGGTGAATCCCTATCTGCGGCCGCTCTACGACGCGCTCCACGACATGGTCGACTTCGACCGCGCGCGAAAGATGCTCGAGCGCGGCGCGATCGAGGTCGCGCCGTTGGCCTTCATGCGGGGAAGGACGCTCAACGATTCGTTCGTCATCCTCGACGAGGCGCAGAACACGACGCCGGAGCAGATGAAGATGTTTCTCACCCGGCTCGGCTACGGCTCGAAGGCGGTCATCACCGGCGACATCACCCAGATCGACCTGCCCGCCGGCAAACTCTCGGGCTTGAAAGAGGCGCGGCACATCCTGCGCGACATCCCCGGCATCGAGTTCGTGCGCTTCAGCGAGCGCGACGTCGTCCGCCACCGCCTGGTGCAAGACATCATCGCCGCCTACGAACGCGCGGAAAGCGGCGGCGAACGGAGCGGGTCCTGACGATCGCGGCGGTCGCCGCCGCGCGCGCTCGGTCGTCCGTCGGCGGTGGTGCGAGTCCCGGCTGCGTTCCGGATGGACGCGACGATATACGCGCTCGACGGCGATGTCCGTGACGGTAGCGTGCCGAACGCCCGGCGCGCGTGGGTGGACGCGGCACGTACGCGTTCGCGGCGAGCAGATCCTGCGCGTCCTCGGGCTCCGTCGCGACGAGCTCAGTCTGTCGCTCGTCGATGATGTCGAGATCCGCGCGTTGAACGCCGCGTATCGCCAGCGTGACCGCCCGACGGACGTGCTCGCGTTCGCGCTCATCGAGGATGCGTCACCAGGCCCGCCCGTGCCTGTCGCAATGAGCAGCCGCCGTGGGCGCGTCCTCGGCGATGTCGTGATCTCGCTGGATACCGCAGCGGCGCAGGCACGAGACGAGGGCATCGAGCTCGCGACGCGGCTCGATGCGCTGCTGGTCCACGGGGTGCTGCACCTCGTCGGCTACGACCACGAGCGCTCGCCTGCAGAGGAGCGGCGCATGCGGCGAAAGGAGCGCGCGGTCCGCGCAGCGCTGCCGCGATTGTCGCCCCGTCGCCGCGTCAGGCAAACGACGGCGGCGATCGACACCGTGATGACCGCGGCACCGCACGCGTGCGGATCGGGTGCCGCGCGGCGGGGTCGCGGGACGAGCCGGGCGCGGCAATGATCGGACGACCGCGCGATCTGCCGCCGCCGCCGCCGTGGACGAACGGCGCCTCGCGACCCGGGACGAACGCGCCCGCACCCGCACCCGCGAGCCCGCGTGCCGTCGCGGCGATGAGCGGGGCGGTGCTGGCGCTGGCATTTCCGGCCGTCGATTGGAATCCGCTCGCGTGGGTGGCGCTCGTGCCGCTTTTCTGGGTCGGCCTCGGACGGGGCCTCGGCGTCGCATTCCGCGCCGGCTGGGTCGCGGGCACGCTGTTCTTCCTCGCGACGCTCTACTGGCTGGTGTTGACGATCGGAACCTACACCAACTTGTCACCGCTCGTGAGCGTCGGCCCGGTCTTCCTGCTCTGCGCTTTTCTCGGACTCTTCGTCGCGGTGTTCATGGCGGGATGCGAGTGGGCGCGCGCCAACGGCGTGGAGCTCGCGCTCGTCGCGCCGCCGCTCTGGGTCGTGCTCGAGTGGGTGCGGACGTACATCTTCGGCGGCTTTCCGTGGGTGGCGCTCGGGTACTCGCAGTACCGGACGACGTACTTGATCCAATTCGCGGAGCTGACCGGCGTGTACGGGATCTCGGCGCTCGTCGTGCTGGTGAACGTCGTCGTGTACGGCGCGTTCCGACGCTGGCGCGACGGGCAGGTGCCGGGAACGCGCGCGCTCCTCGCGCTCACGACGGTGCTCGTCGTGCTCGTCGGCTGGGGTTTTTGGCGCGTGCGCATGCTCGAGCGCGCCGCGCCCGCCGGGGCGATGCGCGTCGGCTTCATCCAGGGCAACATCGCGCAAGACGAGAAGTGGGATCCGGAGTACCAGGACGCGACGATCGATCGCTACGAGCAGCTGACCGATCGAGCGGTCGCGGCCGGCGCCGAGCTCGTCGTGTGGCCCGAGACGGCGGCGCCCTTCTTTTTCCAGAGCGGCGGCGATCTGCGTGACCGCGTCGTCGCGATCGCGGAGCGCCGGCACATCTGGCTCCTCCTCGGCAGTCCGGCGTTCACCCGCACCGAAGACGATCTCCTGCTCCACAATCGCGCGTACCTCATTGCCCCGGATGGGGGCGTCGACCAGTACTACGACAAGATGGAGCTGGTTCCGTTCGGCGAGTACGTGCCGCTCGCCCGCCTCTTCTTCTTCGTCCACAAGGTCGTGGAGGGCATCGGCGAGTTTCGCGCCGGCACCGAGCCCGTCGTGTTCCAGACCGCGCGCGGCAGGTTCGGGACGTTGATCTGCTACGAGGGCATCTTCCCCGGGCTCACGCGGCGGTTCGTCGCCGGCGGCGCCGATTTCCTCGTCAACATCACGAACGACGCCTGGTTCGGTCGCACGTCGGCGCCCTATCAGCAGCTCGCGATGGTGACGGTGCGCGCGATCGAGAACCGCGTGCCGGTCGTGCGCGTAGCGAATACGGGCTTTTCTGCTATGGTAGATGTCGATGGCCGCATCCGTTGGCGCACGAACCTCTTCGAGACCGACTGGCGCGTCGAGAGCGTGCGCTGGCCCGGGGTGACGACGCTGTACGCGCAAGCCGGCGACGTCTTCGTCTGGCTCTGCATGCTGATCCTGGCGCTGGTCGCGCTCTTCGTGCTCGTCCGGCCGCGCGCAATGTCGATGGATGGGAGGCAACCCGCATGATCTCCGTCGAGATGACCACCGCGACGAACGAGCTGAAAGAGCGTCTCGGCGCGCTCGAGCGTCGCTTGGAGACGCTTCGGGGGCATCTTTGACGTTCCTGGTACGGAAGCGCGGCTAGCGTCCCTCGACGAGCAAGTCCAGCAATCCGATTTCTGGAACGATCACGAGCGCGCGCAGAAGGTGCAGCGCGAGCGCGCGAAGCTGCGCACGACCCTCGACGGCTGGCGGCGCCAGCGTACCGAGCTCGACGAGGCCGAGGTCTTCCTCGAGCTCGCGCTCGAAGGCGACCCGGATGCCGTCGTCGAGGCGCGCGCCAAAGTGGAGGCGGGCGAGCACGGCGTCGCCGCGCTCGAGATGCAGCAGATGCTGGGCGGTGAGCACGACGCCGGCAACGCGATCGTCTCGATCCATCCGGGCGCCGGCGGCACCGAGGCGCAGGACTGGGCCGAGATCCTGATGCGGATGTACCTCCGCTGGTGCGAGCGCAAGGGCTACAAGGTGCAGCTCGTCGACCAACTGGAGGGTGAGGGCGCCGGCATCAAGAGCGTCACGTTCACCGTCGAGGGGCCGTACGCGTACGGGTACCTGCACGCCGAGGCCGGCATCCATCGCCTGGTCCGCATCTCGCCGTTCGACGCCAACGCGCGCCGCCACACGTCGTTCGCGTCGGTCTTCGTGTATCCCGACATCGAGGACGACATCGAGATCGAGGTGAACGAAGCCGATCTGCGCGTCGACACCTACCGCTCGAGCGGCGCCGGCGGCCAGCACGTGAACAAGACCGACTCCGCGGTCCGCTTGACGCATCTCCCGACCGGCATCGTCGTCGCCTGCCAGAACGAACGCTCGCAGCACAAGAACCGCTCGATGGCGATGAAGATCCTGCGCGCCCGCCTCTACGAGCTCGAGATGGAGAAGCAGAAGGAGAAGATGGAGGTCTTCACCAAGACCAAGAAGGAGATCGGCTTCGGCAGCCAGATCCGCTCCTACGTCCTCCATCCCTACCGCATGGTGAAGGACCACCGCACCAGCCACGAGACCGGCAACACCGACGCCGTCCTCGACGGCGACCTCGACGGGTTCATCGAGACGTACCTCCTGCAGAAGATCACCTCGCGTTCGGCGGACGCCGCGCACTGAATCCCGGCGGCGCGTCGCACGCCGCACGCCCGCATACGTGCGAGGAGCGTCCGCGCAGGGCGGGAGGCGGGCGGAGGGTCGCGGGCGCGCGCAGAACCTGGGGCGGGGCACCACGACGAGTAGATCCTTCCGTACGTCGCGGCGCACTCGTAGCACGCCCGGTTCAATGCGCGCGCCCGCGACCCTCCGCCCGCCTCCCGCCCCACGACCGCCCGCATCGATCGCGACGCGCGTCGCCCGCCGGCGGTGCGTCCGACGTCTTGTGAGTCGTTGCGAGCCGGGCGGCGCGAGTCGCTGAAGCGCGCATTCAGGACGTCCGTGCTACGAGTGCGCCGCGACGTACGGGAGGATCCACACGTCGTGGTGCCCCGCGATGACCTGTGCGCGCGGAGGTGACTCGCGCCGCCCGGCCCACGACGCGTCGTCATGCGCCGGCCATCAGCGCGCGGCTACGCGTAACGACGCGTCGATGACGCCGAGCGCGTGCGCGATCTCGCCGCGCGTGATCGTGAGCGGCGGCGCCAGGCGCACGACGGTGTCGCGGTGCAGCGTCCAGTTGAGGATCACGCGGCGATCGAGGCACGCGGCTGCGAAGCGACGCGTCGCGCGCGGGGTCGCGAGCTCGATCGCGAGAAGGAGACCGACGCCACGCACGTCGCGAACGATGGCGTGCCGTGCGCGCAGGGTGTCGAGGCCGCGACGCAGGACTGCGCCGATGCGCGCGGCGCGGGCAGGCAAGTCGTGGGCAAGCGTCACGTCGAGGGCGGCGAGGGCGGCGGCGCAGGAGAGCGGGTGACCGCCGAACGTCGTCACGTGCGCGAGCGGCGGCCGGCGCGACAGCGTGGCGAGGATCCGCCGCGGACCGAGGAACGCGCCGAGCGGCAGGCCACCGCCGAGCGCCTTCGCGAGTACGAGGAGGTCGGGACGGACGCCGCTCTGCTGGAACGCGAAGAGCGTCCCCGTGCGGCCGAGGCCGGTCACGACCTCGTCGAAGACGAGCAGGGCGCCGACCTCGGAGCAGCGCCGACGGAGTGCGCGCAAAAAGCCCACGTCTGCGATGCGCACACCGCCTTCCGCTTGGACGGGCTCGATGACGACGGCGGCGACGCGGCGGTCGATGCGGCCGAGCGCACGCGTGTCGTTCCACGGCAGGATCGTGACCTGCGGCAGCAGCGGCTCGAACGGCTCGCGGTAGCGGCGGTTGCCGCCGACCGAGAGGGCGCCGAAGGTGTCGCCGTGAAAGCCGAGCTCGAACGCGACGAGGCCGGCGCGCCCGGTATGCTTGCGCGCCGTTTTCAGCGCACCCTCGACCGCCTCGGCGCCGCTGCTGGTGAAGTACACGCTCTCGAACGGCGGCCCGGCGGCGGCCGCGAGACGCGTCGCCAGCCGCACCTGCGGCGCCAGCACGAACTCGCCGTAGACCATCACGTGGAAGTATCGGCGAAGCTGATCGGCGCACGCGCGGCGGATCGCAGGATGACCGTGGCCCAAATTCGCGACGCCCATGCCGGCGAGCAGGTCGAGGTAACGCCGGCCGCGCGCGTCGATGAGCCAGCTGCCGCGGGCGTCGGCGATCTCGAGTCCGAGCGGTGCCGCGGAGGTTTGCGCGACGTGGCGCTGGAAGTCGCGTAGCATCGCGCTGCTCGCGGCAGTCGAGCTACGCCGGCGCCGGCCGGTCGGGCCGGTCGGCGCGGTCACGCGGAGCGGGCGACCGCTCGCGCCGCGGGCGCGGAGATCGTCCCGGAGGCAGAGCCTGCTGCGGCGCTGGATGCGGCCGTGTCGTCGGACGTGGGCTGGTGGCGCGCACTGCATGTGGTGGCGGTCGCCGCGACCGTTCGCGCGCCGGATGCTGGCGGCACGAGGAAGCTCTCGATCCGTGCGTGGCCGCTCTGACGCCACGCGAATGGCGGCGCCTGCATGCGCTCGAGCGGACACAGGCGGTGCGCACCGCAGGAAGCTGCGACCGCCGCGGCCTCAGGCCAGCGTCCCGCGGGCGCCGCGACGCCGACCGCCTCGACGGTGCCGTCGAGGGGACTCAGCAAGGGGCGCGCGTCACCGAGCGTGTCGACGGGCAGCACGACGACATGGCGATGAAGCGGGCTGCCGTACAGCGCGCGCGTGCGGTCGGAGACGACGCCGAATCCTGCGTTCGCATCGGCGACGACGCGAACGGCGGCGCCCTCTTGTGCGCGCCAGCGGGCGCGCTCGACGAACCGCCAGACGTGCGCCGCTTCGTCGAGCGTGAGCGGCGCACGTGGCATGTCGACGGCGAGGCGATGAAACGACGCCGCGAGCGCGTCGACGAATGCGACGGTCGCGTCGGCGTCCTTCTCCTCGAGGACGAGGTACTGCGGCGAGAGGCAGCCCTGCTGATCGAAGAGCGCGACTTGATGCGCCGCCAGCGCGGCCGTCGATGCCTGCGCGGCCTCGCGCGACACCAGCGCGAGGCTGAGTCGCGGTCCGAAGCGCAGAAGTCGCCGCGGCGCGCGCGCCGCCAATCGATCGAGTGTGACGGTGCGGCCGTACGCGAGGACGACGCTGCTGCGCGCCACGACGAGCGCCTCGTGCGCCTCGCTGCCGCCGGGCCAGTGCGCGACCGCGAGCGCGTCGCCGAGGCGCGCGTCGACCGCTGCTATCGACTCGGCGACGAGCACCGCTAGCTCGGGCTCGCGCCGCGCCGTCTTGACGAGGCTCGGTACGCCGGCGAGGAGCGCGGCGACGACGCCGAAAATCCCGGCGCCCGGGACGTTGCCGGCGAGCGAGTGGAACGCCAAGCGCTCCGGCGAGCCCGCCTCGGGACCGAGCTCGTGCGCCGCGATCGCCGTGAGGTCGCGCGCCGTCAGCGCGGCCCAGAGCCGATCGAGAGCGTACTCGACGGCAGCGGCGGCATGGCCCGTCGTGCGCGGCAGCACTTCGAGCGCGCGTCGCCGCCAGCGCGAGCCCGGGTCGCGCCACTCCGCCGCGACGCGGTCGACGATCGCGATGCGCTCGTCGAGCGGCACGCGCCGGAGCGCCTCGCCGGCATCGCCGAGGCGATCGAGACGCGTGCGCAGCGCGGCGGGATCGATCATCGCGGTCACGGCACCAGGAGCGAGCAGCCGCGCGTCAGCGCGCCCGAGGCGCGTCCGAGGAGCTCGATGCCGCCGTCGACGGCGCGCCCCACGTCATCGGTCTGAACGGCGACGACGGAGCCGACGTTCGCGAGGTCGACATGACGCAGCAGGCCCGGTACGCCGAGCGGCTGCTCGCGCCCCGTCGCCGGGTCGCAGACGAGCGTGCGCAGCCAGGGCGGCGAGCGGTGTGGACCGGCGCCGCGAGCGTAGAGCTGCGAGCAGAGCTCGGTCATGCCGTACTCGTTCACGACGTCGTCCGGAGCGACGCCGAGCCGCTCGACGTACCGGTCGAGGATTGCGGTCCGCGCGACGTCGTCCGGATACCCTTTGCAGCCGCCGGTGTCGACGACGACGCTTCCCGGCGGAAGATGCCATCGACGCTCGATCTGTCGCCCGTGATCGGCGAGGCGCAGAAGCGCCGACGTGACGGCGACGAGCATGATCGGTCGCGCCGGATCGAGCGACTCGAGCGCGGCGCCGAGCCCGGCCAGATCGAGGGCGTCGGCGCGGAGAAAGGACGCCGGCCCGCCGGCGTCGTACGCCCCGCGGAGCCACGTCACCATCTCGCCGAGAGACGAGACCGGGTGTGAGTGCCGCTCGGGCGCGGCGACGACGAACGGCCGGCGCAACGCTGGCGCCGGCGCGAGCGCAGCCGCGCGTGTCGTAGTCGCGCCGTTGCCGAGGGGCGTGGCGCGCGTCGCAGTCGGGCTGTCGGCGAGCGGCGCCAGCACACGCGCGAATCCCGTCAGCGCCGCGGCACGATAGACGTCGACATCGGGCACGTGGTGGCGTGCGCGCCGCTCCGGGCCTTCCGTCGTGCCGCTGCTCTCGTACACGCGCGCCGCCGGCGCGTGCGCGCCCGTGGCGCAGCAGAGAGCGCTATCGCGAAAGGCGCTCGCCGGCACCGCCGGAATCTCCGTCCAATGATGCGGCGTCACTCCGATCCGATCGACGAACCTGCGGTAGGGCGCGTTGGCGCGATATTGATGCGTGTGGATCGCAAGCGCGAGCGCGTCGAACTCGGACGCCGCGGGCGCGGCGATGAACCGCAGCACTCGCCTCGCGAGCGCCTGTGGCGCGACACCCGATTGCTCGGCGTCCTCGACCTCTGCGGTTCGTGCGTACACGGGAAACGGCGGGCGGGGGGCGCGACTCGCAACGTGCTCCCAGAAAGACCCAGCGCGGACGATAGGAGCCCCTCGGCGGACTGTCAACGCGCGCGTACTGGGTCAATTTGCGTCGCCATACTTCGTTGCTCGGTCGCTCGCATGCTCGGCGTAGCGCTGCTACGCCTGCGCTGCTCGCTTCCCTCGCGCCTCGTCTGGCTCGCTTGCCCTCGTAGGGCAACTTGACCCAGTCCCCTCGGCAGCACCGTGACCCATTACGAACGGCGTGCGGCGCTTGTCCACGCTCCGGCGATCGACTACCCTCGCTGCACCATGCCCACGAAGGACGAGCTCTTCGATCGCGCCGTCGATCTCGTCGCCGACGGCGACCTCGACGGGGCGATCGCCGTGTACGAGCAGGCACTCGCGCTCGATCCGACCTTCGCCGACGCGGTGCAGGGCATCGCGATGGCGTACGCCGACAAGGGAATGTTCGACGAGGCGATCACCTGGGGAAAGAAGCTCCTCGAGCTGACGCCGGACGAAACGCTCGCGCATACGAGCCTGTCGATGTTCTATCAGCGCAAGGGGATGATTCCCGAGGCGGAAGCCGAAGGCGCCAAGGCGCGCATGCTCGACTGGAAGCGGCAGCTCGCCGAGCAGAAGAACGAGGGCGGCGGGTCCTGAGCGCCGCCGCCATCTCGTCGCGTCGAAGACGATGGAGCACAGCGACGCGTACATTGTGGGCAGGCTGATCGAGCGGCTACGGCTCTTGATCGCGATCTCGGACGAGGTGCCGACCGAGACCAAGCTCCAGACGCAAGGCGTCTTGAAGATGCTCGAGGCCGAGGTGGCGGAGCCGGAGGAAGAGCACGACCGCGCGCAGGTCCGAGCCCATTACGCGCTCTTGTACGACGACCTCGCTCCGTACGCAGATCTCGAGGCGTTGCTCTCGGCGATGCGGACGTTCATCTCGTACTTGTGAGCAGCCGCGGAAGCGCGGCTGGATGAAGCGGATGAGCCGGCGACGCTCACCGGCGGGTCGAGCCGCCGAGCGTCGCCGTCGATCGACGCGGGCTACGGTGCGCCCGGTGCGCCGCCGGCGGCTGCGGGAGCCGCTTGGCCGCCGCCTGCGGCGGGCGCCGAGGCCAGGGTGCGCTGACACGCCTCTTTGTCGCGCGTCGCGAGCGCCAGCTGGCTCTTGATCGTCTCACGCTCGTTTTTGAGCGTGTTGACCATTTCGGTCTGCTTGGTGAGCTCGGCCTGCAGCGCTCCTGCTTGTCCCCACAGCTCGTAGCCGATGAACACGCCTGCCCCCACGCAGACGAGAAGAATCACGGCCCATCCGGTGTACGTCCAGACGACGTCTTTGACCTCTTCCGCCTCGTGACCGACCTCAGCCATATGATGCCTCCTGATCCAGTATGCCGGGATGATCGGCGGCTGCCGACTACCACCGTTCGATATGCGACGCTAGATAATGCCTCACGTAGGGACCCGCTTTCCCTAATGCATCTTCCACGCTTCGGAAGAGCTCCTCATGCACCCAGTCGCCGCGGATCCAGCAATCGAATGACGATTCCTCGCCGAGCGTGAACTCCAAAACGCGCTCACCGACGGGATCACCCGTGATGATGAAACGGGCCGAACGCCCGGAGTCCACTATCACACCGCGCGCATCAGGGGGAAGCGCGAGGCGGCGCTTGATGCGCTCGATTTCCCCCGCGGGAACGCTCTCCGCGGGCACCATTCGGAGCGTCGTCCACTGGCCGGGCTCGGGCCGTGCCTCCTCGAGAAATCTCAGATTGATGTCACTGAGCCGCGTGCGCGCGCGTTCTTGATCGAACTCGTAGCCGATCTCGAAGAAGCGGCTGCCGACCGGGGCCTTCGCGGCCGGTGCAGCGGGACGCGTACGCTCCTCGGTTTTGCCGGTGTCGACCCACCAGCGATTCTCGACCGCCGGAGCGCCGTCGCGGCGTTGCTCCGCCATGGCAGCGAACGTTTAGCCTGCAGGTCCCCTGAACGCAACAAATCGCAGAGTTGCCGCCTCGCGACGGTTGCCATATGTCTCGTCGGCGATGCCGGAGCAGGGCGACCGGCGCTGGGCGTTGATTCTCGGCGCTTCGAGCGGATTCGGCGAGGCGACGGCGCGGGAGCTGGCGCGGCGGGGCCTAGATGTGTGCGGCGTGCACCTCGACCGTCGTGCCGGCATGGCGCACGTCGAGGAGATCGCGCGCGGCATACGCAGCGACGGTCGCGAGGCGCTCTTCTTCAACGTCAACGCCGCCGACGACGAGAAGCGCCGCCACGTCCTCGACGCACTGGCGGCGCGCATCGCCGAGGACGGCGGCGGCAGTGTCCGTGTCCTCATGCACTCGCTCGCGTTCGGCAGCTTGAGCCCGCTCATCGGCGACGGCGGCGACCGCACGGCGACCGCGGCGCAGCTGACGATGACGCTCGACGTGATGGCGCACAGTCTCGTCTACTGGGTGCAAGACGCGCTGGCGCGCGGACTCCTCGTCCGCGGCAGCCGCGTGTTCGCGATGACGAGCGCCGGTGCCGGCCGCGTGTGGCCGAGCTATGGGGCGGTCTCGGCGGCGAAAGCGGCGCTCGAAGCGTACGTCCGTCAGCTCGCCGTCGAGCTCGGGACCCAGGGGATCACGGTGAACGCGATCCGCGCCGGCGTGACCGACACACCTGCGCTACGGAAGATCCCCGGAGGGGAGTGGATGGCGCAGCAGGCGGCGGGCCGTAACCCGAGCGGACGGCTCACCACCACGGCCGACGTCGCACAGGCGATCGCCATGCTCGCCGGTCCGGAGTCGCAGTGGATCACCGGCACCGTGATCGGCGTCGACGGCGGCGAGGACGCGGTCGCCTGAGGCGATAAACCTCAGAGGATCAGGACGCGTTCCGTCGCCGGCCGACGCTGCGTCGCGTTCCGGTGAGACGCATCCGGGCCGCGAGGCGCGGCGGCAGCGACCGCGGCGCGGCGTCGTGCTCGAGGCCGTGCATCATGCCGGATGCAAACAGATCCGCTTTGCGCTCGGCGTCCGTCCACAGCACGTAATGTCCGATCTCGTGGTGGACGGTGTGGATCCACTGCTTCATGCTGTTGTATTTTCGCCCGCGCTTCCAGTTTTCGGGATGCACGAGGTGGATCGTGCCGTCCTCGAACGTACGACCTGCGCCTTTGCCCCAATCGAGATACTCGAACCACTCCACGGGCGGCGGCTTGAGGGTATAGAAACGACAAATCAGGCGCATCGCACGGCGAAAATCGGACTGCCGATAGGTCTCGAAGAACGCGCGTAGCAATCGATCGACGACGCGCCGCTCGCGCACCGTCGGGAACATCATCCGCATGATCGTGGTCCTCGGGAAAGGGTGCTGCCTTCCGGAGAACCTTAATCGGCACCGCGCTTCGCTGTCAACTGACCCTGATATTATAGTGAGTTATCTATAGGTCGTGCGATTCAGCCGACCGGCCGGTCGGTCCGGATCGGCCGCCGCGGGACGGCATCGGGCGCCGGGCGCCCGACGACGGAGGCGGCCGCACGGGCAGGTCGCCCGTGCGGCCGTCGTGGTCAGGCTTTCGTGTAGCGCGTGCCGCGACGCGATCCCGTACGCTTCAGCTTCTTTTCCTTGACCCAGCCGGTGAGGCGCTGCGACAGCGTCCCGGCCGCGACGCCGGGGACCAGCTTCCGCACGTCGTTCGCCTTGAACGAGCCCTTCGGCAGCCGCGCGAAGACGCCGTTCCAATCGACGCGCGCGCGGCGCCCACGACGCCCGCGTCCAGCACCCGCCGTCCGCCCGCGTGCCGACCCGCCGCCGATGCCGATGCCGATCTCGTGAAGCAACGCCTGCCGTTGCCTATTCAGCTTCTCGATCTGTCTTTCGACTGCAGTGAGCTGACGCTTGCCCGCGCGCTGCAGTCGCTTCATGACCGATTGCGCTTGCTTGCGAAGCTCGGCCAGGCCACCCGATACTGCGGATCGTCTTCCTCGTGCCATATGGGTCCCCCCCGGAAGTATGATGGTACGGAATGAAAAATCCGTCCTCGAATGTAATGTGAAGTGCCTTTATCAGACGGATGTCCCGGGTGGCAACCCGGTTATGACGCTGATTATTCGACGGGTACCCGGGGTCCCGACGCGCTGTCCTCATCACGAACGACGACAGTTCGCACGTTGACGAACTCGTGAATTCCGTAATGTGAAAGCTCGCGTCCATAGCCGGAGCGTTTGACGCCGCCGAACGGTAACCGAGGATCGGAGCGGACGATTTCGTTCACGAAGACCATCCCGCAATCGAGGTCGTGCGCGAGCGCCTCGGCGTGGGCGGTATCGCGGGTCCAGATGCTGCCGCCGAGCCCGTACCGCGACTGGTTCGCGAGCGCGACGGCGTCCGCGTCGGATTCGGCGGCAATGACCGCGGCAACCGGCCCAAAGACCTCTTCGTCGAACGCCGGCATGCCGGGACGCACGTCGGCGAGAACCGTCGGCGCGAAAAAAAACCCGACACTCGGAACGGGCGCCGGGGTGACGAGACGTCGTGCACCGGCGGCAAGCGATCCGTCGACCTGCCTTGTGAGCTCGTCACGCAGATCACCGCGCGCCAGCGGACCGACGTCGGTGGTGGGATCGCGTGGATCGCCGACGCGCAAGGTGCGCATCGCATCCGCGAACGCGCGCGTGAACGGATCCGCGACCGCGCCGACGACGATGAAACGCTTCGCGGCGATGCAGCTCTGCCCGGAGTTGACGACCCGCGCCTTTGCGGCGGCGCGGGCGGCGCGCACGGGATCGGCGTCGGCGAGCACGATGAACGGATCGCTGCCGCCGAGCTCGAGCACGCACTTCTTGCACACGCGTCCCGCGGCCTCCGCGACGCTCGTGCCGGCGCGCTCGCTGCCGGTGAGCGTCACGGCGCGCACGCGCTCGTCGCCGATCAGCGCGCCGACGGCGTCCGACGGGAGGAGCAACGTCTGAAACACGCCGTCCGGTGCTCCGGCGTCGCGCCACACGGCTTCGATCGCGAGCGCGGCGCCGCTGACGTTCGCCGCGTGCTTCAGCAACGCGACGTTGCCCGCTGCGATCGTCGGTGCGGCGAAGCGAAACACCTGCCAAAAGGGAAAATTCCACGGCATGACGGCGAGCACGGGACCGAGCGGGTCGAACGTGACGTAGCTGCGCGTCGCATCGGTCGCGACCGGCTCCGGCGCGAGCATGCGCGCGGCGTACTCCGCATAGTAGCGGCAGCCGGCGGCGCATTTCGCCACTTCCGCGCGCGCGTCGACGAGCAGCTTTCCCATCTCGTCGGTGATGAGACGCGCGTACGCGTCGCGCCGCGCATCCAAGAGGTCGGCGACGCGCGTCAGCAAATCGGCGCGCGCCGCGACCGGTACGGAGCGCCACCTCGCGTACGCCTCCGCGGCGCGGCCCAGGCGCGCGTCGATTTCGGCGGCGCGCAACGTCTCGTAGGTCGCGATCGTATGGCCGGTCGTCGGATCGGTGCTGGTGAAGGTGCTCATCGCTCACTGGTAGCGAGCGCGCGTGACGGATGCCACACGCGGCTGCTCGCTTTTGACTCTCGCATTAACGGGCCCTAAGTACGACGTGCCCGGGCGGGTTCGTGCGCCACAGCGCCCTCAGGACGTCGGCGCTCGAGCACGCGCCGCGTCCCCTGAATCAAAGGAGGCAGATGCCGCCACGCTATCGCGGATGCCCGCTCCTCGTCGCGGTGCCGATCCTGGCGACGCTTGCGATCGGGTATCTCGTGACCGTCGCGACGCTCGGCCTCGGACGCGCGTTGACGATCGCCATGCTCGGCGTCGAAGGCGATGCGTGCGCCGCCGAGCACGACACCGACGACGCGGCCGCGACCGGCCCGACGGCGGAGACCGCCACGGGCGGCGATCTCACCGCGCTCAGCCTCGAGGAGCTGATGAAGCTCCCGGTGACGTCCGTGTCGCGGCGTCCGCAGCCACGATCGGCGGCGCCGGCGCCGATCTACGTCATCACCGAGGAGGACATTCGCCGCGCCGGGGTCACGACGCTCGCCGACGTCTTGCGGCTCGCACCGGGCATGCAGGTGGCGCGGATCACCGCCAACCAGTGGGCCGTCGGCGTGCGCGGGTTCGGCACCCGGCTGGCGCGTTCGATGCTCGTCTTGATCGACGGCCGCAGCGTCTACACGCCCCTCTTCGCGGGAACATATTGGGAAGTGCAGGATACGCTCCTCGAGGACATCGACCGGATCGAGATCATCCGCGGCCCCGGGGGCGCGATTTGGGGCGCGAATGCCGTGAACGGCGTGATCAACATCATCACCAAGAGCGCGCAGGCGACGCAGGGGGTGCTCGTAAGCGCCGGCGGCGGCAACGAGGAACGGGGATTCGGCGGGGCGCGCTACGGCGGCGCGATGGGCGACAATTTTCATTATCGGGTCTACGGCAAGTATTTCGATCGCGACGGCGGGTTCAATCCGAACGGCCGCTCGTTCGACGACTGGCACATGACGCGCGAGGGCTTTCGCACCGACTGGGATCCGACGGCGCGCGACCACGTGCAGTTCCAGGGCGACATCTATGACGGCGACGCCGGCGAGCAGGAGCAGGTCACGCAATTGACGGCGCCGACTCTGCGCACCGTCACGCAGGACGCCGAGCTCGCAGGCGGCAACCTCCTCGCGCGCTGGCGCCGCATCATCAGCTCGACGGCCGACGTTGCGCTCGCGATGTATTACGACAACACCTTCCGCCGCGAGCCGATCTTCAGCGAGCGTCGCAACACATACGACGTCGATTTTCAGAATCACCTGCTGCTGCCGTTCGGCCACGACCTCGTGTGGGGAATCGAGTATCGCCATACCGGCGATCACACCGGCGGCATTCCGACGGTCGTCTTCACGCCGAGGAACCGCGACGACGATCTCTTCACCACGTTCGTACAGGACGAGATCCCCCTCTGGGATGGCGTGCGCCTGACGTTGGGCTCGAAGTTCGAGCACAACGACTACAGCGGGTTCGAGTGGCAGCCGAGCGGCCGCATCGCGTGGGCTCCTGACGCGCGCCAGATGCTGTGGGCGGGCGTGTCGCGCGCGGTGCGCACGCCGTCGCGCATCGAGCACGACTTGAGCTTGACGGCCGCGCTCCCGGGCTCCGACGCGTTCGCGCGCCTCCTCGGCGACGACGCGTTCGTCTCCGAGAAGGTGATCGCGTACGAGGCCGGCCACCGCGTGCAGATGCTGCCGCAGCTCCTCGTCGACACCGCGCTCTTCTACAACCAGTACTCCGACCTCCTCACCATCGAGCCGCAGGCGCCGTTCATGGAGCCCGGCGTCGATGGGCCGCGCACCATCACGCCGTTCGTCATCCGCAACAGGCTGCACGGCGAGAGCTACGGCATCGAGGTCGCGGCCGATGCCGCGCTGACCGATTGGTGGCGGCTGCACGGCGCATACTCGTTCTTGAGGATCGAGCTGCGGCGCGATCCCGGCAGCCGCGATTTCTCGCACCAGACGATCGAGGGCTCGAGCCCGCGCCATCAGGTCGTGCTGCGCTCGACGATGAATCTCCCATACCAAGCGCAGTTCGACGGCGTGCTGCGCTACGTCGATCACCTCGCGGCGCAGCACGTCGGCAGCTACGTCACGCTCGATCTTCGCGTAGCGAAACAAGTGACGCAGTCGCTCGAGCTCTCCGTCGTGGGGCTGAACCTCGCGCAGGATCATCATCGCGAGTTCGGCGGCGGGACCGAGGTCCAGCGCAGCGTCTACGGTCAGGTGCGGTGGCGCTGGTGAGCATCAGCGCCGCCACTGTGCGCGCCGACTGGATCGCTCGACGACGTCGTACGGACGGTACCCCGCCGCGCGACGGCGTGCCGCGGCGCTGGACGGCGGCAGCTCGCGTCGTCGCGGGTGCGTTGCTCGTCGCCACGCTCGCGGCCGTCGCGACGCCGCGGGCACTCGCACAGAGCGCCGTCCCCGAGGACGAGGCGAAGGCGGCGTTCATCTACAACTTCGCGAAATTCGTCGAATGGCCGGATGAGGCGTTCGCAAGTGGCGACGCGTTCATCGTCGGCGTCGTCGGCGACGATCCATTCGCGGGAGTCCTGGACCGCGTGCTGCGGGGCAAGGTCGTGCGCGACCGACCGCTCGCCGTTCGGCGTATCGCGCGGGCCGCCGACGTGGCGGGGTGCCACGTCATTTTCGTCGGCGAGGGACGGCAGCTACCGGACCTCCTGCAAGCGCTCGCTGCACGGCCGGTCCTCACCGTCGGCGCGCGCGAGGAGTTCGCGACGCAAGGAGGGATGATCGGGTTCCTCGTCGAGGATCAAAGGCTGCGGTTCGAGGTGAATCTCGACGCCGCCGAGCGCGCCAACCTGCGCATCAGCTCGCAGCTCCTGAAGCTCGCGACGCGCGTCATCCGACGGGAGGGTTGACCGGCGATGATGAGCCGTTTTCGCGACATATCGATTCGGCGGAAGCTCACCGTCGTGAACGTGCTGACGAGCATGCTCACGCTGCTCCTCGCATGCATCGCGTTCGTCGCGTACGAGCGGGTGACGTTCCGCGACGCCGCGCTCGGCCGGCTTGCGACGCAGGCGGCGATCGTCGGCGACAACACCTCGTCGGCGGTGGTGTTCGACGACGCGCCGGCGGCGGCGCGGACGCTCGCTGCGTTGAAGGCGGAGCCGAACGTCCTCGGCGCTGCGCTCTACCGCAAGGACGGCACGCGCTTCGCCACGTACGTCCGCGCGGACGCCCCGCAGGTGGACCTTCCCGGCGAGTTTCCCGCCAGCGACCGCGGACACCGCCTCGCCGCCGACCGCCTGACGGTCTGGCGGCCGATGACCGTCGACGCCGACCGCGTCGGTACGGTCGTGCTGGTCGCCGATCTCACCGAGATCGAATCGCGGGTGCGCAGTTACATCGGCATCGCGGCATTGGTGTTCCTGCTCTCCGTTGCCGCCGCGGTGCTCATCTCGTCGCAGGTGCAGCGGGTCATCTCCGCACCGATCCTCCACCTCGTCGACACCGCGCGCATCGTTTCGGAGGCGCAGAACTATGCGATTCGCGCCCAGCCGGGCGCGGAGGACGAGATCGGGCTTCTCATTGCGACGTTCAACGACATGCTGGCGCAGATCCAGCGCCGCGACGGCGAGCTCGAGCGCGCGCGTGACGAGGCGGAGGCGGGGAACCGCGCGAAGGACGAGTTCCTCGCCGTCGTGTCGCACGAGCTGCGGACGCCGCTGACGCCGATTCTCTCCTGGGTGCGGCTCCTCTCCGGCGGCGGGCTCGACGACTCCGCGAGCCATCGCGCGCTCGCGAGCATCGAGCGCAACGCCCGCTCGCAAGCGCAGCTCATCGACGACCTGCTCGACGTGTCGCGGATCATGGCGGGGAAGGTGCGGCTCGACATCCAGCAGCTCGAGCTGCCGCCGATCATCGACGCCGCGATCGATTCCACGCGACCGGCGGCGGACGCGAAGCAGATCCGCGTGCAGGCGATCGTCGACCCGCGCGCCGGACTCGTCGCGGGCGATCCGGAGCGGCTGCAGCAAGTGCTGTGGAATCTGTTGTCGAACGCGATCAAGTTCACGCCGCGCGGCGGGCGCGTCCAGGTGCAGCTGCAGCGCGCGGAGTCCCACGTCGAGATCTCGGTGAGCGACACCGGACAAGGGATCGCCCCCGAGTTCCTGCCGTACGTCTTCGAGCGCTTCCGTCAGGCGGACGCGTCGAGCAAGCGAGCGCACGGCGGGCTCGGCCTCGGGCTCGCGATCGTGCGCAACATCGTCGAGTTGCACGGCGGCCGGATCGGGGCGACCAGCGCGGGGACGGGCGCGGGCGCGACGTTCACCGTCGAGCTGCCGCTCTCCGTGCTGCAATCGGCGCCGGCGGCGCCCCGGGCGCATCCGCGCGCCGTGGAGCCGGTTCCGTTTCAGCCGAGCCGGTCGCTCGCCGGGATCCGCGTCCTCGTCGTCGACGACGAGATCGACACGCTCGAGACGATCGAGACGGTGCTCGCCCAGTGCGGTGCCGAGGTGCGTACCGCGCCGTCGGCGGCGGTGGCGCTCGAGATCCTCGAGCGCTGGGTGCCGGACCTCGTCGTCTCGGACATCGGGATGCCGGGCGAGGACGGGTACGCGCTGATCGCCCGCATGCGCGCGCGCGACGCCGGGCAGGGCGGCCACGTGCCGGCGATCGCGCTCACCGCGTACGCCCGCGTCGAGGACCGGCTGCGCGTCTTGTCGGCGGGATTCCAGATGCACGTGCCGAAACCGATCGAGCCCGCGGAGCTCGTCGCCGTCGTCGCGAGCGTCGCCAGCTGGAGCGCGAGACCGTGACCGCGGCAGCGGGCGGCGGTATCGCGGCAGGTGCCGCGACACCGCCGCGGGTCATGCCGACACAAGCAGATCCTCGGACGGCGCGAGCGGCACCGTGATGGTGAACCTCGAGCCGCGGCCGCGCTCGCTCGTGACCGTCACGTCGCCGCCGAGCTGACTCAGCAGCCGACGGACGATGTAGAGCCCGAGGCCGATGCCACCGTACGAGCGGTTGTCGGAGCTGTCGCCCTGCCGAAACATGTCGAAGATGACCGGCAACTGCTCGGGCGCGATGCCGACGCCGGTGTCCTCGACCGCCACCGCGCACGTTCCGTCGCGCACGTCGCAGCGGACGACGACCTCGCCGTGGGGCGTGAACTTGAGGGCGTTGCCGACGAGGTTCTTCAGCACGATACGGAGCTTGCGGCGATCGCTGCGGATCGCGACCGGCGCCGGCTCCCAACGCAGCACGACCCCGTTTTGCCGCGGCAGCGCCGAAAACTCCTCGGCGAGCTGATCGAACACGGCGCGCACCGAAAGCCGCTCGAAGTGCGGTACGTCGTGCCCGGCCTCGAGGCGGTTCACGTTGAGCGTCATCTCGATCATCTCGAGCAGCTCGACGCTCGAGGTGCGAATCTTGGCGAGAATCGCCGCCTGCTCGGCGGACGCCGAATGGTCGACGAGCATGTCGGTGTAGCCGATGATCACGCTGAGCGGCGTTCGCAGCTCGTGCGACATCGTCGACACGAACTCGGTCTTCAGCTGGCTCGCGCGTCGCGCCTCCTCGACGAGATGCGCGTTCGCGAGCGCCATCGACGCGAGCTGCGCGATGCCGACGGCGATGCGCCGCTGCTGCTCGGTGAAGCGCTCCTGTCGGCCGCGGTATGCGGCCGACAGGAAACCGATCGGCTCCTCGTCGCGTCGTAGTGCGACGTACAGGCTGCTGGTGATGCCGTACGCATCGAGCATCGCCTTTGCATCCGCGTCGTTCACGTCGTGAGTGCGGAGTTGAAAAACGGGACGCTGCGCCAGCGTGCGCAACAGGTTCTCGACCATCGCCTGCGGCATGCGCAATCGTTGCAGCGACTCCCACTCGTGCTCCGCATATCCGTCCGCCGAGCGCGTGACGTACGACTCTTGGTCGTCGCTGCGCGCGACCGTATCGGCGCAGTCGCAGTCGAGCAGCTCGGTCGCGAGCCGCGCCAACTGCTCGAGCACGACGGGCGTCGTCCGTGCGGCGAGCATCACCTGGCCGGCGTGCACCAGCGCATGCGCCACGTGGGATTCCTGCTCGAGAAGCTCGCGCGAGGCGGCGAGGGCCTCCTCGTTGCGATGGCGCTCGATCGCGACGCCCGCGAGGTGCGCAATGGTCTCGATCAGCTCGAGGTCGTCGCGATCGGGCGGGCGCGGCTCGTGATAGTACATCGCGAGCGTGCCGAGGCAGGTGCGGTCGCTGCCGAGGATCGGCGCCGACCAGCACGCGCGCAGGCCGTGGCGCAGCGCGATGTCGCGAAAATCTTTCCACAACGGATCCTGCGCGATGTCGGCGACGATGACGCGCTCGCGCCGGTACGCCGCGGTGCCGCACGAGCCGACGGTGGGGCCGATGACGATCCCGTGCGTCGCCTCGCGGTACGTCGCCGGCAGTCCGGGGGCGACGCCGTAGCGCAGCACGTTGCCGTCGAGGAGGAGCACCGAGCACAGCATCCCATCGGCGTGCCGCTCGACCATGTCGACGAGCGCCGTCAGGACCGCGTCGAGCGGTGTCCCGCGAGTGATGCGCTCGAGGATCTCCGTCTGGCCTGCGAGCACCGCCGCGAGGTGGGTGCGCGCCCGCCGGTGCCGCGCGTGCACGTACGCGATCGCGATCGAGCTCGCGAAGCCGACGGCGAGCGCCGCGCCGCGAAATCCGACGAGCGTCCCGAAGGCGTCGGGTACCGACACGAGCGGCATCCCGAGCGTCGCGACGGCGACCACGACGGTCGCGAGCTGCGCACCCGCGCCCCAGGGGAGGAGCACTGCCGAGCCGATCCCGCCGCAGAGGAGAAGCAGGGCCGTGGAGGTCGCATCGCCGCGCAGCGTTCCCGCGACCGCGATCGCGATGTACAGCGCGGAGAGTACGGCGGCGGCGACGAGTCGGGGTCGACCCCGCGCCGCCGCGCCGAGCACGCGGGATCCGAGGTGTGGCGACGTCTCGCGCGTCAACATCGTAACGAATCTCCCAGGTTTGTACTGTCGCGCGCGACAAGAATGGCGAGTGTCGCGGATCGCACGGTGCGCCGGGTCGAAAGAGCAAGTGTGGTGCCGCTGCGAGCAGGACGGCAGGTCGCGCACGAGAGCGCATGAGTTCTCGATTGCGCACCCGTTTGCTACCGTCGCCGCGATGTCGTCGCTCGCCGCGTGCCGTGCCGTCGCCGTGCTCTGCGCGGTCCTCGTCGTGGCGAGCGCCGCGCAGGATGCGCCGTCCGATGGCGGTGCGACCGCGGGCGCGACGGCACAGGACGAGGCGTCCGATGGCCGCGCGAGGACGGCGCCGGGCGCCGTCGCCGCGACTGACGCCGCCGGTCCGACGAGTGTCCCGACGCCCGCCGCCGCGGGCGCTGCAACGCGCGTGCACGCCGTGTTGGTGAACGGCGGCGGCCGGCGCGAGATCAACTATCGGTCACACCTCGAGCACGTGCGCACCCTCGTCGGCCTGCTCGAAGCGGCGGGGGTTCCGCATGCGCAGATCACGATCTTCAGCGCCGACGGCGAGAATCCCACCGCCGACCTCGCGACCCGCGAGGACGCGCCGGCGCGTGGTGCGTGGCTCCTCCCCGCCAACCTCGCCGGCGCGCTCGGACCGCAGATCGACTACGTCAGCTCGAGCGTCGCCGGCTACAGCCTGCGACCGGCGCGTCTCGATCGGCTGCGCGCGTGGTTCGTCGAAGAGGGAAGCGGCCTCGGAAGCGGCGACACGCTCCTCTTCTACGTCACCGATCACGGCGAGAAGAACGACAAGGACACGACGAACAATACGATCACGTTGTGGGGCGACTCGCTGTCGGTGAGCGAGCTGCACGATCTGCTCGCGTCGCTCGATCCCGACGTGCAGGTCGTGCTGGTGATGTCGCAGTGCTTCTCGGGGGCGTTCGCGCATCTCATGGACGCGGCGCAGGACGATGTGTTGCCGAGCGGGCGCGTCTGCGGGTTCTTCTCGGCGCCGCCCGACCGGCCCGCGTACGGCTGCTATCCGGAGAACCGCGGCAAGCTCGGCGTCGGACACTCGCACCGGTTCTTCCAAGCGCTCGGCGACGTCGATCGCTTCGCCGACGCCGAGCGGCGCGTGCTCGTCGCCGACGACTCGCCCGACGTGCCGCATACGACGCTCGACGTGTTCCTCGAGCGCCGGCTGCACGCCGCCGCCGACGCCGCGCACGAGGAGCTACGCGACTACGCCGACGGGTTGATCGCGACCGCCTGGCGGGAGCCGGTGCGCTTCGAGCCCGCGCTCCGGCTCCTCGATCGCATCGGGCAGGCGTTCGGCTCGTTCAGTCCGCGGAGCCTCACCGAGCTCGACGAGCAGGCGCGCACGCTGCCGGAGCTGAGCACCCGCCTCAAGACCTACGCCGACCGCTGGCGCGACGCGCTCGAGTCGCTGCGGATCGAGAACTTCGCTCGTTTTCTCGACGCGCAGCCGGAGTGGCGGCTACGCCTGACGGCGCCGAAGCTCGCGGCGCTCGGGGCAGACGCGCGCCGCGCGACGGCCCGCAACCTCCTTGCGGCGCTGGTCCCGTTCACCGGCCACGAGACGGTTCGCCACGCGCGCCTCTTGTACCTGAAGCGGAAAGCCGACGCCGCCGCGGCGGCGCGCTACCGTGCGGAGGTGCGGGTCGGCGTCGTCATGCGGCTGCGCGCAGTGTTGATGCGGGTTGCCGGCGAGGTGCTCCTCGAGCGCGACGGCGGCGACGTGCACCGGGCGGGCGAGGCGCTCGCCGGGTGCGAGGCATTCGCGCTCCGGCCGGCCGCGTCCAGCTCGACCGCGGTGTCGCTGCCGTCTCCGCCGTCCTTTCCGCCCCTCGCCGAGGAGGAGCATCTCCTCGAGGGTCTCTTACCCGCCTACATGGGGATCGACTTTCGCCCGCTCGAGCCGACACGGCGGACGAAGCTGCAACTGCGGAAGGGCGCCGTGAGCGTGCTGCACGTGTATCCTGACTCGCCGGCGGAGCGCGCGGGTCTCGAGCCGGGGGACGTCGTCCTCGGGCCTCCGGACACACCGTTCGAGGAGCCGAATCAGGTGCGCGAGTGGACCATGCGACGGCAGATCGACGTGCCGACGGCGCTCGCGATTCTGCACGACGGCGCGCCGCGCACGTTGACGCTGCGTCCGGGGCCGTTCCCGCTCGAGTTTCCCAAGCTGCCCGGGCCGCCGAAGGTCGGCAGCGCCGCGCCGCCGCTCGAGGTCGATCTCTTTCGCGGCGACACCGATCTCGCCGCGCCGCGCTCACGCCTGCTCTTTTTCTGGGCGACGTGGTGCGAGATCTGCAAGCAATCGGTCCCCGAGGTGCTCGCGTTCGGGCAGTCGCACGACGTCGACGTGGTCGCGATCACCGACGAGAGCGCGGAGACGCTGCAGGAGTTCTTCCGCGGCGCGCATGCCGAGTTCCCGACGATCGTCGCGCGCGACCCACGCCGCCGCACGTTCCGCAGCTACGGCGTGAGCGGGACGCCGACCTTCGTCCTCCTCGACCGTGGGGGCGTGATCCGTCACTACCAGACCGGCTATCCTCCCGAGGGGTTGCGGATAGAAGGATGGCATTGGCGCGACGACGCACGGGTCCTATCCCCCAATTGATGCCTGCGGCCGCTCCCCCACATCGATCCACGAAATGACCAGTCCACGGGATGGTCGGCGCGTCGGGAACGCGGCATGGTCGCGCCATGGCGAACACCCCTGGAAACGTTCGTGCGACCGACAACGGTCGCCACGCTGCCCTCGACGCGATCCCCCTCGAGTGCGTGACGTCCCGTCTCGTCGACATGCCGGAGAAGCGCCTCATGCTCGCCGTCCTCCTCGACGCAATCGTTCAATTGCGACGCCCCGGATCGACGGGTGCGATCGAGGCGGTCGAATGGATCCGTGGGGAGGCGCCCGACACGCCGTTTTCGTTCCCGGTGGTCTGCGAGGCGCTCGGCCTGGACGCGACGTATCTCACGCGCGGAGTGTTCGCCTGGGCACGAAACGCGCACGCCGCCGCGTCGCCGCGTGGGGGACGCCTGCGCCGTCCGCAGGTGCGTGCGTTGAAACTGTCGGCGCGCCGTCGCTCCGAGCGCTCGTTCGCCGCCATGTGAGGGGCGGGCGCCGACGTCACGGCGTCTACCTCGACTCCGTAGCGTACGATTGGTAGCGTTTCGGGGGCCGGAGTCGACGATCGTGAATCGCTCCCTGACCGCAGCGGCGGGTTACGCCATCGCGTTCACCGCCGTCGGCGCGGCGCTTGCCGCCGCGCTGCTGCTGCGCGACGTCCTCGAGCCCGGCGTGTTCCCGCCGTTCCTCGTGGCCGTCACCGTGAGCGCGCTCTACGGCGGCGTCGGGCCGGCGCTGCTCGCGACCGTGCTCTCGCTGCTCGCGAGCTACTACGTCTTCCTCGCGCCCTTGTACTCGTTCGCGTTCGATCAGTCGGGACTCTCGCGCCTGCTCTCCTTCCGGATGGGCACCTTCTTCGTCGCTGCAGTCTTGATCGTCGTCATGGGAACGGCACGCGCGCGCGCGATCGCGACGGCGCACCGCGCGCGCATCGAGACCGAGGAGGCGCGGCGGCGGATGCAATTTCTCGCCGAGGCGAGCGAGGTGCTCGGCGCCTCGCTCGATTACGACGAGACGCTGACGAGCGTCGTCCGTCTTGCGGTGACGTTCCTCGCCGATTGGTGCTCGGTCGACATGTGCGAGGCCGACGGCAGCATGCGCCGGATCGCCGTCTCGCACGCCGATCCGACGCGAGCGGATCTGATGAAGCGCGCGATGACGTACCCGCCGGATCCGCTCGGTCGCCATCCGCGCACGATCGCGCTGCGCACCGGCCGCTCGCAGCTGGTGCCGGAGATTCGCCAGGAGGACCTCGCCACCGTCATCAGCGACCAGGAGCAGCTCGAGGTGATGCGGCAGCTCGCCTATCGCTCCGCGATGGTGGTGCCGCTCGTCTCGCGCACCGAGACGCTCGGCGTGCTGATGTTCGCGATTACCGACTCGGACCGCCGCTACGACGCGGCCGACCTCGTCCTCGCCGAGGATCTCGCCCGCCGTTGCGCGCTCGCCGTCGACAACGCGCGGCTCTATCGTGCCGCCCAAGAGGCGAACCGTACGAAGGACCGCTTTCTCGCGACGCTGTCGCATGAGCTGCGCTCGCCGCTGAACGCGGTCGTCACGTGGGCGCATCTCTTGCGTTCCGGCCGTCTCGACGAGGCACGCACGCGGCGCGCGCTCTCCACCATCGAGAGCAGCGCGCGTCTGCAAGCGCGGCTCATCGAGGACCTCCTCGACATCGCTCGCGTCAGCTCGGGGAAGCTGCACTTCGAGCCCGGTTCCGTCGACGTGCGCTCGACGATCGAGGCGTCGATCGACGTGGTACGCGCCGCCGCCGACGAGAAGCACATCACGCTCGACGTCGTCGCCGACGTGGAGCGCTGTCAGGTGCCGGGCGATGCCACGCGGCTGCAACAGGTCTTCGGGAACCTGCTCGGCAACGCCGTCAAGTTCACACAAGAAGGCGGCACCGTGACGGTCGAGCTCGCGTGCGGCGACAGCGAGGCGATCGTCGTGGTGCAGGACTCCGGCGCAGGCATTCCGGCGGATCAGCTGCCGCGGATCTTCGAGCCCTTCCAGCAGGCCGGTGCTGCTTCGGTACGGAAGGGCGGTCTCGGCCTCGGGCTTGCGATCTCACGTCACCTGATCGAGCTGCACCACGGGACGATTCGCGCCGAGAGCGCCGGCGTCGGCCGCGGCGCGCGGTTCACGATCACGTTGCCGCTCGACGTCGCCGAGCCGAACGCCGCGCCCGACCTCGCGTCGGCGAGCTGACGAGCTTCGCGCCGGATCTCGCGTCGGCGAGCGGGCGGAATGGCCACCGCTCGTCTGCGTTGATACACAACCCACGTGCACGCGGCATCGATCGACCACCTCGACACGGGGACGCGGGCGCCGGCCCGCGGGCGCGACACGCGCGCCCTGACGGTGACCCTGGCGCTCGTTGCCGTCTACATGGTCGCCGAGATCGTCGGCGGTATCGTGACGAACTCGCTGGCGCTCCTCGCCGACGCGGCGCACATGCTCGGCGACGCCGTCGCGCTCGGCCTCGCGCTCTTCGCGCTCTGGTTCGCGCGCCGGCCCGCCACGGCGAAGCACACCTACGGTTTCTACCGCACGGAGATCCTCGCCGCGCTCGCCAACGGCGCGACGCTCGTCGCGATCGCGATCTCGATCATCGTGAACGCGTACGGGCGCTTTCGCGCGCCCCCCGAGGTACGCGCCGGCTTGATGGTCGTGATCGCCGTCGGCGGCTTGCTCGTGAACCTCGTGGGCCTGTGGATGCTCCACGCCGAGCACGCCACGGGCGCGCGCGGGCACGGCAGCTTGAACGTCCACGGCGCCTGGCTGCACGTGCTGACCGACGCGCTCGGCAGTGTGCAAGCAATCATCGCGGGCGTGCTCATCTGGACGCTCGGCTGGCGCTGGGTCGATCCGCTCGCCTCGGTGCTCATCGCCCTGCTCGTCGTGTACTCCGCATGGGAGCTGCTGCGCGCGTCGACCGCCGTATTGATGGAGAGCGCGCCCGGCCACATCGACGTCGACGAGGTACGCGACGCGATCCTCGCCACACCCGGCGTCGGCGCCGTCGACGATCTGCACGTGTGGACGATCACGAGCGGGCTCGAGGCCCTTTCCGCCCACGTGCTCGCCTGCGACGACCGCCCGGCGCGGATGCTCTTGAGCGACGTGCGCGCCATGCTGCGCACCCGCTTCCGCATCGACCACGTCACGATCCAGGTCGAGACCGAGAGCTGCGACGAGGCCGGCCTCCATCCCTGACGCGATGCCCATGTCACATTTCGAGGTGAGCTCGGTCGTTGCCGCGCCGGCCGAGCGCGTGTGGCAGCGCATCTCGACGATGGCGGGCGTCAACGCCGAGCTCGGACCCATCTTCCGCATGACGCACCCGCCCGACGCCGACGCGCTCACCTCCGACGACGTCGTCCCCGGCGAGCGGCTGTTTCGCAGCTGGGTGCTGCTCTTCGGGGTGCTGCCGGTCGACTACGACGACATCACGCTCGTGGACGTCCGGCCTGGAGTCGGCTTCCAGGAGTCGTCGCCGATGCTGAGCCAGCGGCGCTGGGACCACGAGCGTGTGCTGGAGGACGTGCCCGGCGGCTGCCGGGTCACGGACCGCCTCGCGTTCGAGCCGCGCGTCGCGTGGCTCACACCGCTCTACCGCGTCATCCTCCCGGCGATGTTCCGCCACCGCCACCGCCGGTTGCGCGCGGCATTCGGCGATGTGGCGGCGCGGTGCACGTGAGCGTACGCGACGGCGCGTCGCCGCGGACGTGAGCAACGCGCGACGGCGCGCGACGCCGTCAGATCACGAAGCGCAGGTCCTCGCCGTCGGAGACGACGCGCACCGTCAGCTCGCGGTCGCCGCGGGGCTCGACGGCGCCCCAGCGGATCGCGAACATCTCCGCTTGGGCGTCGGGCGTGAGCTTGCCGGAGCGGCCGAGAACGACCTCGCCCGCCCCGAGTTCCTGGGCGGTGCGCGCCACGGCGAAGAGCGCGTCGTTCGAGGTGAGGACGAGCGGCACCACGGATTTTCCGTGCTTCTCGGCGAGGTTCACGACTGCGGTGAAGACCGCCTGCTCGTCGGGCGTGAAGTTCGGGTTGTTACCGGTCGCGACGAGGTCGCGCTCGACTTTCACCGTCGGCACGACGACGTCGACGTCCTCGCTTTCCGCCTCGCCGAGCGCGCGGTCGAGGTGGCGCAGGTTGCGGGGATCGCGCACCGGGACGACTTTGCAGCCGGCGCGCACCGCGATCGCCTCCCCGTCGAGCTCGGGCGTGTAGCGGACGTTGAACTTCTCCAGGTGGTGTGCCGCGCCGCCGTTCCGCCGGCGGACGTGCTCCGAGATCCAGAAGATCGCGAAGAAGACGATCGTGAACGCCGCGCCCCACTCCGTCGCGACCTTCTTCGTCACCAGATTCACCAGCGCCGTGACGAGCAGCACGAGAAAGATGAGGAAAAGGCCGACGGGGAGCTCCCAGCGTCCGACCCGCACGTTCAGCGGCACGCGCCATTCGCGCGGGCGGCGATCTTTGAAACGCAGCACGACCATCGACAGCGCCTTGAAGACGAAGCTCCACACGACCCCGAAGGCGTACGCCTCGCCGAGCGCGTACACGTTCCCGCGGCTGGCGATGATGGTGAAGATCTGCAGCGCGACGACCATGTTGATGATGCGGAACGTCGTGCCGTAGCGGCGATGCGGCAGGCGAAACCAGTCGGCGAGAACGCCGTCCTCGGCGACGCGGTTCAGGACGCCGTTGGAGCCGACGATCGCCGTGTTGACCGCACCCGCGAGGATCAGGAACCCGACGAACACGACGAACGCGCGCAGCGCGAGACGGACCGAGAGCGGCCCGACCATGTACATCGCGAGGCCGCCGACGAGGTTGTCGCTGTAGGCACTCATGCGGACGTCGTCGGGGATGATCATCACCGCGAAGAACGAGATCAGTCCCGTCGTCAGGAGCGTGAAGACGAAGATAATCAATCCCGCGCGGATGAGGTTCGGCACTTTCGGGTGTGCGAGCTCGCGGTTCACCTGTGCGAGCGACTCCTCGCCGCTCATCGCCAGGATCGAGTGGCCGAAGGCGATCAGAATGCCGAAGGCGCCGAGCTGCTTCTGCCATGCGCTGCCGGCGAGCCAGCCGAGCGAATCGTCGTTGAAGTGCAGATCGAATGGCGGCAAGGCCGCGGGGTGCATCCACAGCGTCACGCCGCACCACGCGAGCATCACCACGATCATGACCGTCGTGACGACCATGATCTTCATCGCCTTGTCGCTCGACTCCTCGATGCCGAGGATGTTCTGGTGCCAGAAGTAGAGCGTGATGCCAATCGCGATCGCCGCCGAGCCGGCCGCGGTCGGAATCGCGACCGGCATGTGCACGAGCTGGAGCAGCTCGTTCGCGAGGCCGACGATGTACTGCCCTGCCGAGACGCCGCTGATCGGCCCCGTCAGCACGTAGTCGAACATCAGCGCCGAGACCGAGAGCTTCGCCAGCGTACCGCCCATGGCCTCTTTGACGACGCGATAGACACCGCCGCGGACGAACATCGCGCACGACTCGATGTAGACGCCGCGGACGGCGTAGGCGAAGAGCATGACGGCGCCGATGTACCAAGGCGCGGCCTTGCCGATCGCCTGCTCGACGATGCCGCCGATGTAGTAGACGGTCGACGCCATGTCGCAGAGTACGATCGCGGCGGCGCGCCAGTAGGAGATGAAGACCAGCATCGCCGTCGTGACGACGATGATCTGCGGGCGGCGGGGGGCGGGCGCGGCTTCGGCGGGTTGGGGTCTGGCGATCACGGTCGGGCGATTCACGGAGGCGGAGCAGCGCGCGTGCCATTCGCGAGGTGCAGAAGGCACGACGTTTTTCGTTCTGCATCGTGTCCGCGATCATGCGCAGTGCACGAAGAATGATTGCAAAATGCACGATTGCGAGTGCGTCGAGGCGTTCGGCGTTTTCCGAAAGCGTGATCTCATCAGAGCCGGAGAGCTGAGCTCGGGATGCAGTCCGCACGCCACAGCGCGCTGATGTTGGTGGCACAAGGCGTGCTCACTTTGAAACCAGTCGCGTGCGCTGATGCGATCAACATTGCGGCGCGACGGGAGGCGAATCATGGACGCACTGTACGTCGCGCTGAGCGTGCTCTTGTTCGGGTTGTCGTGGGCGCTGATCGAGCTCTGCGATCGCCTGTGAGGGGACCATCATGACGTTTTTCTACGCGCTCGGTGGAATCATTACCGCGGGGCTTTTCGTCTATCTGTTCGTGGCGCTGCTGAAGCCGGAGCTCTTCTGATGATCACGCTCAATGGATTCGTGCAGATCGCGATCTATCTCGTCGTTCTGATCGCGCTCGCCAAGCCGCTCGGCGCGTTCATGGCGCGCGTCTACGACGGCAAGGCGACCCTCCTCGATCCGTTGATGTGTCCGCTCGAGCGGCGCATCTACCGCGTCTGCGGCGTGCGTCCCGAAGAAGGGATGACGTGGAAGACGTACGCGGTCGCGATGCTGCTCTTCAACGCGCTCGGCATGCTCGTCGTGTACGCGCTGCAACGCCTGCAGGGTTGGCTGCCGCTCAACCCGGCGGGCCTCGACGCCGTCTCGCCCGACTCGTCGTTCAATACCGCGATGAGCTTTGCGACGAATACCAACTGGCAAGGTTACGGCGGGGAGTCGACGATGAGCTACTTGACCCAGATGCTCGCGCTCGCGGTGCAGAACTTCGTGTCGGCCGCGGCGGGGATGGCGACGCTGATTCCGCTCATCCGCGCGTTTCGCCAAGGCGTCGCGTCGACGATCGGGAACTTCTGGGTCGACCTCACGCGTACCGTGCTCTACATCTTGCTGCCGCTCTCGTTCGTCCTCGCGCTCGTGCTGGTGTCCCAAGGCGTGGTCCAGAACTTCTCGCCGTACAAGACGGTCGCGCTCGTGCAGTCGACCACGGCGACGTCGCCGGTGAAGGACGCCGACGGCAATCCCGTGCTCGACGAAGCCGGGAAGCCGAAGGTCGAGACGTCGACGGTCACGGAGCAGACGCTGCCGATGGGACCTGCCGCGTCGCAGATCGCGATCAAGCAGCTCGGTACGAACGGCGGCGGCTTCTTCAACGTCAACTCGGCGCACCCGTTCGAGAACCCGACGCCGCTCACGAACTTCCTCGAGATGCTCTCGATTCTGCTGATATCGGCGGCGCTCTGCTACACGTTCGGCGCGATGGTCGGCGACACGCGCCAGGGCTGGGCGGTGCTCGCCGCCATGACGATCATCTTCGTCGCGCTCCTTTCGCTGTGCGTGTGGGCCGAGGGCCGCGGCAACCCGAAGATCGCCGCGCTCGGTGTCGACGTCGCCGCGAGCAACGTCCAGCCGGGCGGCAACATGGAGGGGAAAGAGGTGCGCTTCGGCGTCGCCAACTCGGCGATCTGGGCGACGGCGACCACCGCGGCCTCGAACGGCTCGGTCAACGCCATGCACGACTCGTTCACGCCGCTCGGCGGCCTCGTGCCGCTCTTCATGATCCAGCTCGGCGAGGTGATCTACGGCGGCGTCGGCTCCGGGCTGTACGGCATGCTCGTGTTCGCGATCGTCGCCGTCTTCGTCGCCGGGCTCATGGTCGGGCGCACGCCCGAATATCTCGGCAAGAAAATCGAAGCGTACGAGATGAAGATGGCGTCGCTCGTCATCCTCATCCCGCCGATCGTCGTGCTCGGGTTCACGGCACTCGCCGTCATGACCGAGACCGGTCTCGCCAGCCGCAACAATCCCGGCGCGCACGGCTTCAGCGAGATCCTTTACGCGTTCAGCTCGATGGGGAACAACAACGGCAGCGCCTTCGCCGGTCTGAACGCGAACACGCCCTTCTACAACACGACGGGCGGTATCGCGATGCTGATCGCGCGCTATTGGCTCGCGATTCCGACGCTCGCGATCGCCGGCTCGCTGGCGCAGAAGAAGCACGTGCCGGTGAGCCCTGGGACGTTGCCGACGCACACGCCGCTCTTCGTCGTCATGCTGATCGGCGTCGTCGTGATCGTCGGTGCCCTCACGTTCATCCCCGCGCTCGCGCTCGGCCCGATCGTCGAGCACTTGCTGCTGGCGAGAACCTGATTCGCGGCTCCTCGATGTCGGAGGTGAAATGATGTCCACGCACGCAAAAGCCCGTTCTCTCTTCGACCGCGAGATCGTCAGCGGCGCGCTCGTGGCGTCCTTCGCGAAGCTCGACCCACGTCATCAGGTGCGCAACCCGGTGATGTTCGTCGTCTTGGTCGTGAGCGTCCTCACCAGCATGCTCTTCGTGCAGGCGCTCGTCGGGCACGGCGAGGCGCCCGCCGGCTTCATCCTCGCCGTCTCGCTGTGGCTCTGGTTCACGGTGCTCTTCGCGAACTTCGCCGAGGCGATGGCCGAAGGGCGGGGCAAGGCCCAGGCCGACGCGCTCCGTAAAGCGCGCCGCGACATCAGCACGCGCAAGCTCGATCGCTTGCCGAATAACGGCGGCTTCGATCCGCAGCGCGCCCGCTTCACCGCGACGACGAGCGCCGACCTCCGCAAGGGCGACGTCGTCTACGTCGAGGCGGGCGAGTTCATCCCCAGCGACGGCGAGATCGTCGTCGGCATCGCGTCCGTCGACGAGAGCGCCATCACTGGCGAGAGCGCTCCCGTCATCCGCGAGGCCGGCGGCGACCGCAGCGCCGTGACCGGCGGGACGCGCGTCCTTTCCGATTGGCTGGTGATCAAGGTGACGACCGACCCCGGCGAGACCTTCCTCGACCGCATGATCGCGATGGTGGAGGGCGCGAAGCGACAGAAGACGCCGAACGAGATCGCGCTCAACATCCTCCTCGCTGGCTTCACGATCATCTTCCTGCTTGCGACCGTGACGCTGCTGCCGTTCTCGATCTACAGCGTGCACGAGGTGGGGCAGGGCGCGCCGATCACCGTGACGGTGCTGGCGGCGCTCCTCGTCTGCCTCATCCCGACGACGATCGGCGGCCTCCTCTCCGCGATCGGCATCGCCGGCATGGACCGCATGATCCAGGCGAACGTCATCGCGATCTCCGGCCGCGCCGTCGAGGCGGCGGGCGACGTCGATGTGCTGCTGCTGGACAAGACCGGCACGATCACGCTCGGCAACCGCCAAGCGACGGCGTTCATCCCCGCCGACGGCGTCAGCCCGCAAGGTCTCGCCGACGCCGCTCAGCTCGCGTCCCTCGCCGACGAGACGCCCGAGGGGCGCAGCATCGTCGTCCTCGCAAAGGAGCAGTATGGCCTCCGCGAGCGCGATATCCACGCCCTCGGCGCCACGTTCGTGCCCTTCAGCGCGCAGACGCGGATGAGCGGCGTCGATTGCGACGGCCGCCGCGTTCGCAAAGGCGCGACTGACGCGATCGAGGAGTACGTCCGCGAGCAAGGCGGAAGCTTCCCCGCGCTCGTCCACACGAACGTCGAGCGCATCGCGCGCCAGGGCGGTACGCCGCTCGTCGTCGCCGACCGCGGCCAGGTGATGGGCGTCATCGAGCTGAAAGACATCGTGAAAACTCGGATCAAGGATCGCTTCGCCGAGCTGCGGCAGATGGGGATCAAGACCGTCATGATCACGGGCGACAATCCGCTCACCGCGGCGTCGATCGCCGCCGAGGCCGGCGTCGACGACTTCCTCGCTCAGGCGACGCCCGAGAAGAAGCTCGAGCTCATCCGCGAGTACCAGCACGGCGGGCGTCTCGTCGCGATGACCGGCGACGGTACCAACGACGCTCCGGCGCTTGCGCAAGCCGACGTCGCCGTGGCCATGAACACAGGGACTCAGGCGGCGAAGGAAGCCGGCAACATGGTCGACCTCGACTCCAACCCGACGAAGCTGATCGAGATCGTCGAGATCGGAAAACAGCTCCTGATGACGCGCGGCGCGCTCACGACGTTCAGCATCGCCAACGACGTCGCGAAATATTTCGCGATCATTCCGGCGGCCTTCGCCGGCACCTACCCGGTGCTGAACGCGTTGAATGTCATGGGCCTGAAGACGCCGCAGAGTGCCATCATGTCGGCCGTCATCTTCAACGCGTTGATCATTGTAGTTCTCATCCCGCTGGCGCTGCGCGGGGTGCGCTATAGAGCGGTCGGGGCGTCGATGCTGTTGCGGGACAATCTGCTGATCTATGGACTCGGCGGAATCGTGGTGCCGTTCATCGGCATCAAGGCGATCGACATGGTCCTGGCCGTGCTGGGTCTTACCTGAACGAGGCCGCGAAGGAGGGATTATGAACCAACTCAAACCGGCGATCATGATGCTGGCGCTCATGACGGTGCTCACGGGTGTCGTCTATCCGCTCGTCGTGACCGGCGTCGCGCAGCTCGTCTTCCCGGCACAGGCGAACGGCAGCTTGCTCGTGAAGGACGGCAGCGCCGTCGGGTCGGCGCTCATCGGGCAGCCGTTCGACGATCCGAAGTACTTCTGGAGCCGTCTCTCGGCGACGGCGCCGTTCGCGTACAACGCCGCGTCGTCGACGGGGTCCAATTACGGGCCGCTGAACGACGCCCTCATGGACGCGGTGCGGGGCCGGATCGCTGCGCTTCGCGACGCCGATCCGGGCAACAGCGCTCCGATACCGGTCGATCTCGTCACCGCGTCCGCGAGCGGTCTCGATCCGCACATCAGCCCGGCGGCGGCGCGCTACCAGGCAGCGCGCGTCGCGCACGCGCGCGGACTTTCCGCGGCGACGGTGCAGGCGCTCGTCGACCGGCACACGCACGGCCGCCAGTGGAGCGTCCTCGGCGAGCCGGTGGTCGACGTTTTGGCCCTGAACCTGGCGCTGGATGCGGGCGGCACGAAGTAACTAGAGTCGGGGTATCGTGCCCGCTCGCCTGAAGAATGACGACCGGCGGCCCTCGCCGGAGGCGCTGCTCGCGACGGCGGCGCGCGAGGAGCGTGCGCGTCTCAAGGTCTTCGTCGGCGCGGCGCCCGGCGTCGGCAAGACCTACGCCATGCTGCAGGCGGCACGCGAGCGGCAGCGCGAGGGCGTGGATGTGGTCGTCGGTGTGGTCGAAACACACGGGCGCGCCGAGACCGAGGCGCTTCTCGAGGGCCTTGAGGTGGTGCCGCGAAAAGCGATCGAGTACCGCGGCCAAGCGCTCCATGAGATGGACCTCGACGCCATCCTCGCACGACGCCCGCAGGTCGTGCTCGTCGACGAGCTGGCGCACACGAACGCCCCCGGCAGTCGTCACCCCAAGCGCTACTCGGACGTCGAGGAGATCCTTGACGCGGGCATCGAGGTCTACACCACCGTCAACATCCAGCACCTCGAGAGCCTGAACGACGTCGTTGCGCAGATCACCGGCGTTCGTGTGCGCGAGACGCTACCCGACCGGCTCCTCGAGCGCGCCGACGAGGTCAAGCTGATCGATCTCTCGCCCGAGGAGCTGATCCAGCGCCTGCGCGAGGGCAAGGTCTATCTGCCGCGGCAGGCCGAGCGCGCGATCCAGAACTACTTCAGCCCCGGCAACCTCACGGCGTTACGCGAGCTCGCGCTCCGTCACATCGCGGAGCGAGTCGACGACCAGATGCGCAGCTACATGCAGGCGCACGCGGTCGCGGGGACGTGGGCGGTTACCGAGCGCATCATGGTGTGCGTCAGCCCCGGCCCACTCGGCGAGCGCTTGGTGCGCGCCGGTCGGCGCATGGCTGCGCGCCGGCGTGCGGAGTGGATCGCGGTCTTCGTCGAGACGCCGGCGTTCGCCCGCCGCCCCGATGTTGAGCGCGAGCAGATCGCGCGCACGCTGCGCTTGGCCGAGCAGCTCGGCGCCGAGGCGGTGACCATCTCCGGCGACACGATCGCGGCAGCGCTGGTGCGCTACGCGCGCGAGCGGAACGTGACCGAGCTCGTGCTCGGTAAGCCGCGGCGTCCGTGGTGGCGCGAAATTGGGCGGCGCTCTCCGGTGATGCAGGTGATTCGCGAGAGCGGCGACATCGAGGTGCGGGTCCTCACCGGGGAGCCGCGGGCGGATGCGGCGCGCGCGCGAGCCCGGCCCGTCGCTCGGCCGGCGCGGGCCTGGGGACGCTACGCACTCGCGATCGCGCTCGCCGCCGCCGCCGGCGGCGCGGCGCAATTGCTGCACTCCGTCGTCGGTCTCGCCGACCCGGCGATGGTCTTCTTGACGGGCGTCGTGGCGACCGCCGTGCTCGTCGGCCTCGGCCCGTCGATCGCGGCGTCGATTCTGAGCGTCCTCGTCTACGACTTCTGCTTCGTCGACCCGCTCTACACCTTCACCGTCACGAAGCCGCAAGACGTCGTCTCGCTTATCGCCTTTCTCATTGTCGCCGTGCTCACCAGCCAGCTCATGACACGGGCCCGCGACCAAGCGGCTCTCGCCCGCCAGCGCGAGGCGCGCACGATGGCGCTCTACACCTTCGCGCGGCAGATCGCCGGCGCCGTCGGCATCGACGACCTTCTTCCCGTCGTCGTCACGCACCTCGACGCGCTCTTCGGCACGCCCGCGGTCGTGCTCACGCCGGAGGGCGAGCGCTTGACGTTGCGGGCGCGCCATCCTGCCGACGTCGCCCTCGGCGATGCCGAGCTCGCCGCGGCCGCGTGGGTGTGGCGACACGACGAGCCCGCGGGGCCCGGAACCGAGACCCTGCCGGGCGGTGACTGGCTCTACGTGCCTGCGAAGACCGCACGCGGCGTCGTCGGCGTGCTCGGCCTGCGGACGGCGAAGGCGGGGTTGCCGTTGGAGCAACGGCAGCTGCTCGAGGCGCTGGCACGCCAGACGGCGGTCGCGATCGAGCGCACGCGCATCGACGTCGTGCTCGCCGAGAAAGCCAAGACGGAGGCGGTGATCGAGGCGATCGAGGACGGGCTCATCGTGCTCGACCCCGACGGCGTCGTCGTCGACGTCAACGAGGTCGCGTGCGCGATTCTCGAGGTCGAGCGTACCGAGGTCCTCGGCGTGCGCTTCGACGACCTCGCGACGACGCACCCGCACTACCTGCGCCTGCGGGAAGCCGTGCGCGAGCTCGAGGCGCAGCCCGGACGCGAGCGCGACCGCGTCGAAATCACGCTCTTCCTGCGCGGGCGCGATCACCATTACGTCCTGCGGCCGACGCGCTTCACCGGCCGCGACGGCTCACCCGCGGGGCTCATCCTGACGCTGCAGGACGTGACGTATCTCCGCGACCAAGAGGCGCGGCGGGAGAATCTCGTGGCGACGTTGTCGCACGAGCTGCGCACGCCGCTCACGTCGCTGCGCATGGCGCTCGAGCTGCTGCGGCAGCGGCGCGACGCGGTTCCCGAGGAGCAGCGGGCCCTCGTCGACACGGCCCACGAGGACGTACTGCGCCTGCAGGAAGTCGCGCAGCAGTTCCTCGACCTCGCCCGCGGCCGCGCCATGACGATCGCCGTCGAGCGCCGTCCGATCGATCTCGCCGCGCTCGTCGCGCGCGTCGAGAGCCTCCTCGGCATTCAGGCACGGGAGAAGCAGGTCACCTTCGAGGTCGGGCCGCTCGCTGCCGCGCGCGTCGCCGGCGACGAGACCAAGCTCACGTGGGCGCTCTCGAACCTCGTCGCCAACGCCGTTCGCTACACGCCGCCGGGCGGCCGGGTGCGGATCGACGCCGAGCCCGCGGACGATGCCGTCCGCTTGTCGGTGAGCGACACCGGTCCGGGGATTCCCCCCGACCGCCAAGAGCGGATCTTCGAGCGTTTCACGCAATTCGACGACGGCGAGATGGGTGCCGCCGGCCTCGGGCTGGCGATCGTCCGCGACATCGTGCAGGCTCACGGCGGTCGCGTGCTGCTCGAGAGCGCCCCCGGGAAGGGGACGCGCTTCACCCTCGAGCTGCCGAAAGCGTGACATGGCCGACCTTCTGATCGTCGACGACGAGAGCAACATCCGCAGCCACCTCGCGAGCTACGTGCGGACGCTCGGGCACACGACCGAGCTCGCCGCGAGCGCCGAGGACGCGCTGGCGGCGTTCGCACGCCGCCCGTTCGACGTCGTCCTCACCGACGTGCGCATGGCGGGAATGGACGGTCTCGCGCTCCTGAAAGAGATCAAGCGCCGCACCCCGGAGACGGTCGTCGTCCTCATGACCGCGTACGCGACGGTGCCCGACGCCGTCGAGGCGATGCGCGCGGGGGCATACGACTATCTGGTGAAGCCGTTCGGCCTCGACCAGGTGCGGCTCGTCGTCGAGCGCGCGCTCGAAGTGCTGAGCCTGCGCCGCGAGAACCGCCGCCTGCACCTCGCGATCGACGAGCCCGTGCTGCTCACGCCGACGAGCCCGGCGATGCAGCGTGCGCTTGCGACCGCGGAGCGCGTCGCCGTCTCGGACGCGACGGTGCTGCTGACCGGCGAGAGCGGCACGGGCAAGACCGTCCTCGCGCGGCAAATTCACGCGTGGAGCCAGCGCCGTCACGCGCCGTTCGTCACGATCGCGTGCACGACGCTCGCCGAGCACCTCCTCGAAAGCGAGCTGTTCGGCCACGTCAAAGGCGCCTTCACCGGTGCGCTGAAGAACAAGCCGGGGAGGGTGGAGGCGGCGGAAGGCGGCACGCTCTTCCTCGACGAGGTCGGCGAGCTGCCGCTCGAGCTCCAGGCGAAGCTGCTGCGCTTTCTCGAGGAGCACCGCTTCGAGCGCGTCGGCGGCACGACGACCGCCCACATCGACGCGCGGGTGATCGCTGCGACGAATCGCGATCTCGAGGCCGAGGTCGCCGCCGGGCGGGTGCGCGAGGACCTCTACTTCCGGCTGAACGTCGTCGGCATCCACCTGCCCGCGCTGCGCGAACGTCCCGAGGATCTGCCGGCGCTCATCGACCACATCATGGGCGTGCTCGCCGCGCGTCACGCGCGCTCGTCGGTGCGCTTGAGCGCCGAGGCGCGCACAGTGCTGGAATCGTACCGCTGGCCCGGTAACGTCCGCGAGCTGATCAACGCGCTCGAGCGCGGCCTCGTCCTCTGCGCCGGTAACGAGATCCACGTCGACGACCTCCCCGATCGGCTGCTCGCGCCGGAGCCGCGGGCCGCCGGGCCGGCGGCCGCGTCCGCGCCGCCTCCGGAGGCGGCCGAGTCGCTCGAGGAGCTCGAACGCCGCCGCATCGCGCAGGTGCTCGCCGACTCGACGACGCTCGACGAGGCCGCGGCGCGGCTCGGCATCAACACGACGACGCTGTGGCGCAAACGCAAGCGCTACGGCTTCGAGTGATCGCGACGAACCTGTCTTGAGGACTCTAGCGAGGTCGGGCGGGACGTCCGTACGTCACGCCGGCGATGGGCTCCTCGTCGATCGCCTGGCGTAGGGACGCCAAGATCTCTTGGCACGCGAGCATCGCGTTGCGCTTTCGACTGAGCGATAGCACGAGAGATCGGACATTCGTGTTCTCGCGCGAGAGCGTCAGAATCTGCGCTTTGATCTCGCGGAACCGCTCCCACGACGACGTCGCTGTTTGAAGATCCGCGCTTCCGTCGAGCTCTGGAAGTGCGCGAAGCGCATCCAGGTTCCTGCGGACGTTCTCCTCTTCCACTCCTATCGACGCTTCCATCTCGTCCATCTTCTCCTCACGCTCCTCCGCAATGTGAGGCGGAAGCATCGTCTGAACGCGCAGCGCCCCGATCTCTGCGCCGGAGGCGAGGCGCGTCACTTCGGCGCTCTCTCGCGAATCGGCGTGTGCCGCCACGAGACGGGAGAGCGCATCATGAATGTTCCTCAGCACGTCGGTGGCCGGTCCATATGCCAAACCGTACGCCTTGAGGTTGGTGTTCTTCACCGCCAGGCTCAACACGTCCTCATCGATGCGCCGAAGGTCGGCGAACGCATGGGAGAACTGACCGAGAAGGTCGCGCTCCTTCTCACGGCCGTCCGCCTTCTGACTGCTGTCCGCCTTCTGACTGCTGTCCGCCTTCAGGAGGTCCTCCAAGTCGTGCCCCGCCTCGTCCACGGCGTTGGTGCTCGCACGGGCTTGATCGGCAAAGGTCTGCGAGCTCTCATCGGTAACGGCGAGAACAGCGCTCTTCTCAGCCTCCGAGGCGGACGCCAGAGCCACGCGCATCCGATCGACGAGATCGATTCTTCTCGTTTTAAATGCAATCTGCTCGGCAGGATTCTCCTCCTTTTGGAAATGCAGCACCGTCAACGTGAGGACGAGCAGGACGATCGCACCGCTCGCCATCCACGCGAGATCCCGCACGCCCGGCTTGAGCGTCACGATCCCTCCGCGATGTTCATGATGATCCTCACGGGCCGCAGCAATAATCGTGCGCGGTGCAGACGATCGATCAGAAAGACCTCGGCCTATCCGGCGGCGCTGAGGTTCACGCGAATTGCAACACTCCGCATTGCAGCTTGCACGACGCGGGCCGGCGCCGTCGGCTCCGCGCACGCCGCGCTTCTCATCGATTCAAGCTGTAGCGCTCGTCGGCGAGGCGATAGAGCCGGCGCCACACCGTCCGGTTCAGCGCGACGAGCGCGAGCGCCATCGTGAGCACCCCGGCGGCGAGCAGCGGAAAATTCGCGGATTCGGACGCCTCGGTGATGAGGGCGCCGAGCCCAGGCGCGACGAGCGTCCGGCCGCGGTAACGGACGTACTCGGCGACGATGCTCGCGTTCCACGCGCCGCCGGCGGCGGTGACGAGGCCGGTCACGAGCTGCGGGAAGACCGCCGGAAGGTACAGCGTCCGCCAGCGGGCGACGCGGTCGAGGCCGTAGACCTCGGCCGCTTCGCGAAGATCTTGTGGCGTCGCCGTCGCGCCGGCGAGCACGTTGAAGAGGATGTACCACTGCGAGCCGAGGAGCATGAGGAGGACGCATCCCCATCCGAACGGCACGTGCGCGGAGAGCACCGCGAGCGTCACGAGCGGAAAGATCATCGGCGCGGGGAATGCCGCGGCGACCTGGACGATCGGTTGGACGATGCGCGTGCGCGCCGGCGAGAGGCCGACCCAAATGCCGACGGGAACGGCCCACAGTGCGCCGAGGGTCACGGCGGCGGCGGTGCGGAGAAACGTCAGCGCGAGCGCGCCGGCGAGCGCGGCCCATTCGCGTGCCGTTACGGCGCGGAGCAACGCGATTAGATGCAGCATCCCCCACGCCACGGCGGCCGCGACCGCCGTTGCGGCGACGACGCCGATGGTCCACGGCAGGATGCGACCGTGCCTCTGCTCGTGTCCGTCACCCTCGGCGTTGTCGTTGTGCCGTGCACCCGCCGCCGCAAGAACACGCCCGACCTGGAGCTCGAGCCACGGCACCAGGCGCGACCCGCGCAGCAGGTCGAGGAGCCATGAACGCGGCGCCTCGCCGGCGCTCGTCTCCTCCACCTTGAACTTCTGCGCCCACGCCAGCGCGGGACGCCACACCAGCTGATCGACGGTGACGATCATGACGATCATGGCGACGATCGCGCATGCCATCGCGCGGGTGTCACCGCGGTCGATCGCGACGCTCATGTACGACCCGATCCCCGGCAGGCGGAAATCGCGGTCGCCGAGCGTGAACGCCTCCGTCACCGTCAAGAAGAACCAGCCGCCGGCCATCGACATCATCGAGTTCCAGACGAGGCCGATCATTGCTGACGGCACCTCGAGGCTACGAAAGCGCTTCCACCATCCGAAGCGCCAGAGCCGCGCGACCTCGCGCAACTCGACGGGGATCGCGCGCAGCGAGCCGTAGAACGAGAAGGTCATGTTCCACACCTGTCCCGTGAAGATCATGAGCACGCAGGCGAGCTCGAGCCCGATGTTCGAGTGCGGGAAGAGCGCCACCATCCCGAGCACGAGCCCGGGGAGGAACCCGAGGACGGGGATCCCCTGCAGGATGTCGAGGAGGGGGATCATGACGCGCTCGGCGCGTCGGTAGTAGGCGGCGGTGCTGCCGTAGACGAGCGTGAACGCGAGCGACAGCACGTACGCGGCGATACCCCGGGCCAAGGACAGCAGCGTGTACCGGGGAAGCGCCCACGGTGAGAGGTCGATCTCGGTCGCCGCGTGGTAGGGAGCTTCCCAGCGTCTGGCAATCGCGATCGTTCCCGCGAAGAGCGCCGCGAGCGCCATCAGCAAGAGGGCGTCGATCCAATAGCTCCGCGCCGCAGATAGCGCCTCGGCGGCGCGCGGACGGATCCGTGTGATCGCCATGTCGATCCGCGAGCGAGCCGATCGCTCGGACGATCAGGCGGGACTGCTCTCCGCCGGCGCGACGGTGCTCTCCACGTCCAGGTAGATCTCGCGGCTCTCGGGATCGTACCCGAGCAGCTCACCGTATCGCCCCCAGCGAACGATCGTTTCGAACAGCGCCTCCGTCGGCTCGTTCGGGACGTGCATGGCGAGCTCCTCCTCGATCACTTCCGACGCAAGACGCAGCTCCGGCGTCCGCCGCAGGCGTTCCACCAGATACCGGAACGTCGGGATCGCGAGCAGCCGGGCATGGACGATCCGCTTGCGGGCATTCGCATCGCCGGCGACGAGCTCGCGCCCGATCGCGGTCAAGACGACCTCCTGCTTCGGTGTGTCGACGAACCCGAAGAGCTCCGCTGCCTTGACGATGAGGATCATCCGCCCGACCTCCATCTGCAGCCGCGTCACGAGGTCGAAAAGGTTGGCGGTGCCGCCGTAGTCGTGCAGCACCTCGAGCATTCCGAACACCTGCGCGACTTCCGCGTTCGGGAACGGCTCGATGCGCGCCGGCATTTCCGGTGGGCGCGCGCGCTCGTCCGGCAAATGCACTTGCGTGATCACCGCGTGAATTTCGTCGACGAGGGCGAGGAACGCGGGGTCGCGATACTCGCGCGGATGCGGAAGCTGGTTGGCGATCGTCTCACGGATGCTCCCCGGATTGGTGCCCATGATGACGATCCGGTCGCCGAGGAACACCGCCTCCTCGATCAGGTGCGTGATGAGCAGCATGCTCTTCAGGCCGAGGTCGCCGCGCGACCAGAGGCCATACACCTCGGAACGGAGGGACTCCGCCGTGAGGACGTCGAGGGCCGAGAACGGCTCGTCCATGCACAGCAGTTCGGGACCGCCGACGAGCGCCCGCGCGATGCCGACGCGTTGCTTCATGCCTCCCGAGAGCTCCTTGGGATAGGCCTCCTCGAACCCCTCGAGCCCCACGAGATCGATCGCATGCGTGATGCGCCGCGCCTCTTCCTCGGGCGCAAGGCCCTTTCGATGCAGCCCGACGCGCACGTTTTCGGCGACGGTCAGCCACGGATACAAGGCGAAGTTCTGGAACACGATCGCCGCGCCCGGATGGATGTCTCGCAACGGGACGCCGTGGCACAACACCTCGCCCATGGTCGGCGGGATCAGGCCGACGAGAATGCGGAGCAGCGTCGACTTTCCGCACCCCGATGGGCCGAGGACGGCCACGATCTCGCCCGGATGCACCGCCAAGCTCACGTCCTGCAGGACGCTGAGATCGTGCCCGTCGCGCGCGAAGATCTTCGAGACCGCACGTGTCTCCGCCAAGTTCTCCGCCGGGCTCGGAGACGCGCTCATGTGACACGTGTAACCGACAATCGCGCCGGCGCCCAGTAAGGCACCGCCATCGGCCATTCAGGTGTTTTCAGCTGATGGCGCGTACTGCCCAGAGCGTCGTGCGCGGCCGCGGAGCACCGCTCATAGCCACCGTCGCACCGTGGTGCGGTAGCGCCGGTACGCACTTCCGAACTTCGCCTCCAAGTAGCGTTCTTCACGCCGGATCACGCCGTAGTGCATGACGACCAGAAGCGGAAGCAGCGTGACCAGCGTCCACAGCATGTTCATCGTGAGCGCCAGTCCGACGTAGAGCAGCGTGCGCGCCACGTAGAGCGGGTTGCGCGAGAATGCGAATGGGCCGGTGACGACGAGCGTCGTCGTCGGCAACGAGGGGTTCGCGTTCGTTCCCGCCTCCCGGAGAGCGTGATTGCCCCAGACTGCGAGCGCGGCACCGGAGCAGAGGAGCGTCATACCGATGCCGACGCTGATCACGGACGGCAGAACCGGTTCGGGCCACAGCCAGCGAGGACCGACTCCCAGGGCGAACGCGCCGCCGTAGAGCATCGGCGGGAAGGCGATGACGGCGGGGATATCCGACCGGTCGGTCGCTGCCGATTTCGTCTCGCCGGCGCGCAGTGCTGCAGGCTGCGAAGGACGCGGCTTCGTGAGCACGCGTCCCGCGGCAGCAATATCCGTGCACGCTGAACCGCTCGAATCGTCGAGCATCGCCGTAGGTCAGGAGATGAAGATCGAGCAACATGCAGTAGTCCACATTGCAGTTTGCAGGACGCGAGCGGCTCGTCTGTCACGACTGCTGCGCGAGAACACCGCGGACCTCGCGCGCGATCTCCAGATCCTCGCGCGCCGCGACGACGAATGTCCGCACGAGGACGTCGCGTGCGCCGATCTCGCGATCGGCCACCGTCGCGCCTTTCTCGTGGACGGCCGCGGGCCCGGCGTTCCGTTCCGGGTCGACCGCGACGCCGAGGAACGCGAGGCCGTCGGCGGCGCGGGCCCGGATCGTGGGCGCGTTCTCGCCGACGCCGCCGGTGAAGACGAGCGCATCGAGTCCGCCCATCGCGGCTGCCATGGCGGCGATGCCGGCGCGCAGGCGGTGGAGGTAGACGTCGAGCGCCAGCGTGGCGTCGGCGTCGCCGGTCTCCGCCGCGGCGAGGACGGCGCGCATGT
>JBGPOW010000005.1:0-51890 GCA_041488235.1 Binatia bacterium
CCCGACGCCGCCTATCCGCTTCAGCTCACGACCATCCGCCTTGGGCACCAGTACGGCTCGGGCTCGATGACCCGCCGCGCGCCGCTCCTCGAGCGCGAGAACCCGCTGGGGCTGCTGGTCATCAACCCGGTCGACGCCGGCGCCCGCGAGATCGCGACGGGCACCGCCGTCCGCATCTGCTCGCGCCGCGGTGAGGTGACGACACGCGCGCGGGTCTCGGACGAGGTACCGCCCGGATTGGTCGCGATGCCGTACCATTTCCGCGAAGCGGCCGTGAACGCCGTGACCAACCACGAGGCGCTCGATCCACTGTCGCACATGCCGGAGCTCAAGGTGTGCGCGGTCAGCGTGGAGCGCGTTCAATGACCGCGGACGCGGTCCTCCTCCCGAACGTCGACGCGGTCGATGTGCTGCGCGCGTCGCTGGCACGCGACGCCGTCCTCTGGGAACCGACGGTCGACGTGCAGGGCCGGTGCGAGTGGGCACCCGTTACGGGCCGTGAGCCCTTCGTGTGGAACGCGCCGCGCCCGCTACCCACCGCGAAGCGGTTCTTTTTTCCCGCACGCGAGACGCTTCTGCGCTGGGGACGAGACGAGGTCACCGAGACTTTGCCCGTGGTTCGTCCGTTCGTCCTCTTCGGAGTTGCTGCGTGCGACGTCGCCGCGATCGCCTGCCAGGATCGTTTTTTCACGCGTGATCCGTACTACCGGAGGCGGCGCGACCAGGCGCTGCTCGTCGCGGTGAACTGCCTTGCCGCGTGCGCCGGCGGTTTCTGTCGCGACGTCGGCGCCGGCCCGTTTACCGAACGCCCATTCGACATCGCCCTGACCCAGCTCTCCGACGGTCGCGTCGTCCTCGAGGCGGGAAGCGCCCGCGGTGCGGCAGCGGTCGATGCCGCGCGCCTCTGCACCCGTGCCGTTGAGGACGAGACCCGCGCTGCCGTCGCAGCCGCGAGATCCACTGCCGCGGCGAGCTTCGCCGAGCGTCCGTTCATCGCCGCCGCATTGGAACGCCTCGACGGACGGAACGCCGGGGAACCGGTCGGCGGTCCCGAATGGCAAGCCCTCGGGCCGGCGTGCTTCGCATGCACCGGCTGCACGAGCCTCTGTCCGACGTGCTCGTGCTTCACGATCGTCGACGAGGCGGACGGCAGCGAGCGCGGCGAACGCGTTCGATTCTGGGACAGCTGTCTGCTCGAGGGCTTTCAGCGCGAGTCGTCGGGACACCATCCCGCGCCGACCGCCGCGGATCGCGTCCGGCGCTTCTGGTACCACAAGCTGTCGCCGGACTTGGTGCCCGCGCTCGGGCGGATCGGCTGCGTCGGCTGCGGGCGATGCGACACGACTTGCCTCGGCGCGATCGGCGCGCTGAGCGTCATGCGGCGGCTCGGGATCTCGCGATGAGCGCGCATCCGTCACCCGATCCGCGGCCGTACAGCTACCTGCCGTTTCCGGCGCGCCTCACCACGGTGATCGACGAGTCGCCGGATACACGCACCTTCGTGCTCGGGCTCGAGCCACCGGTCGCCGCCCTCGACGGCGCCCAGCCCGGGCAGTTCGTCATGCTGTCCCTGCTGGGGATCGGCGAGGCGCCGTTCACGATGTCGGCGCTGCCGGGCGCCGGCGGCACGCCGGGAACGGTCGTCCTCACGGTGCGACGCATGGGCGTGCTCACGACGGCGCTCTTCGCGCTCACGCCCGGTGCCCGCGTCGGCGTGCGCGGCCCGTTCGGCCGCGGCTTTCCCGACGCCGACCCTGTCCCGACCTTGTACGTCGCCGGGGGCTGCGGTCTCGCGCCCCTGCGCGCCGCGATCGTGTGCGAACTAGCGCAGCCACGCGCGGCGCCGCTCGCGATCGTGTACGGCGCCCGCGACCCCGTCACTCGCATCTTCAAGACCGACCTTGCGCGCTGGCGACACACGCCGGGCGTGCGGATGTTCGAGCGCGTCGACCACGCCGATGAGACATGGGACGGACGCGTCGGGAGCGTCGTCGACGACATCGCCGAAGCGGTCGCGGCGATCGGTGCGACGCGGGCGGTCGTATGCGGACCGCCCGCGATGTCGGCGCTCGCCGCCGCGGAGCTCCTTCGCGCCGGCCTCGACGCCGGCGCCGTCTACGTCGCGCTCGAGCGCTACATGAAGTGCGGCACCGGACAGTGCGGGCACTGCTACGTGAATCAGCGATACGTCTGCACCGATGGGCCGGTTTTCACGCTGTCCGAGCTGTGCGTCCTTCCGGAGACGTGGACGGCGAACAGTGGGTTCGCAGCGCTGCGGAATCCGCCGGCCGGGCCGTGTCACCGCTGAGAACACGACGACGACGACGCCCCACACGGACGAGCGCCGGTAAGGATTCCGTCGCCCGCGGCACTGGTCCGTCCGTTGCTCTATGAGCGGAGCGCCGGCGATGCCGCTGGACGACCTTGTACGCCAAGTTCTCGAAGTGCTGTACTTCTTCGTACCCGCCTACGCGGCCAACATGGCGCCGGTTCTCGTGCATGGTCACTTCGAGGCGCTCGCGCTCCCAATGGACGGCGGCCGTCGCCTCGGCGGGGTGCGTATTTTCGGTGACCACAAGACCTGGCGCGGGCTCCTCGCCGGGATCATCGCCGGGACCCTCGTGTACGCCGCACAGCGGGCCTTGCACGAGATGGGATTTTTCCATCCTTTGGCGCTCGTCGACTACGGCACGACGAGTTTCGTCCCCGGAATGTTGATGGGCATCGGCACCGGCATGGGCGACGCAGCAAAGTCGTTCGTCAAGCGGCGCGTCGGCATCGCGCCGGGTGAGAGCTGGATCGGGTTCGACCAGCTCGACTTCATGGCCGGCAGTTACCTCGCTGTCGCGCCGTTCTACATGGCGCCGCTCGCCGCGACGGCGCTCGCCTTACCGATCGTCTTCGCCGGCAGCGTTCTCGTCACAACCGTAGCGTATTGGCTACATCTCAAGGAGGCATGGATATGACGACGCAATACAGGGACCACCCAGCCCATCACGAGGTACACACCGACGACCACATCCGCCGCGATGTCCTCGCCGAGCTCGCCTGGGACTCACGCATGAGCGGGACTCCCATTGCGGTCGCCGTCGAGCACGGCATCGTGACCCTCACCGGCACCGTCGACTCGTACGCCAAGAAGCACGCGGCGCAGGAGGCCGCGCATCGGATCGGCGGCGTCACGGACGTCGCGAACGACTTGGACGTGCAGCTCCCGCGCGAGCACGTACGTTCGGATACCGACGTCGCCCGTGCCGTGCGGCACGCGCTCCAATGGGACGTGCTGGTGCCGGACAGCCGCATCGAATCGACCGTGACCGCCGGGTTCGTGACGCTCGACGGCACCGTCGACCTCCTGCGGGAGCGCGAGGATGCCGCCGCAGCGGTGCGCCAGCTCACCGGCGTGCGCGGCCTCTTGAACCGCATCACGGTGTCGCCGCCCAAGATCACGGCGGAGGACGTCTGCCGCACGATCGAGGAGGTGCTCGCGCGGCGCGCGCAGCGCGAGGCGAGCGGCATCGACGTCAAAGTCCGTGACGGCGTCGTCTCGCTGACGGGCCGCGTGCGCTCATGGGCGGAGCGCCAGGCGATCCTCGGTGCGATCGGCCACGCGCGCGGCATCTGCGCGGTCGACAATCAGATTCGCATCGACCCGTACGACTGACGGTACTACCGACGGCGGCGGGCGCCTTGTGTCCGCCGCGCCGTTCGGCGCACGACGTTCGAGCGAATCGTCAGCACCGGCACGGGCGCGTGGCGAACCACCCTTTCCGCGACGCTGCCGATGAAGAGGTGCGCGAGGCCGGTTCGCCCGAGCGTCGCGATCACGATCACGTCGGCACGCCGGGCGGCGCGGAGAATCGCTTCGACCGGCACATCGATCACGACGCGACACTGAACATCCCGCACGCGCCCGCGTACGGCGCGCTTCACCACCGCCTCGAGTTGCCGACGGAGCGCTCGCATCATGTCCGGACGCGGGGTCCACGCGATGTCGGCCTCCGTCGGAAAGCCGAGCCCGCTGTAGACGGGGGTCACTGCGTGCAAGACGGTGATGCTCCCGCCGTGCTCCGCGGCGAGATCCGCGGCGAGCTGCAGCGCCCGCGTCGCGTGATCCGAGAAGTCGTGCGGCACGAGGATCCTTCGAAAGAGCGTCATCGTGATCCTCCTCGTCCTGCCCGCGCAGGCGGTGGACACAGACCATTCGTGCGCGCCAACTGCTTCACGAAGTGCGCCGCGGCTCTCAGATCCGCATCCGGGAGGTGCAGCACGCCGCGATGCTTCGGATCCGATTTGATGAGCCGCATCAGTTGCGCCGTCGTCATGCGGGCGAGCCTGGGATCGTTCTCGAGCGGCGCCGCCTTGAGGGCGCGACCCAAGGGCGTGCAGGCGGTACCCGATTCGCCGTGGCAGCGCGCGCAGTATGCATGGAAGACCGGCTCTCCGGATTGGCAGCGCGCCGGGTTGGGCGCCATTGTTTGAAATGCGAGCAGTCCGACGAGCACGGGTATTATGCCGCGCATGTTTCACCTCTCACGCCGAGCAGACCGTCGGCCGCGTCAGGCAGCGCGGCGAGCCGCACGAACATACTCCTCCAAGATGTCGGTCGCCGAGAGCACCCCGACGATGCGCTCGCCATCGACAACGGGCAGCGCGCGGACGCCCTGCTCGATCATCAGCCGCGCCGCCGTCTCGATCGCCACGTCCGGCGCGATCGTCGTCGGATTCGGCGTCATGGCCGCGTTGACGCGCGTGTGCTGGAGATGACCGAGGTGCGCCACGATGTCGCGATCCGACAGAATGCCGACGAGACGGTCGCCCTCGACGACGCCGAGATGCCGTATCCGGTGCTCGACCATCCGATCGTGTGCCGTCGAGAGGAGATCGGTCGGCGTGACCGTCACCGGCGTCCGCACGACGAGATGGTCGACTTCGCCGGGGCGGACGTCGAGACGATGCGGCGGCTCGGCGGCGAGGCGATCCAGCGCACGGTCCGCCGCGGCGCCCTCGCGCACCGTCACCACCGGACAGGGAGCGAGGCGAACGGTCTTCTCGGCCACACTGCCGAGGAGGACGTGGGTGATCCCCGTACGGCCGTGCGTGCCCATGACGATCATGTCGGCTTTGCGGTCGATCGCGAAAGGAACCAGATCCGCGTGCGGCGAACCCCATTCGACTGCAATCTCGAAGACGGGCGGCGTCGCGCCGCGCTCGAGCACGGCCCGGACGTGCTCCGCGAGCCGCGGCTTCTCCGTTGCGATCCAGTCGAGCGGCGGCGACTGTAGGAACCCCTCCACGCGCCACGGAAGCAAATGCAGCACGAGGAATCGCGCCTGGAAGGCTCGCGCAAACCCCCCGGCCAACCGCAGCGCGTCGTCCGCGCAGGCGGAATAGTCGACGGGAACGAGGATCAGACCGAGGTTACTCATGGTTCCTCCTTCGAATCAGCTCCTACACAATGGAGCGGAGCAAACGCGCTGCCATCGACGGAGGGGCGCATTCCCGGCCGGCGCGGGTTCCGGCGCGTCGACAGCGCACCTTCGATTCGCATATCGGGGAGAGCGATCGGGCGATTCTTCCCTTCGCTGCGACCTGCGCAGTATGGCACTCCCGCGGTACCTGGAGGAGCACCGGCGGATGGCGGCCGCCCGATGCCGCCGCCATTCAGCGACCCCTAAATGCCCGTTCCCAACCCTATACCTGTTTCCATCCTTGCAAGGGTCATTCGTCCCCCGCGGATCATAGCCCTTGAACGAGAGCGCCGACGTAGCTGATGCGCACAGCTGGTCCGACACTTGCTTTCTCCTTCCAAGAACGGGAGGCCGACGACGATGGGAACGACCGCTGAACCTCTCGACGAAAACGCAGCTGGCGGCGCGTGATGGATTCGGCGCTCGCGAGCATCCAGCGCGTCGCTGATGCGGTATGGGAGGTGCCGTCCACGACGCGTCCAGGGATGCGCGTCCCGGTGCGGATCTTCGCGACCGAGCCGTTGTTGCGCGACATGGACGACGCGGTGTTCGCGCAGGCGGCGAACGTCGCGACGCTTCCTGGCATCGTCGGCGCGAGCTGCGTGATGCCCGACGCGCACTGGGGCTACGGCTTCCCGATCGGCGGCGTCGCCGCGATCGATCCGGCGACCGGCGTGATCTCCCCGGGCGGCATCGGCTTCGACATCAACTGCGGGATGCGGCTCGTCGTCACCGACCTCACGCTCGAAGAGGTGCAGCCGCGGCTGCACGAGCTCGTCGACACCCTCTTCCGGCGCGTGCCGGCGGGCGTCGGCAGCAGCGGGTTCCTGAAGCTCTCGGACGACGAGTTCCGCGAGGTGCTCGTAGAGGGCGCGCGGTGGTGCGTCCGACGCGGCTACGGGACGGCGGAGGATCTCGCGCGCACCGAGGAGAGCGGTTGCTTCGCCGGAGCCGATCCCTCGACCGTCAGCGTCCGCGCAATCACGCGCGGGCAGAATCAAATCGGCACGCTCGGCTCCGGCAATCACTACCTGGAGATTCAGGTGGTCCGCCCCGAGCACGTAGCCGACGCCGCGCTCGCCGCCCGCTTCGGCATCACGCGCCCGAACCAGATCGCCGTCATGTTCCACTGCGGCAGCCGCGGCTTCGGGCACCAAGTCGCGAGCGACTACGTCCAACTCTTCCTGCACGTGATGACGACGAAGTACGGCCTCACGATCGTCGACCGTGAGCTCGCCTGCGCGCCGTTCCGGTCACCGGAGGGCCAGCGGTACTTCGCCGCGATGCGCTGCGCCGCCAACATGTCGTTCGCCAACCGGCAGATGATTTTGCATCGCATCCGCGAGGTGTTCAGCGACGTGTTTGCGCGCGATCCCGCGGCGCTTGGCCTCCGCCAGGTGTACGATGTCGCCCACAACACCGCGAAGCTCGAGACCCACGTCGTCGACGCCGTCGAGCGCGAGCTGCTCGTGCATCGCAAGGGCGCGACCCGCGCCTTCGGCCCCGGCATGGCGGGCGTCCCCCGCGAGTATCAGGAGACCGGCCAGCCGGTGATCATCGGCGGCAGCATGGAGACGGGCTCGTATCTATTGACCGGCGTCGCGAGCGGCGCGATGGGCTTCTACAGCAGCGCCCACGGCAGCGGCCGAACGATGAGCCGCACCAAAGCGAAGCGCCAGTTCCACGGCCGCGAGCTACAGCGCACGCTCGAGACGCGCGGCATCTACATACGCAGCGTCTCATATGCCGGCCTCGCCGAGGAGGCCGGCGCCGCGTACAAGGACATCGACGCCGTCGTCGACGCGACCGAGCGCGCCGGCCTCAGCCGCCGCGTCGCGCGCCTGGTCCCGATCGGGAACATCAAGGGTTGAGGCGCCGCGTGGCGTACGAGTACCTCGCCGACGGCGTGACGAGTGACGTCAGCTTTCGCGCTCGCGCACCCGATCTCGACGGCCTCTTCGCGGCGGCGGCCGACGCGACGACGAACCTCATGGTCCGGAGCCTCGATTCGATCGCACCAGCGGTCTCCATCCCGATCACGGTGCGCGCCGAGGCACTCGATCTTCTGCTCCTGCGCTTTCTCGAGGAGCTCGTGTTCTACAAGGACGCGCAATGTCTGCTGCTGCGCGCCGCGAACGTCCGCGTCGAGCGCGACGGCGCGGGCCACCGCGCGTCGGCGACGCTGGTGGGCGAGACGATCGATCCCGCGAAGCACGAGCTCGCGGCGGACGTGAAAGCGGTGACGCTCCACGGCCTCGCGGTCCGTCCGGTAGGCGCCGAATGGCAGGCGGAGGTCACGGTCGACGTCTAGTGTTCATCCATGTCCATGTTCCCGCTCGGAGAGTGCTACTGGCGACCGCCGTCACACTCGTCGCCGCTGGCGCTGAGATCGCCGGATCGTGGCGTGGCCACAGTCTGTTCCTCGTCGCCGACGCGTTCCACTTGTTCGCCCACGTGAGCATTTTCGCGGTCCTCCTCATCCCGGCCGGACGCTGGCACGAACAGGGAGAGGATGCGGTCAGCGCCGCTGTCCTGATCGTGGTGGCGTCCATCGCGGTGGCCGTGATCGTCGCGTCGCTGCGCCGCCTTCTGCATCCTGATGCCGCGCCGCCGGAACCGATGCTGATGCTCCTCTCTCTCCTCGGTCTCGGCGCCAACGTCACGACCGCCCTTCTCTTTGCCCACCCGGCGCGGACGCGGTGGTCGTTCCGTGCCGCCCTCGCAAGAGGGACAGCCCGCGGCGTGGTCATCCCGGCTCTTGATCCGTCGTGTTCACGTCGGTCGAGAGGCGTGGCTTCTCAGTGACGACGGCCACGAGTGATATGCGAGCCTGCCGTCTCGGACGCGGCTACACCCCGCCGCGCACGGCGCGCGAACTGCAAACCCATCTTGCCGCGCCCGGTGACGAAAGCGGCGTGCTGCACGCCCCACGCCTGCCCCGGGAAAAACGCGTCGGTCGTCGCCGACCAATAGAGATCGAACAGCGGCGGGGTCGGGCCGAAGATCGGATCGATGCAGGCGTCGTCGCTGCACGGCGTCTGGATCAACGTCCCGAGCTCCGCGAGTGTCGGCAAACGCCAATCGCACTGGCCCGCAAAGCACGATCCGTTCAACGTCGGAAAGAAAGCCGTGAACGCAGTGCCGTCCGCCGCGCTCCCCGACGCGCTCCACGTGTAGCCGTTGTCCTTGTCATGCACGCCGTCGTCGTCGGTCTTCTGCTCCCACTGCAAGCCGCTCAGGTTGTCGGTCACCGTCCCGTCGCCGTTGGCAATGAGCCGGGCGGCGTCACACGTCGCGCCCGTATCCTTCGTCTTCTTCTGCAGCTTCGGCCAGGCCGCGGCGTATTTCGCGACGCACTTGACGAACGCGTCCTGGAATTTCGAAGCGGTCCCCGCCGCGTCCTTCGCGAGGAGCTTGCGGACACAGCCTTGGTACGTCGCCGCGGCCGTGAATCGCCCGGCTTGGCACTTCTGCTCCGACGTCTGTCTCGCCGCGGCCGGGCTCGCTCGGAGGGCGAGTGCGGCGACGACCGAGGACACCACCATCAGGCACAAGGATGTACGCACGAGAAGTCCTCCCGCTTCGGAGGACGAAGCACGTGTCGTGCCGCGCCGCTTGTGTGCGGAAGCCCGTGCAGCCGAGGTCTTTCGACGCATGCCGCGCGCGTTTCGCACGAACGCTTCGCAGACAGCCGCTCATCTCGCGCAGCTGCGAACCGCGTGCACGGGACAACCCGTCGCACGACGGGCGAAATGCATGATGGTCAGTCGCCGGTCGCGTCTGGAACGAAACCGAGGACGACCGCCCAGCTCGGGTGACCATGGTCGCACTCGACGACGTCGCCTTCGAGCCAACATCCGTCGGTCGCCTGGCAGCCACCCTCGTCGGTCCATTCCATCAACGTTTCCAGCGTCGGCTCGTCGATCGTGGGGTCCGGCCATTCCATGTGCCTCTCCTATGCTCGCACGCGCGCCGCGAGATACTCGACGGCCGCGTCGAGCGTCGCGAGCTTCGAATAATCCGATTCGGGTACGTCCACGCCGAGAGCGTCGTGGAGTACCGTCACGAAATTCAAAACGTCCATCGAGTCGAGATCGAGCTGGTCGCGGAAGGCGGCGCGCGGATCGAGGCGCGCGAGATCGGCCTCGGGCGCGACGTCGCCGAGCGCCCGTAGCACCGCCGCACGGATCTCGTCGCGCGTCATAGTCCCTCCGGCGCCTGCAGCAGGCGGTCGACGGTCGCGAGAAAGCGCGCGCCGCGGTGGCCGTCGCTCACCCGGTGGTCGGCCGAGAGCGTCGCGGTGACGACCGAGCGCGGCACCACAGCGCCGTCCACCGACCACGGCCGCTCGACGATCCTCCCGAGGCCGACGATCGCCACCTGCGGCGGATAGATCACGCCGAACACGCTCTCGACGCCCTGCTCGCCGAGGCTCGTCACTGTGACCGTCGGCTGCGACAGCTCCGAGCTGCGCAGCGTGCCGGTCCGCGCGCGTGCAACGAGGTCGCGGAAGCGCCGCATCAGCTCGTCGAGATCCAGGCGATCGGCATGGTGCAGCGCCGGCGCCACCAGGCCGCCGCCGCGCAGCGCGATCGCCACCCCGAGGTGCACGTCGGGAGACGGCGCGAAGCGATCGCCGGCCCAGACGCCGTTCAGCTCCCGCACATCGCGCAAGGCGAGCGCCACGGCCTTCAGCAGCAGCGCGCCGGAGAGCACGCGCGCGGTCACGGGGCGCGCGGCGTTGCGCGCCTCGAGCCACACGAGCGCACGCTGCATGTCGATCGTCGTGGCGAGGTAGTAATGCGGAATCTCGCGCTTGGAGCGCGCCATCGCCGCCGCGATCGTGCGCCGCATGGCGTCGGCGTGCGACGGCGGCGCCGTCGCGGGCCGCTGTGGCGCCGCCGTTGGCGCCGGCTGCGGCGCCGCGGCAGCTTTCCCGCCGAGCGCCGCCGCGCGCTCGACGTCGGCGACGCCGATCGCACCATCGGAGCCTGTGCCGAGCACAACCGCGAGGTCGACACCGAGGTCCGCGGCGCGCCGTCGCGCCGCAGGTGAGGCGCGGACACGACCGCTCGCGGCCACAGCCGGCGTCGCCGGCGCTCCCACTGCGATACTGGCCGGGACGCACGGTGCCGCTGGCGGTGACGCCAGCGGCACCGCGGGCACCGGGCCCGCTACGGGCAACGCCGTCACGTTCGGCGGCGGTGCGCCGGCGTCCTCGCGGATCAACGCCATCACGGCGCCGACGGGTACTTTCGCGCCGGGCTCGATCAAGAGCTTCTCCACGACGCCACTCGCGAACACCTCGACCTCGATCAGGCCCTTCTCGGTCTCGACCTCGGCGATCACCTCGCCGCGCGAGATGCGCTCGCCCGGCTTGCGGCGCCACTCGATGAGCGTACCGGCCTCCATGTCGGCGCCGAGGATCGGCATCGTGAACTCGATCATCGCCGCTGCGCGATGCCACGCACGGCGGCGACGATCGTCGCCAGCTGCGGCAGCGCCGCGTCCTCGAGATGTTTGGGATACGGGATCGGCACCTCGGCGCCGCAGACGCGGACGGGCGGCGCGTCGAGGTCGTAGAAGCCCTCCTCCGTGATCCGCGCGCACACCTCGGCCGCGAAGCTGCCGCTGCGCCACGCCTCGTCGACGACGACGGCACGCCGCGTCTTCGCGATCGACGCGAGAACGGTTGCCGTGTCGAGCGGCCGCAGCGCGCGCAGGTCGATCACCTCCGCGCTCACGCCTTCCGTCGCGAGCGCGTCGGCCGCGGCGAGCGCTTTCGGCAGCGAGCCGCCGAACGTGATCACGCTGACGTCGCTTCCCGCACGGCGCACGCACGCGCCGTGGAGCGGCGGCCGCGCGTCCTCGTCGAAATCACCCTCCATCGGGTAGAGCCCGGCATGCTCGAAGATGAAGACCGGGTCGGGCTCGGCGAGCGCGGCCAGCAGCATGCCGTAGGCGTCCTCGACGGTACCCGGCGCGACCACGGTAATGCCGGGAATATGCGCGTACCAGCCCTCGAAGCTGTGCGAGTGCTGCGCCGCCACCTGGCGGCCGGCGCCGGTCGCCATGCGCACGACGAGCGGCACGCCGAGCTGGCCGCCCGACATGTGGCGCAGGGTCGCCGCGTTGTTCACGATCTGATCGAGCGCGAGAAGGCTGAAGTTGACCGTCATCACCTCGACGATCGGCCGCATGCCGCCGAGCGCGGCGCCGATGCCCGCACCTACGAACGTGGACTCCGAGAGTGGCGTATCGCGTACGCGCGCCGGTCCGAACTCGTCGAGGAGACCGTGGCTGCAGGCGTAGGCGCCGCCGTAGCGGCCGACGTCTTCGCCCATCAGGAAGACGCGCACGTCGTCGGCCAGCGCGCGGCGGAGCGCGGCACGCACCGCTTCGCGATACGTCACCCGTGTCACCGTGTCCTCTCGCCCGCCGCGGCGGCATACACGTCGCGCGTCAGATCCTCGACCGGCTCCCACGCCCCCAGCTCGGCGAACGCGACCGCGGCGTCGACCTCGGCGCCGACCGCCGCCTCGATGCGCGCGCGCTCGCCGGCGTCGAGGACACCGCTCGTGGCGAGCTGCGCCGCGAACGTGACGATCGGGTCGCGCCGCTTCCACTGCTCGACCTCCGCCTTCGTGCGGTAGAGCTCCGGATCGTACATCGAGTGCGCGCGGAAGCGATACGTGCGCGCCTCAAGCAAGTACGGCCGGCCGTCGGCGCGGACGGCGTCGACCGCGCGCCGCGCCGCCGCCTCGACGGCGACGACGTCCATGCCGTCGACGGCGGCCGACGGCACGTCGTAGGCCGCCGCCTTGCGCGCGATGTCGGGCTGCGACTGATGCCGCTCGAGCGCGGTGCCCATCGCGTACAGGTTGTTCTCGCAGAGGAAGAGCACGGGGAGACGCCACAGCGCCGCCAGGTTCATCGACTCGTGGAACTCGCCCTCGGCGACGGCGCCGTCGCCGAAGAAGCACGCGGTCACGCGGCGGCGGTCCTGGAGGACGTCGGCGAGCGCGAGGCCGACGGCGATCGGTAGGCCGCCGCCGACGATCGCGTACCCGCCGTAGAAGCGGCGGCCGACGTCGAAGAAGTGCATCGAGCCGCCGCGGCCCCGACTACAGCCGTTCGCCTTGCCGTAGAGCTCCGCCATGAGCGCCTGCGCCGGCATGCCGCGCGCCAGCGCGTGGCCGTGCTCGCGGTAGGTCGAGACGATCGCGTCCTCGGGCGCGAGCGCCTGCATCGCACCGACGGCGACCGCCTCCTCGCCGATCGAGAGGTGGAGAAAGCCGCGGATCGCGCCACGGCTGTAGAGCTCGACCGCCTCCTCCTCGAAGCGGCGAATGCGCAACATCTCGCGCCAGAGCGTGAGCGCGTGCGCGCGGTCGAGCGCCGACGCGTCAAGCACCGCCGTCCTCCAAGGTCGAGAGGTCGCCCTCCGGCAACCCGAGCTCGCGTGCTTTCAGAAGGCGGCGCATGATTTTGCCGCTGCGCGTCCGCGGCAGACTCGGCGCGAACGCGATCTCCTTCGGCGCGACGACGGCACCGAGCCGCCGGCGCGCGAGCGCGAGGAGCGCGCGCCGCGTCTCCTCGGTCGGCTCGAACCCCGGCTTCAGCGCGACGAACGCCTTCACCACCTCGCCCGCGATTGCGTCCGGCTTGCCGATCACGCCGGCCTCGGCGACGGCCGGGTGCTCCATCAGCACGCTCTCGACCTCGAAGGGCCCGATCAGGTGACCCGACGTCTTGATGACGTCGTCGGCGCGGCCGACGAACCAGTAATAGCCGTCGGCGTCGCGGCGCGCGAGATCGCCGGTGAGATACCAGCCGTCGACGAAGCAGCGGGCATAGCGCGCCGGCTCGCCCCAGTAGCCGCGGAACATCGACGGCCATCCAGGACGGAGCGCGAGCTCGCCCTGCACGTCGGGCGCGCCGACGACCTCGACCGCGCTCGTCCCGACACGCCGGACGATCGTGGCCTCGATGCCGGGCAGCGGCCTGCCCATCGATCCCGGACGGATCTCCATCGAGGCGTAGTTGGCGATCATGATGCCGCCGGTCTCGGTCTGCCACCAGTTGTCGTGAAACGGACGGCCGAGGACGTCCTGGCCCCACACGACCGCCTCGGGATTGAGCGGCTCGCCGACGCTCGCGAGGAAGCGCAGCGCCGAGAGATCGTGCCCGCGCACCGGCTCGGCGCCCGCCCGCATCAGCATGCGGATCGCGGTCGGCGCGGTGTACCAGACGGTCACCCGCTCGCGCGCGAGGATGCCGTACCAGCGTGCGACGTCGAAATCGGCCTCGTCGACGATGCTCGTCACGCCGCTCGTGAGCGGCGCAACGACGCCGTACGACGTGCCGGTCACCCAGCCGGGATCGGCGGTGCACCAGAAGATGTCCTCGGGATGAAGGTCGAGCGCGAGCGTGCCGGTCGCGTGGTGCGCAACGACGGCGGCGTGCACGTGGATCGCGCCCTTCGGCGTGCCCGTGGTGCCGCTCGTGAAGTGCAGGAGCGCCGCGTCCTCCGGATCGGTCGAACCGATCTCGAGCGCGTCGCTGCCCGCCGCCATGAGCGCACGATAGTCGTGTGTACCGGCGACGTCCGTCGTGCCGCGATCGTCACCGACGAGGATCACGTGCTCGAGCGTCGGCAACGCGGAGCGCAGGGCCGCAATCTTGCGCGCGTAGAGCGACGCGGTCGTCACGAGCACCCGCGCGCCGCCGATCGCGAGGCGCGCCCGCACCGGCTCGGGACCGAACGCCGAGAAGAGCGGGCAGAAGACGCTGCGGTTCTTCCACGTCCCGAGCGCCGCAACGTAGAGCTCGGGGATCCGGCCGGTGAGCGCATAGACGCGGTCGCCCTTGGCGACGCCGAGGCCAGCCAGCGCGCTCGCGAAGCGGCTCGAGAGCGCGCGCAGATCGCCGTAAGTGAGATCCTCGCTCTCGCCCCGCTTCCCGAGCCAGCGCAGCGCGACGCGGTCGCGGCGCGCGCCCGCGGCGTGGCGGTCGACGGCCTCGTGCGCGATGTTGAGACCGCGCCCTCCGGGCAGCCCGTCGAGCGCGCGACGCGCGCCGTCCCACGAAAACGCCGTGCACGCGGCGTCGTAGTCACGGAGGTTCGGGGCGACCCCGACCACGCTCGCCTTCGGAATCCGCGCGCGCGGCTCGGGCACGGCTCACTCCGGCAGCGGCGGGCGCTCCGCTGCCGGCTCCGGCACCTCGGTGAGCGTCGCCTCCGTGAGGAGGAGCACGCTCGCCACCGACACCGCGTTCTCCAGCGCGATGCGCACGACCTTCGTCGGATCGACGATACCGGCCTCGAGGAGATCGACGTAGACGCCGCGCGCGGCGTCGAAGCCGAGCGCCCCTTCCCCCGCGCGCATGCGCTCGACGACGACGCCGCCGTCGACCGCCGAGTTCTCGGCGATCTGCCGCGTCGGCACCTGCAGCGCGTGCGCCAGGATGCGGAGACCGGTGCGCTCGTCGCCGTCGACGTTCGCCTCCTCACGCTCCACCGCCGCGATCGCGCGCAGCAGCGCGAGGCCGCCCCCGGGAACGATGCCCTCCGCGACCGCCGCCTTGGTGGCGTTGATCGCGTCCTCGAAGGCCTCCTTCCGGCTCGCCATCTCCGCCTCCGAGGCGGCGCCGACGCGGATGAGCGCGACGCCACCGGCGAGCTTCGCGAGCCGCTCCTCGAGCTTCTCGCGGTCGTAGTCGCTCGTCGTCTCTTTGATCTGCGCCCGGATCTGCTCGACGCGGCCGTGAATCGCCTGCTTGTCGCCGCCGCCGCCGATGATCGTCGTCGTGTCACGCGCGACGACGGCGCGGCTCGCGCGCCCGAGCTGCGCGACGCCGACGTGCTCGAGCTTGAGCCCGAGCTCCTCGGCGACGACTTGCCCGCCGGTGACGATCGCCAGGTCCTCGAGCATCGCCTTGCGGCGATCGCCGAAGCCGGGCGCCTTCACCGCCGCGCACACGAGCGCGCCGCGCATTTTGTTGACCACCAAGGTCGCGAGCGCCTCGCCGTCGACGTCCTCGGCGACGATGAGCAGCGGCTGGCCGGCCTTCACCACCTGCTCCAGCACCGGCAAGAGGTCCTTCATCAGGCTGATACGCTTGTCGTGGATCAGGATGAGCGGCTCCTCGATGACGCATTCCATGCGATCGGGATCGGTGACGAAATACGGCGAGAGATAGCCGCGGCCGAACTGCATGCCCTCCACGACCTCGAGCGTGGTCTCGGTCGCCTTCGCCTCCTCTACCGACACCACGCCCTCGCTGCCGACGCGCTCGACCGCGTCGGCGATGAGCTCGCCGATGGCGGGATCGTTGTGCGCCGAGATCGTCGCCACCTGCGCCCTTTCCGCACGGCTCTTCACGGGTCGCGAGAGCGCACGTAGCGCTTCCACCGCGACACGCAGGCCGCGCTCGAGCCCGCGTTTCAGATCGATCGCGCTCGCCCCCGCCACCACGTTGCGGACGCCCTCGGCGAAGATCGCGTGCGCCAGGATCGTCGCGGTGCTGGTGCCGTCACCGACGGCGTCGCCGGTTCGCGTCGCGGCGCCGCGCATCATGCGCGCACCGAGGTTCTCCTCGGGATCCTCGAGGTCGACCTCCTTCGCGATCGTCACCCCGTCGTTGCACACGACCGGGGTGCCCCACTTGCGCTCCAAGAGCACGCACTTCGATCGCGGACCGAGGGTGACGCGCACCGCATCGGCGAGCGCGGTCGCGCCGCGGAGGATCTTCTCCCGCGCCTCCGAACGGAAGCGCAGCTGCTTGTGGCTCATGGAGCAGGGTCCGTGCAAAGAGCCTACCAGCGGCGACACCCTGGCCGCCCGCCGTATCGGCGCGAGATCGCGGGGTTCAGCATGTCGGCACGGCGCAGCCGTTCCGGGTGTTGGGAATCACGAGGAGCGCGGCGGCGGCGTGCCGGCGTTCCTCGCGATCGGAGCCGGATGATAGTCGGGATCTCATGCTCCACGTGGACGGCGCCGAGTGCTCCGGCACCGGCACGATGGTTCGGTTCGCGGTCGCTTTCGCCGCGCTCCGCCGCCTCCCTCTGCATATGACAAACGCACGCGCGCGCCGTCCCAAGCCGGGACTGCGCCCGCAGCATCTCGCCGCCGTGCGTGCCTGCGCGGAGCTCTGCGGCGGCCACGCCGGCGGGATCGCCGTCGGCACGCAGGAGTTCACGTTCGTCCCCGGCTCCCGCATCCGAGGCGGGACGTTCGCGTGGGACATCGGCACCGCTGGATCCGCGGCGATGCTCGCGCTCGGCATCCTCCCGCTCGCCTGCTTCGCGGAGGCGCCGCTCACGGCCCGCATCACGGGCGGCGTATTCCAGGATTTCGCGCCGTCGCCGCACCACATGCGGCACGTCCTCGCGCCGCTCCTCGCCCGGATGGGAGCCGAGGTCGCGGTCGAGATCGTCCGGCCCGGCTACGTCCCGGCAGGTGCGGGCGTCATCGAGCTGCGCGTGCGACCCTTCGCGCGGCCGCTCGCGCCGCTCGCGCTCACCGAGCAAGGCCACGCCGGCCGCGTCTCGGGCGTGGCGCTCGCGAGCCATCTCGCGGACCGCCGCGTCGCGGAGCGGATGGCGGCGGCGTGCGAGACGCGCTTGGCGGCCGCTGGCGTGAGTTGCGTGATCGAGCGCGTACTCGACACGACGGCGGCGCACGCCGGCGCAAGCCTCGCCGTGTGGCTCGAAACCGCCAGCGGATGCGTGCTCGACGCCGGTTCGGCGCCACTATTCTCGCGCGGACGCCTACCGTCCGGATCAGAGGAGTCAGATTGCGCTACATCATCACCGCGATGCCTTGCGCACGCACGCGAAGGATCGGACGGAATCGCCGCAGATCTGCGAAAGCGACGCCACCGACCTCCCAGACCACGGCCCTTTTCGCCGAACCCGCGATGGCAAGATCCTTGCGTCATCGTTCGATTGCCGTCGAAAGGAGACGAATATGGTACCCGCCCATTGGGATCCTGTTCGTGCCTTGCGCCGCAGGGAGGACGCCTTCGAGGAGTTCCTCCGCGAGCTTTTCGCGCGCGGCGAAGCCCACGTGATCACGCCGTCGGCGGACATCGCCGAATCCGACCGTGACGTGACGGTGAGACTCGCGATACCGGGCGCCGACCAGGAGCAGGTTCGCATCTCGCTCGACAACAGTGTCCTCGAGGTCCACGGCGAGACGCGTGACGGGCGCGACGAAGACAAGCGACACTACTATCGCCAGGAGATTCGCTACGGAGCCTTCCGGCGGACGATTCCGCTGCCGGCCGAAGTTCAGGTCGAGGAAGCGAAGGCGAGCCTCGAGAACGGGATCCTGACGATCACGATTCCGAAGAGCAAAGCGGCAAAGGGCCACAAGATCAAAATCGCCGCGTAGTCGACAAGGAGTCACGCTGATGAGAGTCGAACAGCTCATGACGAGGAACGTCCGTGCTTGCAAACCGGACGATTCGCTGAGCGCCGCCGCGCAGATCATGTGGGAGCACGATTGCGGTTGCGTGCCCGTCGTCATCCCGGGCGACGGCGCGCCGACGCTCGTTGGCATGATCACGGACCGCGACGTCTGCATGGCGGCGTATACGCAGGGACATCCGCTGCACACATCTCCGGTGAAAGGCGCGATGGCGACACGGCTCTGCACGTGCCGGCCGACGGACGCGATCGCGGTGGCGCTCACGGTGATGCGGAATAATCGGCTGCACCGCATTCCCGTCGTCGATGCCGCAGACCATCTCCTCGGCATCCTCTCGCTGACCGACATCGCCCGCGAGGCTGCGCGTGCCCGCCCTGGCGACCGAGAGCTTTCTCCGACCTCGATTGCCGAGACGGTGGAAGCGATCGCGCGGCCGCGCACCACACCGCGGGACCTGGTAGCGCCCTGACGTCGGGTCGACCGCAGGGCGTTTACGAAGCCGTATCGTTCAGGAGGAACTGTCCATGGTCGGACCACGAACCGAGCACGCCGGGGGTCCCGCGACGATCAAGGTGATCGAGCTGGTCGGCGTCTCCGAGAAAAGCTGGAGCGACGCCGCGCAGGAGGCGGTGAAACACGCGGCGCGGACGGTGCGCCACATCACCGGGCTCGACGTCCTGCACAGCACGGCGGTCGTCCGCGACGGCAGGATCGTCGAGTATCACGTGAACGTGAAGGTTGCGTTCATCACCGAGGACGTGACCGTGGCGACGAGCACCTGACGCGAGTCGTCGGAGAGACGCCATGCAGTTGCCGTTGCAGATCACTTTCCGCAACGTCACGCCTTCGGACGCGATCGACACCAAGATCCGCGAGCGCGCGGCGAAGCTCGACACGTACTACGATCGCATCACGGGTTGCCACGTGCTGGTGGAGGCGCCGCACCGGCGCCATCATCAGGGCAAGCTCTTCCACGTGCGTATCGACGTGATCTTGCCCGGCACGGCGGTGGTCGTGAACCGCGCCCCGCTGGAACACCACGCGCACGAGGACGTGTTCGTCGCCATCCGCGACGCGTTCGACGCCGCGCGCCGGCAGCTCGAGGACTACGCGCGTCGGCAGCGCGCCGACACGAAACGGCACGTCGAGACGCCGCACGGACGCGTGTCGAAACTCTTTCCGGACCACGGCTTCATCGCGACCGCGGACGAACGCGAGGTGTACTTTCACCAGAACAGCGTCCTAGGCGGCGCCTTCACGACCCTCGCCGTCGGCACTCCTGTGCGCTTCGTCGAGGAGGAAGGCGAAAAGGGTCCCCAGGCGAGCACCGTGAAGGTCGCCGACGGGAACGCGAGCGCCGCGTCGTAAGAGGGAGCTACGGATGCCGACGGACGTATCCACGGGCGCCGCGCCGACCCGCGGCCCGACCGATTGCGCTGCGGCCGTGACACCCGCGCATGCTCCTGCGACCGCTCGGCATGTGCTGGTCTGCCTCGATCGCTCACCGCTCGCGGAGAGTGTGCTGCCGCACGCGCTCGCCCTCGCACGCAGCTGTGGGGCGCGGATCACGCTTCTCCACGTGCTCGAGCCCGACCACCACGCCGAAGCGGCGCCCGTCGATCCGCTCGCGTGGGAAATCCAGGGCGCCGAAGGGCGTCAGTACCTCGACGGCTTGGCGGCACGTCATCGCTCCCGTGACATTGCGATGGAATCCGCGGTGATCGAGGGCCAGGCGGCGGACCAGATCCGCGCGTGGGGAGCGCACCACGACGTCGACATCACGGTACTGTGCACGCACGGCGAAAGCGGCTCTACCGAATGGAGGTTCGCGAGCACGGCGCAGAAGCTCATCGAGGGCATGCCGGGATCGGTGCTGTTGGTGCCCGCGACGACGTCGCCGGCGGCGGGCCATCCGACCTCGTACGCACATGTGCTCGTTCCCTTGGACGGCTCGGCGTACGGCGAGAGCGTGCTGCCGCTCGCGGTCCAGATCGCGAGGACGCACGGGGCGGAGCTGATTTTGGCGCATGTCGTCCCCGTACCGGAGTTGACGCGGATCGGTCCGCTCTCGCGCGAGGATCTGGACCTGGAGGAGCGCTTGGTTCGCCGCAACTGGGAAGTCGGGCACGCATACCTCGAGCGCGTCCGATCGCGTCTCGCAGAACCTGGGCTGCGCGTCCGAACCGTGCTCGCCCGCGACACGGACCCGCGCCGTGAGCTCGTTCACCTCGTCGAGCGCGAGCACGCGGACCTGGTCGTCCTGTCGGCCCACGGCGGATCGGGTCGAGTGGAGGAGCCCTGCGGCAGCGTCGCGGCGCATCTGCTCGCGCACTGCGCGACGCCCGTACTCGTCGTTCGTGAACGCCGCCGCGCGGTAGCACACCGCCGCGGACCGGTCGCCAACCACCGACATGTGAGCGTGCGCATGCCTGCCCTGGCGGTGCCGTGAGCGGCGAAGCCCGGGAGGTGGTGCACCACCCGGGCTCCCTCGAGAGCGCCGCCCACGAGCTCGCGGCGGCTCACGCAGCGACGAGCGGCTCGCCCCGGCTCGTGACACCGCTCGCGGCTCTCGCGGGCGTCCCCGCGTGGCTGACGCGCGCCGAGGCCGCGCTCGCGGATCCCGAGGAAGGTCGAGGCAAGGCCGCCGAGTGGCTCCTCGATAACGCCTTCGTCGTGCGGCGGGCGATCCGCCAAATTTACGAGGACATGCCGCCCGACTTCTACGCGCGGCTGCGACCGCTGGCGACCGGTGATCGCGCCGGTCCACCGCGCGTCTATGCGCTGGCGCGTGCGCTGATGCGATCAACCGACGCCCAGCTCGTCCCGGACGCCACCACGCGTTTCGTGAACGCCTACCAGGAGGTGACGGCTTTCGACATCGCCGAGCTCTGGGCGTTCCCGACGATGCTTCGCCTCGCCTGCCTCGAGCTGCTCGTCACGGGCGTCGCCGCGCTCGTCCCCAAGCTACCGCCGCCGTTCATGGCCGATCCGTGCACGCCGCCGCCCGCCGCGCTCGACGATACCGAGTGCGTCGCCCGCGCGATTCGCGGCCTCGTCAGCATCTCGGCCGTGTCGTGGAAGGACTTCTTCCGCCGGACGAGCGTGGTGGAGCGCGTCCTCCACGAAGATCCGCTCCACGTATACGGACACATGGATTTCGCCACCTGCGACCGCTACCGCAAGGTCGTCGAGGCGCTGGCGCACGCCACGGGATTGTCGGAGGTCGACGTCGCGCGCCGCGCTATCACAGCCGCGCGCCAGGCCGCCAACCGTCACAACCGTCGCGGCCATGTCGGGTACTGGCTGATCGACCAGGGCCGGCCGCAGCTCGAGGCGAGCCTCGGCTACCGGCCGCGCCTGCGCGAACGCTACCGGCGCCGTCTGCGCCGCCATGAGGGGATGCTCTACGTGGCGGCGCTCGTGGCCGCGACTTCTGCGGCCGCGGCCGTGCCCGCCGCGTACTTGCACGCCGCAGGCACGCGGCCCGTCGAGTGGATCACAGGCATGCTGCTCTTCCTGCTGCCGGCGTCATGCCTCGCGATCACCGCCGTACACGCGCTCGTGACGTCGCTCGTCCGGCCGCGTTTGCTGCCGAAGCTCGCGTTCGACGACGGCATCCCGCCGGCATGGAAGACCGTGGTCGCGATCCCGACCTTGCTCGCCAGCCACGCCGACGTCGCAGCTCTCCTCCGGCGGATCGAGCGGCACTTCCTCGCCAACCCCGATCCGACGCTGCAGTTCGTCCTGCTCACGGATTTCACCGACGCGCCGGCGTCGCGCATGCCCGGCGATGACGCGCTCCTCGAGGAAGCGGTGGCCGGTATTCGCTCGCTGAACGTACGCCACCGATCGACGATGCCGGGGGCGTTCCACCTGCTGCATCGCGAGCGCCGCTACAATCCGGCCGAGGCCTGCTGGATGGGATGGGAACGCAAACGAGGCAAGCTCGAAGAATTCAATCGGTTGCTCGGTGGAGACCGGCAGACGAGCTACGTCGTTCGTGAGGGCGACGTCACGCGCCTGCACGGCGTGCGGTTCGTCATCACGCTCGATCGGGACACGCTGCTGCCGCAAGGCGCCGCGGCGCAGCTCGTCGGGATCCTCGCCCACCCGCTGAACCGCCCCGAGTTCGACCCGCGTACCGGCCGCGTCCGCGCCGGCTACACGATCATCCAGCCGCGGATCATGATCTCGCCCGACAGCGGCAATCGCTCACGATTCGCACGGCTCTATGCGGGCGACACCAGCATCGACATCTACACGTGCGCGGTGTCGGACGTGTACCAGGACCTCTTCGGCACCGGCATCTACGTGGGCAAAGGCATCTACGATGTGGCCGCGTTCCGCCGCAGCGTCGCCGATCGGGTGCCGGAGAACGCGCTCGCGAGCCACGATCTGTTCGAGGGTATCCATGGGCGTACGGCGCTCGCAACGGACGTCGTGCTCTACGAGGACTACCCGCCGCAGTACCTCGCATATACGCGGCGCCTGCACCGCTGGACGCGGGGCGATTGGCAGCTCGTCCCGTGGCTGCGCCGCCGCGTCCCGACGGCGCACGGCCGCGCGCCGAACCGGCTCACCGGCCTCGACCGCTGGAAGATCCTCGACAACTTGCGCCGAACACTGGTAGCACCCGCGCGGCTGCTCTTTCTCGTCGCCGGATGGATCTGGTTCCCCGGGAACGAGGTCGGGTGGACGGCTCTCGGCCTGCTCGCGCCCGCGGACAGTCTCGTGAGCGACGTCGCGACCGCGCTCTTCCGCGGGCGGCGCGGGCGCTCCGTGCGCGTGGCGCTCGCCGCGGCCGGGTTCCGCGCACGCGAGCACGTCGGACGCTGGATCCTGACGATCGCGTTCCTGCCGCACGAGGCCGCCGTTTCGCTGGACGCGACAACGCGCGCGCTGGTGCGGCTCGCAATCACGCGCCGCCGTCTCTTGCAGTGGACATCTGCCGCCACGACCGCCAGGACGCTCGCGCGGCGCGGGCGTGCGCTCGCCTGGCGCGAGATGGCCGCGGCGCCGGGCATCGCCGTCGTGATCGCGCTCGTCGTGGCGACGTGGCACCCCACGGCGCTGGTCAGCGCCGCGCCGGTGCTTCTCGTCTGGATGCTCTCACCGGAGATCGCGCTGCGCCTCAGCCGGCCGATACGCGCGCGGGCAGAGCCGCTGACAGCGGAGCAGCGCACGTTCGTGCGCGCGCTGGCGCGGCGCACGTGGCTCTTTTTCGAGACCTTCGTCGGCCCCGACGACCATTGGCTCCCGCCGGACAACTACCAGGAGGATCCGCTCGGCGAGGTCGCACACCGCACGTCGCCGACGAACGTCGGGATGATGTTGCTCTCGACGGTCGCCGCGTCGGACCTGGGCTATCTCGGCGTTGCGGATCTCGGCTTTCGCGTACGCAGCACGCTCGAGACCCTCGCGCGGCTCGAGCGCCATCGCGGTCACCTGTTCAACTGGTACGATACGCGGACGCTCGAGCCGCTGCTGCCGCGCTACGTGTCGACGGTCGACAGCGGCAACCTCGCCGTATCGCTCATCGCCGTCCGCCAGGGCTGCCTCGAGCGCACGACCGACGGGGTGCTCGCTCCCGCGCGCTGGGACGGCCTCGTCGACACGGCCCGCCTGCTGGCCGCCGCCGTCGAGCGGCTTGCCCCTCACGATGGTGCGCCTTTGCGGGTGCGCGCGCATGTCATCGAGGGGCACGCAGCACACGCCCGCAATCATCCGGAGCTATGGCGACGGACGATCGACGATTTCTGCACGCGTGAGTGCGCCGATCTCGACCGACTCCTCCTCGAGACCGTGAAGGCCCTCGAGACGCATGAACGGTCGCTCGACATGGCCGCGCTGCGCGAGCTGCGAATCTGGTTCGGGCGGACGCAGCACCACCTGCGCAGCATGCATCAGGACGTCGAGGCCTTCATGCCGTGGCTCGCACTGCTGGAGGCCGCCTCGGCACAGACGCCGGGGGAGCTCGAGAGCGACGTGCGCGAGCTGCGTGCACTTCTGCCGCCGACGATCCCGCTCGGCGCGATCTCGGCAGCGTGCGCCCGCGCGCGCGAGGTCACCGCGAACGTACGGACGCGAGTGGCGCGATCGCCTTCTCGGGAGGGACAGTCGCTCGACGCGTGGCTCTCGGCGCTCGAGTCGGCGCTCGTCGCCGCGACCCAGCACGTCGACGCCGTGCACGAGGAGCTCCGCGGCGTCGCCGCGCGTGCAGAGGCCCTCGTCGACGACATGGACTTTCGTTTCCTCTACGACCGCGACGATCGGCTGTTTCACATCGGATACAACGTCGACGGCGAGCGGGCCGACCCCCATCACTACGATCATCTCGCGTCGGAGGCCCGCCTCGCGAGCTTCATTGCGGTCGCCAAACGGGACGTGCCGGTCGAGCATTGGTTCGCGCTCGCGCGCGCCGTCACTCGCAGCGAGGGCAGCCTGGTGCTCCTCTCCTGGGGCGGCACGATGTTCGAGTACCTGATGCCTGCGCTCCTCGCCCGCAGCCATCACGAGACCTTGCTCGCGCAAAGCCAGCGCGGTGCGATCGCTGCGCAGATCGCATGGAGCGCGCGTCGCGGCGTCCCGTGGGGAGTTTCGGAGTCGGGCTACGCGGTCGTCAACGGCGACCAGCACTATCAGTATCAGGCCTTCGGCGTCCCGGCGCTCGGCCTGCGTCGCGACACCGAGGACGCGGTCGTCGTCGCACCGTACGCGACCGCGCTGGCGCTCCCGCTCCGGCCGCGGGCCGCCGTGGAGAATCTGCGGCGACTGCGGGCGCTCGGGATGGTCGGCACGTACGGCTGTTACGAGGCGCTCGACCTGACCCCGGCGCATCTTCCGGAGAAATGCGACGCGGCGATCGTCCGCTCATACATGGCGCACCATCAGGGCATGATCCTCACCGCGCTCGACAATCACCTGCACCGCAACGCGTTCGTGCGGCGATTCCATGCCGATCCGCGCGTCCAGGCGGCAGAGCTCCTCCTCCATGAACGCGTGCCTCCGGATCTCCCCGCCGAGCTGCCCCGCGAACCGCTGGCGCGATCGGCGAGACGCCGCGACACCGGCCCGCCGCCGCGGCCCTGGGCACCGACGCCGCGGGGCGCCTTCCCCGCCGCCCACGTGCTCGGGAACGGGCGCCTCAGCTGCGTGATCACCGAGGCCGGAGCGGGAGCGCTGCGCTGGAACCGCCACGCGCTCACGCGCTGTCGATACGATCCGACGTGCGACGACGCGGGACTCTGGATCTACGTCCGCGACGAGGAGAGCGGCGCGCTCTGGTCCGCCGGGCGCCAACCGACCCGCGTCGAGCCGGATGAGTACGCGACGGTCTTTCACGCCCACATGGCGGAGCTCCACCGTCGCGACCACGGCATCGCGCTCCGCACCGAGATCGCGGTGTCGCCGAGCGACGACGTCGAGATCCGCTACCTGGCGCTGCAGAACGAGACCGCGCACCGTCGCCGCCTGACGGTCACGAGCTACGGCGAGGTCGTCTTGGCCCCCGCCGCCGACGATGATCGCCATCCCGCGTTCAGCAAGCTCTTCGTCGTGAGCGAACACCTTGCGCATCTCGATGCGCTGCTGTTCACCCGCAGACCGCGCCGTCCGGAGGAGCATCCACCGGTCCTCATGCATCGCGTGCTCGCCGGCAGCACCGCGGTGCGGACCGTCAGCATGGAGACCGACCGCGGGCGGTTTCTCGGCCGGAACGGCGGCATCCGAGCGCCCGGCGCGCTCGCGGCACCGCTCTCCGGCACCGTCGGGACCACGCTCGACGCGATCATGAGCGTGCAAGCCCTCGTCGAGCTCGAGCCCTACGCGACTGAGCACCTCGCGTTCGTGACCGTCGTCGGCGGCGCGCGCGAATCGGTGCTCGAGACCGCGCAGCAGTACGCGACGCTCACGGCGGTCGAATGGGCGCTCGCCGACGCCGAGCGCGACGCGGCGCGCGAGCTGCGCCGGCTCCGCGTCGATCCCGCACGCCTGCCCGAGATCGAGTCGCTGCTGTCGATCTTGCTCTACGCCCCGCCGGCGCTGCGCTGCGGTGCGGATACGATCAGGAAAAACCGGCTCGGCCAGCCGCGCCTCTGGGGCATGGGAATCTCCGGTGATCTGCCGGTGCTCCTGCTCCGCGTCGACGATCCGAACGAGGCGACGCTCCTCGAAGATCTCGTCCGCGCGCACCGGTTGTGGCAGCGGCGCGGCGTCGCGGTCGATCTCGCGCTCCTCTGGGAAGGGCTCTCCGGATACGAGGACACCATCAGCGGACGGATCACCGGCATGCTGCGCGAGCTCGGCGCGCACGACACGCTCGGGGTTCGCGGCGGCATTCACCTGGTGCGCGCCGATCAAGTGACCCCCGACGAGCGGCACCTGCTCGAGATCACCGCGCGCGCCATCGTGAGGGCCGACGGTCGCTCGCTCGCGCAGCAGCTTGCCGACCGCACCGCAGAGCCGCAGTACCCGCCGCGATTCGCGCCGACGCTGGCGCCGCTGGACGAGCCGGCACCCGCGCCGGAGCGGTCGACCGACCTGCTCTTCGACAACGGCTACGGAGGGTTCACTGCCGACGGCCGCGAGTACGTCATCCAGCTCGAACCGGGCGCGCACACTCCCGCGCCCTGGTCGAACGTGCTCGCCAATGCCGACTTCGGAACGCTCGTCACCGAAGCGGGCGGCGGGTACACGTGGTCACTCAACAGCGCCGAGCGCCGCTTGACGCCGTGGCACAACGACCCGGTGTGCGACACGCCCGCCGAGGCGCTCTACTTGCGTGACGAGGAGACGGCGCAGGTCTGGACGGCGACGCCGACTCCTGCCGGAGCGGACGCATGGTGCGAGGTCCGACACGGCGCCGGCTACACTACGTGGTCGCGGCGGAGCCACGCGCTCGAGCAGACGCTGGTGGTCTTCGTCGCACTGGACGATCCAGTGAAGCTCATTCGGCTGCGCCTCGTGAACACGTCGCAACGCGCGCGCCGAATCACCGCCACGTACTACGCGGAGTGGGTCCTCGGAGCGATGCCGAGCGTGACGCGTCCATTCGTCGTCAGCGAGTACGACGCGGCGAACGAGGCGCTCCTCGCCCGCAGCGCCTGGAATCCGGATTTCGGCGAGCGCGTCGCCTTTCTCGCCGCCGATCGGCGTCCCCACAGCTTCACCACCGACCGGCGCGAATTTCTCGGACGCGAGGGCGATGCGAGCGCACCGGCGGCGCTGGCGCGCTGGGGGCTGAGCGGGACGACGCCGCCGGGCGCCGATCCCTGCGCCGCGCTCCAGGTCCACCTCGACGTAGCGCCCGGCGGTCGCGCGGAGGTCCTCTTCGTCCTCGGCGACGCTCGTGATCGGGCGCAGGCGGAGGAGCTGCTGCGTCGCTGGCGCGATCCGCGCAACGCCGACGATGCGTGGAACGCCCTTCGCGGTCGCTGGGACGGCCTGCTCGGCGCCGTCACGGTGCGCACGCCCGAGCCCGCGCTCGACGTCATGCTGAACCGCTGGCTCCTCTACCAGGCGGTGACGGCGCGTCTGTTCGGGCGTACCGGCTTCTACCAATCGGCCGGCGCGTTCGGATTCCGCGATCAGCTCCAGGACGTCATGGCGCTCGTCCACGTCGAGCCCGGCATCGTCCGCTCGCACATCGTCGCCTGCGCCGCGCACCAGTTCGAGGAAGGCGACGTGCTGCACTGGTGGCACCCGCCGATCGATCGCGGCGTCCGCACGCGCTGCTCGGACGACCTCCTCTGGCTGCCGTACGTCACCGCGCATTACGTGGACGCGACCGGCGACGCGGCGATTCTCGACGCGCAGATTCCCTTCCTCTCGGCGCCGCCGCTCGCGCCCGGAGAGCACGACCGGTACAGCCGCTTCGACGTGACCGCCGAGTCTGCGTCACTCTTCGAGCATTGCCGTCGCGCGCTCGCGCGTGGAATCACCAACGGCGCGCATGGCCTGCCGCTCATCGGCGGCGGCGATTGGAACGACGGCCTCGATCGGGTCGGCATCGCCGGACGCGGCGAGAGCGTCTGGCTCGCGTGGTTCGCGATCGCGACGATGCGCGCGTTCGCTGCGCTCTGCGATCGGCGCGACGATCGTGACGAGGGCGATCAATGGCGCCGTCGCGCGGTCGCGCTCGCCGCCGCCGTCGAGCAAGCAGGGTGGGACGGAGGCTGGTACCGGCGCGCGTACGACGACGACGGCTTGGCGTGGGGTTCCGCGGCGAGCGGCGAATGCCGTATCGATTCCGTCAGCCAATCGTGGGCGGTGCTGTCGGGAGCCGGGGCCCCCGATCGCGCACGCGCCGCCCTGCACGCCGCCGACACCGCCCTCGTACGCGCCGACGAGAAGCTCGTGTGCCTGCTGTGGCCGCCGTTCGATCAGACGATGCGCGATCCCGGCTACATCAAGGCGTATCCACCCGGCATCCGCGAGAACGGCGGACAGTACACCCACGCGGCCGCGTGGCTCGGCTGGGCATTCGCCCTCGTCGGTGACGGCGACGGCGCCGCGCGCATCTTGCGGCTCCTGAATCCGATCATGCACGCCGCGACGCGCGACGACGTGCTGCGCTATCGGGTCGAGCCATACGTCATCGCCGCCGACATCGGCGGCGCGCCGCCGCACGTCGGCCGCGGCGGCTGGACCTGGTACACGGGCGCGGCGGCGTGGACGTGGCGGCTCGGCGCCGAGGCGATCCTCGGGCTGCAGCGAACCGCGGGGCAGCTGCGCATCGATCCGTGCATTCCACGCGAATGGGCGGGATTCTCCGCGACCGTTGGCACCGCCGGCGGCACGCTCGAGATCGACGTCGAGAATCCCGAACGCGTGGGCCGCGGTGTCGTCGAGATCACCCTCGACGGCACCCCAATCCGCGGGAACACCCTCGCCCTGCCGAGCGACGGGGCCGTGCACCACGTGCACGTCCGTCTCGGCGAGCGCCCGCTCACCCAAGTCCGGCTCGCCTAAGGTCCGGCGACGCGCAGGCGGTCATCGATCGCGCGCGCCCCGCGCGTGTGGCTGACCCCGCGTGAGGATCGCGTCCTTCTCCGCCCAGGAGTCGTCGACCATCGCGTTGACGCTTCCCTGCGGAAACATGCCGTCGGCGCCGCGCTCGCCGGCGTCACGCCCGGAGAGAAGCGCCAGCCCCTCGTCGACGGTGCCGACGGCGTGCACCTGGAACTCGCCCGCGCGCACCGCCGCGACGACGTCCTCGCGCAGCATCAGATGCCCCACGTTGGCCGCGGGGATGACGACCCCGTGCTCGGGCGAGAGGCCGCGGGCGCGACACACGTCGAAGGAGCCCTCGATCTTCTCGTTGATGCCGCCGACCGCCTGGATCTCGCCTTGTTGGTTCACCGAACTGGTCACCGCGAGCGTCTGCCGCAACGCCACGCCGGCGCCGATCACGCCGTCGAGCGGCGGGAGCTCCGCGGTCGAGCGGAACGGTAACGAAGCAGGATCGCAGACCGCGCGCAGCTCCTCGAGGGCGAGTCGTCGCGCCATGCGACGAGACAACAGCGAATCATGTGCCACGCGCGCAGGCGCCGAATCGTTCATATGCATGGCCTGCTCGTTCGTCCGAAGGCGCGGCTCTCGCAGAAACGCCGAATCGAGGATGCTACGATGCCTGATATGCGTCGCGGTTCCACCACCGACGCAGCATGAGCGATGCGCCGAGCATGCCTCCCAAGTGCGCGAAATGGGCAATTCCGGCTTCGGTTCCGAGGACGCCGTTCACGAGCTCGATCACCCCATAGAGCGTGACGAAGAGCCATGCCGGCATCGGGATCGGCGGAAAGAGCAGCGTGACGATCCGACGCGGGTACAGCACGCCGAACGCGAGGAGCACGCCGAACACGCCGCCCGACGCGCCGACCGTGGGATACGGCGCGGTGTGCGGCGTGGCGGAGACCACGACCAGCTGGACGCACGCCGCAGAGACGACGGCGGCGAAATACAGCTCGATATACCGCTGCGCTCCGAGCGCGCGTTCCACGTCACGGCCGAAGATGCGCAGCGCGAGCATGTTCAGCACGAGGTGCGCGAGATTCACGTGCAGGAACGCTGATGTGACGAGCTGCCACGGACGAAACCCGACGATCGCGTCGAGCTCCGGAGAGAAGAACCGCCCGATCGGCCAGAGCGCGAAGGGCGCGACCAGTACGTCGCCGTACACCGCCTGCAGCGCGAAGACGGCGACGTTCAGGAGGATCAGCCGTCTGGTGACGTCGTTCATGGCCGATGCAACTCCACCCGATGCGCGACGACCGGCTCGCCGCAATGAGCGCCGACCGCGGCACGCGCGGCATCGCGGAGACGGACCATCTCGGGCCAACCGTCGCCGGCCGGACGGAGCGGCGGCGTCACCGTGACGACGATGGATCCCGGCCGCGGCAGCCACGTGTCCCCCGGCAGCAGATGTCGGGTGCCACGGATGGCGATCGGGATCACGGCGCGACCGGCCTCGACGGCGGCCTTGAAGGCGCCAAGGCGAAACGGCATGAGACCGGACGCTTCCCTGAACGTTCCCTCGGGAAAGAAGAGCAGCGAGGTCCCGGCGCGCAGCGCCGCAGTGGCAGCCGCCGCATCGGCGACGCTGCGCGCGAGATCGACACGTTCGACGGCGAGATGCCCGACCTTGCGGATGATCCTGCCGACGAGGGGCGTCACGAGGAGCTCGCGTTTCGCCACGAAGCGGAAGTCCTTGCGCACCGCCGCCAGGAGCACGAGCCCGTCCGCGTAGCTGGCGTGATTCGCCACCAGCACCGCCGGCTCGTCGCCGCGCAGATGCTCGGCGCCCTCGAGATGGACCCGGCAACCGGCGAGCGCGAGCACGAGGCGGCACCAGCGCCGCAAGACGCGGTCGACGGCACCGCCGCTCGGCGCGAGCAGCACCGCCGCCCACAGCGGTGGGAGGAGCAGCACGAGCACGACCCAAACGTACACGCCGACGAGCAGCGTTCGCGTCCGTGAGGCCGCGCGCACGAGCCGCGCTCTCGTCGCCGTCGCGACGAGGCGTGCCCACTGCACGACGGCGGCCGGCGGCGTTCGGCCGAGATCGTGACGGACGTAGGCCTCCTGCGTGGCGCTCCGACGGATCTTCCCGCTCGACGTCTTGAGGACCGTTCCGGGCGGACGGATCTCGACGACGTCCGCAGGGATCCCGAGCGCCGCCACGACGCGATCGAGTACCGCCGCGCGCAGCGCCGCACACCGCGCCGGCGCCGTCTCGCGACTCTCGGCGATCACGACCAGCCGCTCCGTGCCGGTTTCGGGATCAGGAACCCCGAACGCGGCGACGCATCCCTTGCGGATCCCCGGAAGGTCGCCCGCGAGCTCCTCCACCTCCTGCGGATAGAGGTTGCGCCCGGCCTTCTTGATCATGTCCTTGCGCCGCCCGGTAATGAAGAGCTCGCCGTCGGCGACGTAGCCGAGATCGCCCGAGTCCATCCAGCCGTCGCGCATGGCGGCGCGCGTCGCGGCGGGATTGCGGAAGTAGCCCGCGGTCACCGACGGGCCGCGGAACTCGATGCCGCCTTCGAGTCGGTCGGCAACCGGCTGCCCCGCGGCATCGATGATGCGCACCGCGTGGCCGGCGATGGCGCTGCCGCAGGAGACGAACCGCAGCGGCGATTCGTCGCCGACGGTGGCCGGTTGCGCGGTGTGTACGCGCGAGAACGCGTCGCGGTCGATCGCGTCGATGCGCGGCAGACGGCCGAGCGCCGGGACCGTCAGCGCAACCGAGCACTCGGCGAGGCCGTATACCGGCGACATCGCCTGGGCGCGGAAGCCGTACGGCGCGAACCGTCGCGTGAAACGCTCGATCGTCTCCGGACTGACCGCCTCCGAGCCGTTCATCGCGATGCGCCAGGTGCTGAGATCGAGACCCTGGATCTCGTCGTCGGCGATTTTCCGGACGCACAGCTCGAAGGCGAAGTTCGGACCCGCGGACACCGTACCGCGATGCGCGTGCAGCGCGCGCAGCCAGCGAGACGGGCGCGCGAGAAACGCGAGCGGCGAGAGGATTGCGATAGGGACGCCGAAGTACAGCGCGCCGAGCCAGCACCCGATGAGTCCCATGTCGTGGTAGAGCGGCAGCCAGCTCACCGCCACGTCCGTGGCCTCGATATGGATCGCGGCGCCGATCGCGCGGATGTTGGCGAGCAGATTCGCGTGCGAGAGGAGGACGCCCTTCGGATTGCCGGTGCTGCCGGACGTGTACTGGATCAGCGCCGCGTCGTCCGCGGCGGCGTCGACCGGCGGCGGGCGCTCGCCGGGCAGCGCCAGGTCCGCGACCGTCGCGACGGTCTCGAGGGTCGGTACGTGCGCCCGCAGCACGCGCGCGACCCGCACGACCTCGGGGAAGCAGATCAGCAGACGCGGCTCGGCGTTGCGCAGGATGCCGGTCTCGCGTCGCGTGTACTCCTCGATACGATCCGCGCGGAACGGCGGATAGATCGGCACCGGAACCGCACCGGCGAGCAGCACGCCGAGAAAAGCATCGAAGAAGGCGGCTTCCGTCCGCAGGAGGAGCGCCACACGATCCCCGGCCGCGACGCCGCGCGCGCGTAGCCCGGCCGCGATCGCTTCGGCACGCACCCGCAACGCTCCGTAGGTGATCGTCCGCTCGCTGCCGTCATCCTCGCGCAGGAATACGTGCGCGCGCTCGGGATCCGCGTCGGCGTGCCAGCGGAGCACCTCGGGCAGGGTCCGCGCCGCGACGGGCGCCGGCGATCCGGCCGCGAGCGCCGGCTGCGGCGCGCCGAGCGGCTCGGGCCTCGCGGGAGCCGCGGTCGCGAGCGCCGCGACGAGATCCCGCGGCGTGTCGGCCCGTTCCATCACCTCGTCGGCGAGACGCACGCCGCACGCGTGCTCGAGGCGCAGGAGCAGCTCGACGCGCTCGAGACTGCCGAGCCCGAGATCGCGATCGAGCGCGTCGTCGAGCGTCGGCGGACGGCTCGCCGCCGCACCGCCGAGCTCGGTCACCAGTCCGCCGACGACGGCGAGCACGTGACGCTCGAGCGCCACCGTGTCCGCGCGCGCGGGTGCCGGCGCGGCCATGCGAGCCCGCTCAGCCGGTCACGACGCGCAGGCGGTCGTTCACGGCGCGCACACCACGCGCGTGGCTCACGACTCCCACAATCGCCTGCCGCTCCGCCGACGAATGGACGACGCCCGAAAGCGTCACGATGCCGTCCGCCAATCGGACGTCGATCGCGTGCGCCTCGCGCGAGGCTTGGCGCGCGAGCGCCGCCTCGATCGCTTCGCGTACCCGCTCCGGCGCGATCTGTGTCGCGCTGATCACCATCTTGTCGTCGACGCCGCGCACACCCGCGAGGCGGCGCACCGCGCACTCGGCATCCGCCCGCTCGCGCAGCGTATCGACGGTACCTTCGAGCGTCACCCAGGCATCGCGCACCGTCGAACGGATGCGGTTGTCCGGAACATCGACGTCCCATTCGAGCGCGTGCCGCACGGCGCGCGCGAGGTCGGCGTCCGTGTGGCTGAACCCGAACGGCACCTTGACGACGATGTCGTTGGCGACGTCGAGCACGCCCCGCACGCGGTGTGCCGCCTCCTGCGCCGCGATCCTTTCGGCCTCGCTCCGCACCGTGCCGGTGAGCGTGACGATCCGGTCCGCGACGGTGACACCGACCGTCGCCTCGTCCACTCGGCTCTCCCAGGCGAGCTCGCGGAGGACCGCGTCTCTGATCTCCGCATCCGTCATGCCGGCTCCAGAATCGTCGTCCGCTCCTCCGCCGCGAGCATCGGGCGGATGCACTCGCGTGCGGTCTCACGGGCCGCGCTGACCGCCCACGCGTCCCAGTCTCTCTTCGCGCGCCACGTCGAGATGACGACGTAGTGCTCCGACACCGCGACGTCACGCAGGGTCTCGCCGCTGATGTAGCCGGCGGCGTGGAGCGCGTCTTGGCGCATCCCCCTCATCGCGACGCGAAACTGCTCGTCCATGCCCGGAATGAGCCAGCGCTCGATGAGCACGCGGATCATTGCCGTTCTCCCTCGTTCACATCGTCTGCAAGCCAGCTGCCAAAGATGAGGCGCGCAGGAGCCCGCAAACCGCCGGCCGAGCTACGAGGACACCTCGCGAGACGTCGCGCATTCGCAAAGACAACATCGGCCAGACGTCGAACTTCGCAGGTCGGCGAAAGGCTCACGTCGGGCGACGGCAGCCACACGGCATTTTCGTGGCACACGCTTTGGATCGATATCCCCGGTTGCGCAGGTGATCCATGGATGCCGAGCACGTCCTCGCGGAAGTGCGATCGCCGCTTCGCAGCGAGCCCCGCTTCACCCGCCGCGACGCCGTCGAGCTCGCGTTCGATGCCGGAGCCTTGGTGGTCGAAGGCGAGGCGACCGGCGCGCGCTGAGAACGCGCCCGCAAGGGAGGAACGATCATGTTGACCGCGAGTCAGCGCGACGAGCTCACCACCATGCTTCGCGGGCAGCGGCGCGCGGTCTTCGCCGCCGTCGCGACCGCCGAGACCGATCTCGACGTCATCGCCGCCGACCGCGAGAGCGAGCTGGAGGAGCGGGTGCAGGAGGAGCGTTTCGCGGCGCTCGCCGCCAAGCTCGACGACCGCGGCAAGCGCGAGATCGAGGAGATCGACGCCGCCCTCCGGCGTCTCGCCGAGGATCGGTACGGCGTCTGCACGGGTTGCGCGCAGCCGATCCCGTTCGAGCGGTTGCGGGCGATCCCTGCGACCCTGCACTGCATCGCCTGCACCGAGACCCCGCCCGCACCCGCGGCCGAGATCGAGACCGCCGGCGGACACGCGCGGCCGCTCCCCCCCGACCTCGCCCTGCTGAGCGACCACGAGTTCCAGGAGACGTTGCGCGAGCAGATTCGCGCCGATCGACGGATCGACACTCAGGAGCTGCGCCTCGTCTGCCGCCATGGGAGGGTCCACCTGAGCGGCGCGCTGCCCAGCGAGCGCGAGCATCAGGAGCTTCTGAAGCTTCTCACCGACGTGAACGGCCTTTCCGAGATCGACGATCGCGTGACGGTGAACGAGCTCCTCTGGACGCGCGAGGACCGCAGCCCCGCGGCCGAGGCGGCGTCGCCGGAGGTGCTGGCCGAGGTCTCGCCACGGACCGCCCAACGCTATGAGCTGATCCCGCCGAGCACGACCGAGGACATCGCGGAAAGCGCGGACGAGGACGTCGAGTTCGCGCCTCCCACCAACCCGACGGCGGACGAACAATGACGGCCAAGAAAACCGACCCATTGGCACGAACGCGAGCGGCAGACGCGACCATGGAGCCGATCGTCTTCCGTGACCGGCGCGACGGCGGCCGCCGTCTGGTGTCGCGCCTCGAACGCTACCGCGGCGCCTCTCGCACCGTCGTGCTCGGGCTCCCGCGCGGCGGCGTCGTCCCGGCGGCCGAGATCGCCGACGCTCTCTCACTGCCGCTCGACGTGATCGTGTCCCGCAAGATCGGCGCCCCCGGGAACCCCGAGCTCGCGATCGGCGCGGTCGCGGAAGGCGGTGAGCCCTATCTCGACGCGCGGCTGGCGGAGCTCACCGGAGCGTCGGAGGCGTACGTCGCCGAGGAGACATCGCGCCAACGCCGCGAGATCGACCGGCGACGCGCGCTGTTTCGCGAGGGGCGCCCTCTCGTCGTCCCGCCGCGTACGACCGTGATTCTCGTCGACGACGGGATCGCCACCGGCGCGACCGTCGTCGCTGCGGTGCGCGCGCTACGCCAACAACGCGTCGACCGGCTCGTGCTCGCGGTCCCGGTCGCGCCGCCCGACACCGTGGCGCGGCTCCGCGAGCTGGTCGACGAGCTCGTCGTCCTCTCGACGCCGGAGGACTTCGGGGCGGTCGGCTCGTTCTACGAGGACTTCCAGCAGGTAACCGACGACGAGGCCGCCGCGCTCGTCGCGCGCGCCCGAGAAACGGCGACACCGCAGGCCGTGCACGGCACGCACGTCTGATCGCGGATGGACGCACGATGCGCCTGAAAATCCTCGCCGGAACGGCACACCCCGCGCTCGGCGCGGGCATCGCCCGCGAGCTCTCCACGCCACTCGTCGAGCGCACGCTCGAGCGGTTTCCCGACGGCGAGCTGCGCGTCGAGCTGCGCGAGAGCCTGCGCGGCGACGACGTGCACATCGTGCAGCCGACCGGTCCACCGGTCGGCGAGCACATCCTCGAGCTGCTCCTGCTCGCCGACGCGTGCCGCCGCGGCGGCGCGGCGCGGACGACTGCCGTCGTGCCCTACTTCGGCTACGCACGCCAAGATCGTCGCACGCACCCCGGCGAGCCCCTCGGCGGCCGCCTGATGGCGGAGCTCCTGCGCGCCGCGATCATCGACCGCGTCGTCGCCGTCGACTTGCACACCGCCGCGCTCGAGAGCGGGTTCGCGATGCCGCTCGAGCACCTGAGCGCGGTCGCACTCCTCGCCGCGGCGTTGCGCCCCGGGCTCGCGGCGAGCGCGGTCGTGGTCTCGCCGGACCTCGGCGCCGTGAAGCTCGCCGAGCGCTATGCGCGCCTCCTCGCGCGGCCGATCGCCATCATCCACAAGCAGCGCCTGAGCGGCAGCGACGTGAGCGCGCGCGGCATCGTCGGGCAGGTCGCCGGCATGGAGCCCGTCGTGATCGACGACATGCTCAGCACCGGGGGAACCATCGAGGCCGCCGTCACCGCGCTGCTCGAGGCCGGCGCGATGCCGCCCGTCACCATGGCGGTGACGCATACGCTCCTCGTCGGGCCCGCGCGCGAGCGCTTGGCGCGCCTGCCCATCCGGCGCCTACTCACGACCGACAGCTTGCCGACGCCAGCGCTCGACGGCATCGCGATCGAGGTGAAAGGTCTCGCGGGAATCCTCGCGGAATGCGTGCGGCGGCTGCACGCCGACCTCCCGCTCAGCGACATGCTGGTGCAGGGCTGACGATGCGAAAGGGAGACACGCACATGAACGCACGAGGAAAACGCAGAGAGACGGCTCGCGAAACGGCTCGGCCGGCGCCGGTGCGCGGTCCCGAGCCTCCGCCTGCCAAGGGCAAGGGACTCATCCGCAGCCTGGCTCGCGGGTTCGCACGCACCGGACAGGCGCGTCCGATCGAGGCCGCGAGCGGGCATCGTTCGGAGCCCGCCGTGTGTACGCGTTGCGGAGCGATCTTCGTGCGCCGCGCTTGGCGCCGCGAGCGCACGCTGTCGCTGGCGCTCTTCGAGCGCGCGCGTTGGACGACGTGCCCGGGCTGCGCGCAGGCGCGCACCCAGACGGGCTTCGGCCGCGTCCTCGTCCGCGGGGCCTTCGCGCGCGCCAACGAAGAGACCATCCGGCGGCGCGTCGCCAACGTCGCTGCGCGTGCGCGACACACGCAGCCCGAGCGGCAGATCGCCTCGATGGAGCGCGCCGGGGACGCGTTGGAGATCATCACGACGTCGCAGAAGCTCGCACACCGGATCGTGCGCGAGCTGAAGAAGCTTTACCGCGGACGGGTCAGCTACGCGTGGTCCGACGACGGGACGCTGTTCGCCACCTGGACGCGCGAACGCTAGTGTCCCGGTTCGGGACACTAGCTACGCCGCCTCCTCGCGCCGCAGGGTGAGGTCGCCGACCCACGGCTGCGCGAGCGCGGCGAAATCGGCGTAGCGCAGCCGGACGGTATCGGTGTGCGTCCCGGCTTGGAAGACGATTTTGTCGTCCGCCGCGAGGCTCGCGTCGACGAACACGGGCAACCCGAAGAGGTTGCCGAAGGGCGGCATCGCGCCGGGCTCGCACTGCGGAAAGAGCTCGGCGAACTCGCGCTCGGTGGCGAGCCGCACGCTGCGCGCGCCAAGCGCGGCGGCGAGCTTCGCCAGGTCAACGCGGCACGGAGCCGGCAGACCGCCATGACGAAGCGGTCGCCCGTCTTCGCGATCACCACCTTCGCGAGCTCGCGGCCCGCCACGTGCTGCGCCGCCGCGACCTCCTGGGCGGTGTACGCGGGAGCATGCGTCAGCATTTCGTAGGAAACGCCGCGCGATTCCAGGTGCTGCTTCAACTTGGTGAGAATCGGCATACGTGCTCCATCATCGGGCGAAATGATCGACGAACCACTCGGTCGCGAGCAAAACCACCTCCTCGAGCGTGCCCGGTTCCTCGAAAAGGTGCGTCGCGCCGGGAACGAGCGCGAGACGCTTGTCGCACCCGAGCATGGCATACGCGTCCTGGTTGAGCTCGATCACCCCGAAGTCGTCGCCGCCGACGATCAGGAGCGTGGCCGCGCGCACCCGCGGCAACACGTCCGCGGCGAGATCGGGACGCCCACCGCGCGAGACGACGGCGTGAATCTCGGGATCGCCGGCGGCGGCAACGAGCGCTGCCGCTGCCCCCGTGCTGGCGCCGAAGTAGCCGACGGGCAGCTTCGCCAGCTCGCCACGGCCGTGCACGAAGGTGCGCGCCGCGCGCAGGCGTTCGGCGAGGAGTCCGATGTCGAAGACGTTCGCACGATCCGCCGCTTCCGACTCACTCAGCAGGTCGAAGAGCAGCGTAGCGATGGCCGCTTTGTGGAGCCCGCGCGCGACGAACACGTTGCGCGGGCTGTGCCGACTGCTGCCGCTGCCGTGCGCGAAGAGGACGATGCCGCGCGCGTCTGTCGGTATCGTGAGCGTCCCGTCGAGCTGAACGCCGGCGGCGGGAATGGTGACCTCTCGAGCGTCGCTCGGCGCATGCCGGGCGCGAAGATCCGGCGGGTCGTGTCCCACGTCGTTCGCGCTGCAAGTCGCCTGCCGCAGTGACCGAAATCGCGGAAGACGAACTTCGATGTGCGCGAGACGGGTCGTCGAAGATGATCTCGAGAATGGTTCCCAATGCCAGGAACTCGGCCCCCATTCCTCCCAGAGCATGCGAAATTTCGACCGTCCGAGTTCGTCGACAATGATGGAATCGCGGGTTCCCGCACGCGACTCTGGCCCGTGAGTTGCTCCAGAAGTCTCCGACGTAAGAGCGAAGCGTTGGCCCGCGCGAGGATGCGATGCGGAGTTTCAACGTCAGTCGAGTCGTTGCGAGGTTCGCCGATCTGCTTGCGATCGTTTCGGCCGCGTGGGTGCGGCTGCTGCTGCTAACGAGGACGTCGTATCGGCGTGCGCTTCCCCTCATGCCGAGCCGCATCGTGCGGCGGATACCCGCAGAGGTGATCGACCTCGCGAGCGCGCGGCGCCGACTTCGCGCGGCTGGACGTCATCGTCGGTCGGTAGCGGCCGATGTCGCCGGCGAGGGAACGGTCGCCGGACGCACCATCGGGCCGACACAGAACTGGCTGGGCGCGCCGAGGAGAGTCCGATGGAGAAATACGCATTCGTCCGCGAGATCGCGAACCAGTTGGCATGTGACGAGCGTCGCGCAGAAGACGTGATGTTCGCGGTCTTCCGCGAGCTAAGGAACCGCCTCACGCCGAAGGAGGCTGGCGACGTCGCCGCGCAGCTCCCCGCACCGTTGAAATGCGTCTGGGGCGAAGGCGACGTCCCCGGCCGTCGCGTCGTCCGCACCCACCGCGAGGAGTTCTTCGGAAACGTTCAGCGGCGGGCGGGACTCGCCGACGACGCCGAAGCAGAGCGGGCGGTCCGTGCCGTTTTCGCGACGCTCCAGACGGTGCTCGGACGGGCCGACGCATTCGCAGGAGAGGCGTGGGACGTTTTCAGCCAATTGCCCAAAGACTTGAAGCAGGTCTGGCTCACGCCGGGCGCGCCGCGCCGAGCCTGACGACCAGACCATCCCACGCCGGACGCGCGCGCGCGCATCGGCCGCGGATCTCGCGCACCAAACGCGCGTGCGCCGGGGCGCTGCGACCGATCTGCGTCACGAGGATGCGAGCGACCGCCCAACGGCAGAGCGCCGGCAGCGCATCGTCGATCGTGAGGTGCGTGAAAAGGCGACGCCGCCACATCGCGCCATCGATGACGAGAATCGAGGCGCCGGCGGCGAAGCGCTCGAGCTCGGGCGTGAGCCGTGCGACGTCGGAGGCATAGACGATCGTCCGCCGTCCATCGGTGAGGCGCCACGCGTAGGTCCGACCCGCTCGCCCGCCCGCGTGCGGCACCTCGAGCGCCGTCACCCGCCAGTCTCCGGCGCGACGGGGCCCCCCGGCGAGACCGGAACGAACAGGCAGTGCTCGAGGCGTCGGACACGCCGGCGCACGACGGCGATCGTGTCGGGGCTCGCGAAGACCGGGATCGGCCGCCGGTCCATCCGATGGCGCCACCAGCGCCGGAGCAACGGCATACCGCCGCAGGCGTCACGATGGCCGTGCGTCAGGAGCACGTAGTCGACGGAATCCACGAGACGCGCCTGGGCGGCGAAATCGCGCGTAACGTCGATCAACACCCGCGTCCGCGCCCGCATCCAGAGCGAGCTCTCGTGCCGGCGCGAGCGGCCGCGACCCGGCGTGCCTCCGCTCGCACCGCTGCCGAGGAAGACGAATGTCACCCGATCGTCCAACGCGGTGATGGCCACGCCCGCATGTACGACGACAATCGCGCCGGCGATAGTTCCGTGTGCTTCGCTCCCTCGTGGCACGGTGCATGCTCTTTGGGCGCCTCAGAAGCCCGCCGGACGCGGCTGGGCAAACAGGAACATCCCTCCAGACGGTACGGAGGACGGCGATGGCAACCCGTTGGCGAGGAAGGGAAGAGCCCTTCTTTGATCCGCTTCTGCCGGTTCAATTGCTCGACCGAGTGAGGCTCTACGGGCAGCTGGGCCCTGAGAAACGTCTCATGCTCGCCGTGCTCGCGGACGCGATCATGCAGCTCCATCGAGGAGGCGGCGCGCGCGCGGTGGAAGAGCAGTGGATTCTCGCGAAGGGCCGCGCGTCGCCGTTCGCATTCACGAACATCTGTGACGCGCTCGGCATCGATGCCGGCCGTCTCGCGCGTCGACTATTGGCGAGCGCCCCGCCGTCACCCGGAAACGGGTTCCGCCACGCGCGCGTGTTCCATCCCTCAATCACGTCGCAGCGAACGTGCGCTCCGGCAAAGGCCGATGGCCGTCGTTCGCGTTTGCGGGAATAGCGTACCGCAGAACGTTCGATCGTTCGGCCCGAAACCGCGGCATGACATTTGCCATCGTGATCGGTTCATGAAGATCGAAGCATGGATGAAGCATCCCGTCGTCACGGTGAAACGTCAGGACTCCGCGCGTCACGCTCGGGAGACCATCGAGAAGCACCGTATCAATCAGCTCCCCGTCGTGACCGACGGCCATCTCGTCGGCATCGTCACCGATCGCGATCTGCGCGACGCGTTTCCATCCGTCTTCGACTCGCCGACCACACTCGAGCGGCGCCAGAGGAGACCCGCGGTAGATCCGGCGAAGATCCGAGTCGAGGATGTGATGACGGCGACGGTATTCGTGCTCGCGCCGGGTGTGTTTCTGGCGGACGCCGCGCGTCTCATGCGGCGCGAGCGCGTCGGTGCGATCCCGATCGTCGACGGCGGGAAGCTCGTCGGCATTCTCACCCGCAGCGACGTGCTCGACGCGTTCGTGGAATTGAGCCAGAGCGCGCTCACCATGGGATGAGGCGCAGGCGATGGATCGAACGCTCCAAGGCAGGCGCTGAGGACGTGGTCGTCGATGCCCCGCCCGACGCCTGCAGCGACGGCTCCGTGATCGTCTCCCCCTGATCCGCGGTGGCGTCGTTCATCAGCGTCGTCGCCGCGCGGCGCGACGACCGCGGAGCCGCGCCTTGGGACCGCGGCGCCTCGCTCCACGATCCGCGCGGATCGTGAGCACGGGCACCGGCGCGTGACGCACGACCTTTTCGGCGACGCTGCCGATCAGCACATGCGCGAGACCGGTCCGCCCGCTCGTTGCCATCACGATGACGTCCGCGTCCCGCGCCGCGGAAAGGATACGTCGCAGCGGATCGCCCCGCACCACCCGGCACTCGACGTCCGTGGCACGCGGCCCGAGGACGTGCGCGACCAGCGCCTCGAGACGCGCTTGCAATCGCGCGATCAGCTCCTTCGGCGGTACCCATGCGATCTCCTCCTCCGAAGGAAACGCGGGCCCGCTGTAGAAGGGCGAGAGCACGTGCAATACGACCAGCCGCCCATCGTCGCTCGCGGCGAGATCAGCTGCCGCGCGCAAGGCGACGCTCCCGGGAGGGGAGAAGTCATGCGGCACGAGAATTCTGCGAAAGAGTCGCCGCACTACCGCTGATCTACGCGCTTGCCAACCGCCAGAACCGAGCGATCCGCGGTCCGGTCGGGGCAGCTCTCCGCGGTCAGCTGTTCCGTCATCGCTCGAGCCTGCATTGCCATGCCTCCCGTCGTCGATCGTCTCCTTGGCTCTTTGGCTCAGAGCAACACGCGTGCCGGAGGAACTCTGCCGTGAATACCCTGACGAAGTACGCTATTCGCATCACTGCGACGCGCGTGATCTCCGTTCATCAATCATGCGAACGATTGGAACCAGCTCTCGCGCTTGTTCGCGATGCTGCGACGTCGTGCGCGGCGATTCTCTACGTCAGGTCGGCGAGCAGCGCTTTCGCGTCTTGCAAGTCGCCTGTGTCGAAGCCTTCGGTGAACGACGCGTAGACCGGCGTGAGGAGGTCGCGCGCTTCGGACGTCCTTCCCTGCTCTCGCAAGAGGCGGGCGAGGCTCGTCGCGGCGCGCAGCTCGACGGAGCGGGCGCCCTGCTCGCGGGCGATCGCGAGCGCGCGATGGTAGCGGGCGGCGGCCTCGTCGGCGACGCCACCGGTCGCGAGGAGCAGCTCACCGTCGAGGCGATGGAGGTCGGCGTCCCAGAGCAGCTGGCCCGTGTGCGCAGCGACCGCGAGACCCGCTGCGACCGTACCCTGCGCGGCGACGAGCTGACCCGCGGCGCGCTGCGCGTCGGCGAGGAGCACCATGAGGCCGGGTGCGGCGGCCTGGTTCCCCGTCTTGGCCGCGAGCGCGAAGCCTTCCATGATCTCGGTGAGCGCCGCGTAATCACCGTCGGTGACACCGGGCGCAGCGTGGAACGCGCGGCCGAGGCCGAGCCACAGTGGAAACCCCTGCGCTTTGCTGAGCGCGATGAGCTGCGCTGCACGCTCTCGTTGCGCGGCCCCGTCGCGGCGCATCCAGTGGACGGCGATTTCGAACAAAAGCGCGAGCGCAAGGCTGAACGGATAGGCGAGCCGGCGCGCAAGCGCGACCGCTTCGTGGACGCGTGCGAGCGCCGCGTCGGGACGGCCGAGGTGCCAGAGGTCCCACGCGCCGATGCCCAGCGCCGCGACGCCTTGCGTGCCGATCATCCGCACGTGAGCGTCGTGCGGGACCGAGTCGTAGAGCGCGAGTGCCTGCTCCTGGCGTTCGAGCGAGGACACGAACTTCCCCTGGTAGTGCTCGATGGCCCCGAGGTTCATGTAACAGATGACCCTCTGCTCGCGGTCGTCTCGCGCCTCTGCCGCCTCGAGCACGTCGCCAAGCAGCTCCCGCGCGCGCTCCAGCTCCCCGCGGGTATAGTGAACGAGCGCAAGCCCGGTCCGCGCCGTGCCGAGCTGCGCAGGGGAGCCCTCCGTCGCGGCGAGCGCCACGGCCCGCTCGTATGCCGCCCCGGTCTCGGCGTGCGAATAGCCGCGCGCAGCGATGAGCGAGCCTGCGAACGCGAGCTGGAGCGTCAGCTCGCGCGCGTCCCGCTCGGGCCCCGGCGCACGCGTCTCGAGCAGCGCGATCGCTTTTCGGAATTGCCCGATCGCCTCTTCGTCCGCCGAGCGCGCCTGCGCCTGCTCGCCCGCAAGGCCATAGTACGTGATCGCGTCGTCGACCCGTCCCGCCGCCTCCGCATGCCGCGCCACCACCTCGGGTTCGGCCGCAGTCCGCTTCGGAAAACGCTCGCGCAGCACCTCCACCACCCGCCCGTGGAGCTGCTGGCGCGTGCGCTTGAGCAGCGACCCGTAGGCCGCCTCCTGCACGAGCGCGTGCTTGAAGGTGTAGATGGCGTACGGCGGCTCGCCACGCGCGTAGAGGATCTCGGCGTCCACGAGCCGCGCGAGTCCCTGGCGCAGCACCGCTTCCTCCATACCTCCGACCGCCGCCAAGAGCGCGTAGGGAAACTCGCGCCCGAGCACCGCCGCCTGCTGCGCCACCTCCTTCGCGCTGGAAAGCCGATCGAGCCGCGCCATCAGGGAGTCCGCGAGCGTCGGAGGGATCGCCTCCGCACCGCGCGCCGCGCCCGGCGCCACCACCGCCTTGGTCAGCTCCTCGACGTAGAGGGGCATGCCGTCCGCGCGTGCGACAAGCATCTCCACCATCGCCTCCGGCAGCGCGCCGGCGCCGAGTGCCGCCACCATCGCGCGCGCGTGACGCTTGGTGAGGCGCGCGAGCTGGACGGTCGTGAGATTCGAGCGTGCCGGCCACGGCGCGACGAACTCGGGCCGCGTCGTGCCGAGCAGGAGCATGCGTGCCGTCGCGGTCTGCGCAGTCAGGCGTCCGAGCAGCTCCAGCGACGACGGATCGCACCAGTGCAGATCCTCGACGAGCACGACGAGGGGCTGCGTCTCGCTCATAGCGAGATTCCACGCCACGAGCAGCTCGATCGTCTTCCGCCGCTGCACCTCCGGCGCCATCGCAAGCGGCACCGGCGCTTCCAACCCGAGAAAGTCCGCGACCAGCGCCACGGCTTCCGTCGATGCGAGGCCGGCGCGCTCGAGGGCGAGTGTGATCTTGTCGAGCTTCTCGCCCGCGGTATCCTCCGGCGTGAATGCGAGCCCCTGCGCGACGAGGGCGATCACCGGGTGGAAGGGGGTGCTCTCGGTATACGGCGTCGCGCCGCACTCGAGCCAGGTGTGCGGGACGGTCGCCGATCGCTCGCGCAGCTCGTAGGCGAGGCGCGACTTCCCGACGCCCGCCTCGCCGACGATGAGCACAGTCTGGCCCTCGCCGTCCGCCGCCCGCTCCCAACGCTCGACGAGCGTTGCCAGCTCGACCTCACGCCCAACGAACGGCGTCAGCCGCCCGGCGGCAACGTCGAGCCGGCTCCGGACCCCACTCGGCCGCACGACGCGATAGAGCGTCACCGGCCCGCGCACGCCTTTCAGCATCTGCGGCCCGCGCTCCTCGACCACGAATATTCCGGCCACCAGGCGCTGCGTCGCCGCCGTGATGAAGACCGTGTCGGGCTCCGCGGCGCTCTGCACGCGCGCCGTGATGTTCGCGGTGTCACCGAAGATGTCGCCGTCGGCGACCACTACCGGCCCAGTGTGCATGCCGATCCGTACCGCGAGACGCGTGCCGTCGCCCGCCGCGAGCTGCGCGTTGAGCGGTCCCATCGCGTCGAGCATCGCGAGACCGGCGCGGATCGCGCGTTCGGGATCGTCCTCGCGCGCCGTCGGCCACCCGAAGTAGACGAGCAGGCCGTCGCCGAGGTCCTTCGCCACGTGGCCGCCGAAGCGCTCGACGGCGGCGCGCATCGTCGCCTGGTACTGTGCGACGACATCGCGCCAGTCCTCGGGGTCGAGCTGCCGCGAGAGAGCCGTCGAGCCGACGAGGTCGCAGAAGAGCACGGTCAGCTGCCGGCGTTCACCGGTCGGCAGCGCGGCTTCGGGCTCGCGACTCTTCGATGCGACGGCGGCCCTCGATGCGTCGGTCGCGAGCCGGGCGCCACAGCCACCGCAGAACGTTCTGCCGGGATTGTTCGCCGCACCGCACGACGCGCAGCGCGCCTCGAGCGGTGCGCCGCATTCGGCGCAGAACCGGCGCTCGGCGCGGTTGTCATGGTGACAGGACGGGCAGCGCATCCCGATCGTCTCGTGTGCGCCGACTACCACGGCGGAGCCGAAACTCAGAACCAGCGGTCCTCAACGGCAACGGACACGTTGTCCGAATCAACGCGACGGCGTGAACTGTCCGGTCGTGACGCCGCTGCTGTCGAAGAGATCGGTGGTGATGTTCCGACAGTCGAACGCACCGTGGCCGTCGCCGAGGCAGGCACGGTTGGGCTCCCGGCGTTGCACGATGGCGCTGGAGAAGACGATGTCGAGCGTCCTGTTGCCGTCGAGATCCACCAGGACCACGCCGCTCGACGAGGAGGCTTGGCTGTCGACCCGACGACAATCGAAGTCGCCGTGGCCATCGCCGAAGCATGCCTGACTCGATCCCTGGTTGGTGTTCGCGAACACCGCGTCGAGATTGCCGTCTCGATCGAGATCCCCGAGAGCGACAGCGGTCGACCGGTAACTGTCCGCATTCATGTCATGGCAGGCGAAATGGCCCGCGCCGTCGCCGAGGCACACGCGATTGTGCTGGGGGTTTTGCCGATCGGGCATGCGCTCGACGTTGGCGAGCACGGCGTCGAGTTTGCCGTCGTGGTTCACGTCGCCGAGGGCGACCCCGAAGGTGTCATCGGTGTTCGGGCTGATCGCCGCGCAGGTGAAGGCACCGGCCCCGTCCCCGAGACACACCTGGCTCGGGCTGCCGGCCCTTGCGAAGACGATGTCGGGCGAGCCGTCGCCGTTCACGTCGCCGATCGCGATCGCGTGGGTCTCACCGCCGTCGCTGTCCATCTCACCGCACGAAAAGTTGCCCGCGCCGTCGCCGAGGCATACCTGATTGCGCTGGTTGGCGCCGTTGCCGAAGACGGCGTCGAGGGTACCATCGCCGTTCAAATCCCCGAGGGCGATCGCTCCCGTCGTGGTAGGGCGGGTACCGATGTCACTGCACGTGAAGCTGCCCGCCCCGTCCCCGCGGCACAGGCGATTCAGCCGGTCAGGACCCAGGGCGAGTACGACGTCGAGCGCGCCGTCCCCATCCACATCGCCGGCCGCGACGGCCCGCGCACCGGTGGACCCTTCGGCGAGATCGCCGCAGACGTACTCGCCTGTACCGTCGCGCAGACAGAGCTGATCGGCGCCGGTTGAATTCGAGAAGATCAGGTCGACCTTGAGCGGGTCACCGGCTGCCATCGTGGTCGGTGGGAGCGCGAGCAGCGCGGCAACGGCGCCGAGGAGGAGACGATGCGTGGTGGCGGTCATGACCACATTCCACCGCGGACCCGCTTCGCAGGCAAGCCCCCTGGAAACATCGTAGGAGGCGCAGCAAGTCTGCTCACGAACCGACCTCCCCGCGGACGGGGTCGATCGGCGTCGCGAGGCCGAACGCCGCCTCGACGACCTCCGCGGCGTCGAGTGTCTTGTCGTCGGCAAAGCGGTCGCCGGTGATCATCACTCCGACCGGCAGTCCATCGACCAAGCCCGCCGGCACGCATGCCGATGGCAGACCCAGGAGGTTGGCAATGGTGACACAGCGCATGAGTTCCGCCGTCGCTTGCGTGTTCTCGCGGCTGGCCGCATCCCAGCCGTGGGCGAATGGCAGCTGCGTCCACGTCGGGGTCAGCATGAGGTCGACGCCGGTGAACCATTGCTGCCAGTCGCGGATCAGCGACTGCCGGGTCATCAATAGTCCGATGTAACCAGTCAGATCGACCACCGGCATCGCGTCCACGAAGAAGCCGAGAAACCGATTGGCGTCCTCGGACATGAGCGGTCCAATCGTGGGCTGGAGGACGCGGATGTCGGCCGCGATGAAAGCCGACCAGGTAGCAACCACCTCCTCGAATCGGGGTGGGACGGTGCTGACGACCTCGTAGCCGGCGGTCGCGAGCGCGTCGGCCGCGGCCCGCGCGCGCGCGGCGACGCGAGGGTCCGTCGATCCGCCCGGGGGCTCCGGCAGCGCAGCGACCCGCAAGCGCCGGCCGGCGGCTCGCGGCGACGCCATCGGCGCCGGCACGGAATACGGGTCGCGAGGATGGCGGCCGGCAACGATGCTGAGGCCGAGCCGAACATCGGCCACGTGCCGCGCCATCGGGCCTTCGACGGGCATCAGCTGGAAGGAGGCCGGCCCGTCGATCGCGGGGATGACGGTGCATAGCGGGACGCGGCCGGCGGACGGCTTGAGCGACGCGACGCCACAACACGTGGCCGGGTTGCGCAGCGAGCCACCGATGTCGTTGCCGAGACCGATCGGGCTCATGCCGGAGGCCAGCGCCGCGCCTTCGCCGCCGGAGGAGCCACCCGTGGTGCGGCCCAGATGCCAGGGGTTGCGGGTCAACCCGTAGAGCGAGGAGTCGGTGGAGACGCGCAGTGCCATGTCCGGACAATTGGTGCGTCCGATCGGGATCGCGCCCGCTGCCTTCATGCGCTCGACGACGGGCGAATCCAGCGGCGGCATGGCCTCGGCCAGCGCTGGGAGTCCCCAGTTCGTCGAGCAATCGACGAGGTCGATGTTCTGCTTCACCGTGAAGGGAACCCCGTGCAATGGCCCCAGCGGGAAGCCCGCGGCGACGGCGCGATCGGCCGCGGCCGCGGCGGCGCGCGCCTCCTCGGCGAGCACCCGGGTCACGGCATTCAACGTCGGGTTGACGGCTTGGATCCGCTTCAGGTGCGCTTCGACGACCTCGAGCGACGACGCCTTCTTGCCGGCGATCATCGCCGCGAGCTCGCCCGCACCATGCCGCCACAGCTCAGGCATCGCCACCTCCCGGGTTACGCGCTCCGCGAGCAATGCCACGAGCATCTCCGCCGAGCAACGGGCTAGGACGTGAAGTCGATCAGCTCTCTACCTATTTCTCGGCGACTTACTCGGGTCGTCTTCCTTGGACGGTTCGAGCACCAGGAGCAGGACCCCGTGTGGTTCGACGTCCGCCGAAACGCTTCCCCCCAGCTCGAGCGAACGCTGTGCCCAAACGTCGAGCGCGGCGGGTCGTCCGTCGATCCCGAGCTCGGCAAAGCTCGCCTCGATCTTGGCCGGCATCGCGCCCCGGTTGAAGAGCGCCACTGCGGTTCTCTTGCCTTCGAGGGGCCGCGTCCAGACCTCGAGCGGCCCGCGCTGCACGACGCGTCTTCCCGGCCGTCCGCGCGGATCCTGATCGATCGCGATCACCTCGCGGTTGGTCAACAGCGCGACCGTGTCCGGTGCGGAGCTCCTGACGTCGTGCCCGGCGATGAGCGGCGCCGCGAGCAGGGCCCAGAGACTCATGTGCGTTCGGTACTCGGCCGCGGTCATATGCCCGTTTCCCACCTCGAGCATGTCTGGGTCGTTCCAGTGGCCGGGCCCGGCAAACGGTGTGAGCTCTTCCTGCGCGAAGCCGATCGTCGACATGACCGGCCACTGATCGGCGATGTCGCCGGTCGTGCGCCACAGGTTCCCGCCCGCACCAGCGCCCCATTTCCAGACGTCGGCGCGCCCATACTGGCAGATGCTGAACACCATGGGCCTGCCGGTGGCGCGGATCGCCTCGGCCATCTTGAGATACACTGCCGGCATCTCGGCATCGTCGTAGATCAGCCCGGCGCTGCACCAGTCGTACTTGACGTAGTCGACGCTCCATTCTGCAAACGTCCGCGCATCCTGCTCCTCGTGGCCGTAGCTGCCTTCGAATCCGGCGCAGCTCTTCGGTCCGGGCGAGGTGTAGATCCCCAACTTCAGGCCGCGCCCATGGAGATGATCGGCGAGCGCCTTCATGTCTGGAAACTTGGGATTGGAATGAAGCGAACCGTGCTCGTCGCGCTCGCCCTGCCAGCCGTCGTCGATGTTGACGTACACGTAGCCGGCATCGCGCATGCCGGTTGCCACCAAGGCGTCGGCGATGTCCCGGATCGTGCGATCGTCGATCTCGGTCTGGAAGTGGTTCCAGGTGCTGAATCCCATGGGCGGCGTGCGGGCAAGACCGTTGCCGGGGAGTGCCTTCATGGGCGGGATCGGGAGCTTCTTGGGCGCGAGACGCTCGAGCAATTGACGCTCCTCTTCGGAGGGTCTCCGCAGCATCGTCGGCGGCTGCGTACTGCTCGGCGCCGCGAGGCTCAGGTGATCGGCCGTGAGCGTTCCCTCGAGCGGCATTTCCATCCCGCGCGCCATCTGGATGGCCAGCCGTACGCGGTCGCCGTGTTGCTCCACGGCCACCGGAATGCCGGTGAGCGTCGGAACGATGAGCTTCCCGATCAGACCAGCGTGCGCCTCTCGAATGGCCAGCACGCGTACGTTCTGTGGCTGGTGTGCGAGGATCTCCGCAGTCAGATCCTGCGGGACCCACGTCCCGGTGAGCTCTTGCGCCGCGGCCGCTTCGACGAGTGTTACGACCGCCGCGAGCGCGACAAGCGTCCCGCATCTATTGCAGCGCACGATGATCTCTAGCCCGGCTCGCGGTGCGATGGAAAGCCCGCTCGCAAAGCGAGCGCAAGATCCTGCCCGTTCGCGATCACTTCATGATAGAAAGATTCACCAAGCCTCTGCGTCCGCAGTGCGTACCCAGCCAAGCCAACGCTCGATGGTCGCTCGTCGATTGAGATCTCCCGGGCCGGGGACAGTGGTGATCCGCGCGCTTCTCGCGGCTCGTCGAGGGGATCCTCCGGGTCACCTCATGGTCCAGCCTCGGGTCGCGACCGTCGCCGTGGTCGGCTGCCTAGCCGCCATACTCCTGGCCGCACCAACGAGGGCACTTGGGGCACCGCTGACATTCGCTCCGCCGGTGAGTTATCCCACCGGCAGCGAAGCTCACGGCGTAACGACGGTCGATCTCAATGGAGATGGTAAGCTCGATCTGATCGTCGCCAACGCCGGCGCGAGCACCGTGAGCATCCTTCTCGGAAACGGCGATGGAACATTCCAGTCAGCCGTCAGTTACGCCACCGGCACCACGCCAAAATCCGTCGTCGCCAAAGATTTCAATGGCGACGGCAAGCTCGACCTCGCGACTCCCGATCAAGGCTCGGCGATGGTCAGTGTCCTGCTGAACAAAGGCGACGGCACATTCCTGCCCAAGGTCGATTACACCGGCACCAGCGGCGCACATGAACTCGCCGTGGCTGATTTCGACGGCGACACCAAGTTCGACATCGCCGAGGCCGGCTGGGGAACCACGCTGGTGCGAGTGCTGTTCAATAACGGCAGCGGCGTATATTCGACCGGCACGAACTACACCATCGGCAACGCCCCGCACTCCGTCGTGGCGGTCGATTTCAACGGCGACATCAAGCCTGACCTGGCGATCGCCGATCATGACAGCAACAACGTCGCGGTCCTGCTCAACAACGGCAACGGCACGTTTGCCAATCCGGTCTACTACAGCACCGGTACCCAGCCCCACTCGCTTCGCGCCGCCGACCTCAACGGCGACGGCAGGATTGATCTGGCCACTGCGAACGAGGGCTCGAACAACATCAGCGTCTTCCTAGGAAACGGTAACGGAACCTTCGCCAATGCCGTCAACTATGCGACCGGCCAGCAGCCCAAAGGCGTGGCGATCGGCGATATGAACCATGACGGCATGCTCGATCTGCTCAGCGCCAACGTCGCGGGCAATTATCCCAGTGGCAGCAATCCCGCCGGCATGACCATCAGCGTGCTGCTTGGAAACGGCGACGGCACATTCGGCCCGGCCACCACCTACAACACCGGCAATACTCCGTTCAGCATCGCCTTGGGGGACTTCGACGGCGACGGCGACCTCGATGTCGCCACCGCCAACTGGAACAGCAATGATGTGACGGTCCTGATCAATCAGATCATCAGCGTGGCCCCCGCGCCCACCGTCACGACGACCCCAACAGGCATTCCGACACCGACCCGGTCGGCCACGGCCACCGGAACGCCCACTCGGACCGCGACCGTGACGCCGACATCCACCGCCACTGCGACGGCCACTCAGACCACGACACCGACGGCGACTCCGACTCCCACGGCGACGCGCACTGTGACTCCGACAGCAACAGCAACGGCCACGACGACTGCGACCCGCACCGCCACCGCGACGCCGACAGTGACGGCGACAACTACGGCGACGCCGACCGTCACAGCTTCGGCGACCCCAACGGGCACCGCCACTCAGACGGTCACACCCACGCCGACACTCACGGCCACGCCGACGCTCACGGCAACCCCAACAGGCATTCCGATACCGACCCGGTCGGCCACGGCCACCGGAACGCCCACCCGGACCGCGACCGTGACGCCGACATCCACCGCCACTGCGACGGCCACTCAGACCACGACACCGACGG